>CAZIGW010000314.1:0-3235 GCA_964538565.1 uncultured Hyphomicrobiales bacterium | reverse complement strand
AACTATCTCTGCGACGGTGGCGCCACATACAGTGTCGGCGGCACCCAGGATTGTCTCGATCCCAATCACGCGCAGCGCACCGGTTATTTCTGCGATCCCCAGCTTGGCTGCAGCAGCCGATTGGTGGCGCAAGATCTATCCGAAGCGCGCTCATGGCAGTT
This sequence comes from uncultured Hyphomicrobiales bacterium, assembly GCA_964538565.1. Classification (GTDB taxonomy): domain Bacteria; phylum Pseudomonadota; class Alphaproteobacteria; order Rhizobiales; family Xanthobacteraceae; genus CAYVBN01. The sequence goes on along the minus strand of CAZIGW010000314.1, from coordinate 3,074 downwards.
CAGTCAGGAATTCCGGTTGGCCTCCAATTTCTCCGGCCCGCTGAATTTCAGCGTCGGCGGCAATTATCTGCATTACGAAACTGAAGAGAATTACTACGTCTTTATCAATTCGCTCTCGCTGTTCGCCGCCAAAGACAATCACATGGTCAGCGCAACGGGCAGCATCAACGGCACCGAACTTCCTTATGTCCCCGGCGTCACCGACAACCACGAATGTATGCCTTATGGATTGCAGCCGGGCGATCCGAGGCAAGGTGCCAGCGTCTACGGCATCGCCAATTGCATCTATATGGATCCCAATCCGATTACGAGCCTGAACGCGAAAGGCCACAACTATTTCCTCAGTCAGAATCCTTACGTCCTGAATTCCTATGCCACCTTCGGCGAGGTCTATTACAGCGTCTTCAACGATCTGAAATTGACCGCGGGCCTACGCTGGACGGAAGACCGCAAGCACGCACCGCAGATTCCAAGCTGGCTTTTGGCTGCTTCGACCTATGGCTATCCGGTTGCCGGCGTCGTTGATCAGCAATGGGACGAACTCACTGGTCGCGCAGCGGTCAATTGGACCCCGAAACTCGATTTCACCGATCAAACCCTGATTTTTGGTTCTTACGCGCATGGCTACAAAGCAGGCGGCGCCAACCCGCCGCCGGCTGTTGTCACGGAAGGCCAGTTCTATCCGACAATCGAACAGGTGGCGTCGGTCGTGCATCCGCTGACATTCAAACCGGAATTCATCGATGCCTTCGAACTCGGCACCAAGAACACCTTGTTCGACGGCGCGCTGACGTTGAATGGCAGCATCTTCTATTACAATTACGAGAACTATCAGATTTCCGAAATCGTCGACCGCACCTCCATCAATCTGAACTTTGACGCGCGTGTGAAAGGCGCCGAACTCGAGGCGGTGTGGGAACCGATCCCCGGTCTGCGATTCAATTTCGCGGGCGGCTATGAAGATGCACGGCTGGCAAAGGGTTCGAAAGCCATCGACCTGATGGATCGCACCGCGGGCCACACCGATTGGATGGTCGCCAAACCGTTCCCGACACGGCCATCGAACTGCATTCTTCCGGTCAGCTATGTCGCGCCACTTGCCGCCGCAACAGGCCGCATCGGCCTCTGCCCCACAACCGGCACCTGGGACGATCACATCGATTTCGGCAACGGATATTTCTCCGACGATCCGGCCATCAATCTCGGCGAAGGCTTCTTCAAAGACCTGAGCCACAACATGATGCCAAACGCCCCGCCGTTCACGGCTTCGCTCGGCGCGCAATACTCCATGCCGCTGTCGTCCGATTGGGCGGGTACGCTGCGCGCCGACGGCTACTGGCAGGACAATTCCTATTGGCGGGTCTTCAACGATCTCGAATACGACAAGCTGCACGGCTACGCGACGCTGAACCTGACCTTGATCCTCACCAACCAGGCGGGCTGGCAGGTGATGCTCTACGATAAGAACGTGTTCAACACGACGGCGATCACCGGCGCGTTCCTCAACAGCGACGACAGCGGGCTCACAACCAACGTGTTCCTAACCGATCCGAAGTTGATCGGCATCCGCGTCACGAAGAATTGGTAAGGGGGGACCAATGAGCGAATTGATGCAAAACGCAGCGCGGCAGGAAGATTTCCGCTGGAAGCTGCTCGCCACGGTATCGGCTTTCACGCTGGTCGCCGCCATTGGCGCGCCAAACGCGCAAGCCTCCGATGACGCCGACAGGCCCACCGTCTGGATCGAACTTGGCGGCCAGCTCGAAGCCCTGCGCAACACGCAGGATACGTTCACTGCACCGTTCCTCAACGGTGCACCGACGCCGACACCATTCCCGTTCGACCATCGCTATTTCGGCATGACGCCGACAGTCATCTCCCAGCCTGAGCAAGCGTTCGATTATTCCCAGCCGCTCGATGCCCAGCATCCACCCGAACAAAGCTTTGGCGGCGAAGCGAAGATCACTTTCATGCCGGATGGCTCGGATTGGATATTCTCCGCATCTCTTCGCTACGGCCGTTCGAACGGAACGAGACATGCGCACCAGACGACTGGCGATCGCGTCCACACCGCGACGCGTATGGGTTTCCATGCCACCAACATATCGACACCGAATATCGTACGGTTCTCCGATGCGGATGCCCACTACAACGAAAGCCATGCGGTTTTGGATTTCCAGGCGGGCCGGGATGTCGGCCTGGGCATATTCGGGAGGCATTCCACGTCGGTCATCAATGCGGGTGTCCGATTTGCGCAATTCACAAGCAAATCGAGCACCACGGTAAAGGCCGATCCTTTCATCCAGGCGTATGGATACAAGAAATATGGCTTCGGCGGCGGTGCGCCAAAATATTATCTCGGCACGCGCTTCCACACCTATGCGTTGACGGCGCATAGCCAGCGCAGCTTCCATGGCATCGGTCCGTCGCTTTCCTGGAACGGGTCGACGCCCTTCATTGGCAATTCCGATACGGCGGAATTCACCCTCGACTGGGGCGTGAACGCGGCGCTTCTGTTCGGACGGCAAAAGTCACGGACAGATCATAAGACCGATGCCTACGACCGGCACCACACGCCCAACTACATCTATGACGCGCGCATCACCCACTATAAGCACGGCGGAACACCACATGTGCGCAGCAAATCCGTCACGGTCCCCAATCTCGGCGGCTTTGCCGGCCTCTCGCTCAAATTCCCGAATGCCAAAGTCAGCCTCGGCTATCGCGCCGATTTCTTCTTCGGGGCGATGGATGCGGGCATCGACACGCGGCGCACCGAAACCATGAGCTTTCACGGGCCCTTTGTCTCGCTCAGTGTCGGTTTGGGTGGCTAGATCAGGCCGGATTTCGACTGTTCTCCTTCAGAGCGGCGGTGAACCCGCCGCTCTTTTTTATTTAGCCGGGCCACAGAGCGCTTTGTCCCACCTTGGGTGTCTGGTTCTTCGCCTAGTTCTACGCACCGGCGGCGCATTACCGAGCAATAATATTGCGGCTCACTTATTTTTTTGGCCATCCCTACAAATCGTCGCCTGCCGAGTCTCAGACAGGGAAGCTCTTTGCAGAACCATTCGGTC
>CAZIGW010000313.1:0-9612 GCA_964538565.1 uncultured Hyphomicrobiales bacterium | reverse complement strand
CGACGTGATGAAGGCGGTCGTCGTGCGCGTGGCGAAGGACATCCGCCGCGCCGACGGCTCGATCATCCGCTTCGACCGCAACGCCGCGGTGCTGATCAACCCGCAGATGGAGCCGGTCGGCACCCGCATCTTCGGGCCGGTGCCGCGCGAGCTGCGCGCCAAGAACCACATGAAGATCATCTCGCTCGCCCCGGAGGTGCTGTGATGGCGGCGAAGATCCGCAAGGGCGACAAGGTGATCGTGCTCACCGGTCGCGACAAGGGCCGCACCGGCGAGGTGATCGAGGTGCGTCCGCGCGAGAGCCGCGCGCTCGTGCGCGGCGTGAACATGGTCAAGCGCCACCAGCGCCAGACCGGGACGCAGGAGGGCGGCATCATCTCCAAGGAGGCGCCGGTCCACCTGTCGAACCTCGCGCTTGCCGATCCGAAGGACGGCAAGCCGACCCGCGTCGGCTTCAAGGTTCATGCGGACGGCAGGAAGGTGCGGGTCGCCAAGCGTTCGGGAGTCGAGATCGATGGCTGAGACGCAAACCCCGCGCCTGAAGGCGCACTACGACAGCGTGGTGCGGGCGGAACTCGTCAAGCAGTTCGGCTACGAGAACCCGTACCTGGTGCCGGTGATCGAGAAGATCGTCGTCAACAGGGGCATCGGCGAGGCCGTGAACGACCGCAAGAAGGTCGAGGCGGCGGCCAACGACCTCGCGCTCATCACCGGCCAGAGGCCGGTGATCACCAAGGCACGCAAGTCGATCGCCACCTTCAAGGTGCGCGAAGGCCAGGCCATCGGCTGCAAGGTCACGCTGCGTAAGGCGCGCATGTACGAGTTCATCGACCGGCTGGTGAACATCGCGCTGCCGCGGGTGCGCGACTTCCGCGGCCTCAATCCCAAGAGCTTCGACGGGCGCGGCAACTACACGCTCGGCATCCGCGAGCACATCATCTTCCCGGAGATCGACTACGACAAGGCGGCCGAGGTCTGGGGCATGGACATCACCGTCTGCACCACGGCGCAGAGCGACGAGGAAGCGCGCGCGCTGCTCGCGGCTTTCAATTTCCCGTTCCGGCAGTGAGGCGGCACGACCGTCCTCAGACGCGGATACCCAGGAGACCCGAATGGCGAAGAAGAGTTCGATCGAGAAGAACAACCGCAGACGCAAGATGGCGAAGAGGTTCTCCGGCCGTCGCTCGCGGTTGAAGGCGATCGTGGGCGACAAGTCTCTGCCGATGGAGGAGCGCTTCGAGGCGGCGCTCAAGCTCGCGGCCCTGCCGCGCAACTCGTCGGCCACCCGCATCCGCAACCGCTGCGAGGTGACGGGACGGCCGCGCGCGTTCTACCGCAAGCTCAAGATGAGCCGTATCGCGCTCCGGGAACTCGGCTCGAAGGGGCTGATCCCGGGTCTCGTGAAGTCGAGCTGGTAAGGAGGGTCGGACGATGTCTCTCAACGATCCGCTCGGCGACATGTTCACCCGCATCCGCAACGCGCAGATGCGCAACAAGCCGAAGGTGTCGACGCCCGGCTCGAAGCTGCGCGCGAGCGTGCTCGAAGTGCTCAAGAGCGAGGGCTACATCCGCGGCTACGCCAGCATCGAACGCGAAGGACGCACCGAACTCGAGATCGAGCTCAAGTATTTCGACGGCGAGCCGGTGATCCGCGAGATTTCGCGCGTGTCGAAGCCCGGCCGTCGCGTCTATGCCTCGGTCAAGAACCTGCCGCGCATCAACAACGGCCTCGGCATCTCGATCCTGTCGACGCCGAAGGGCGTCATGGCCGATCACGACGCCCGCGACGCCAATGTGGGCGGCGAAATCCTTTGCACCGTGTTCTGACGGGGAAACGCACATGTCTCGCATCGGCAAGAAACCGGTCGCGGTTCCCTCGGGGGTCACGGCGAACGTCGAGGGGCAGACGGTGAAGCTGAAGGGGCCGAAGGGCGCCATGCAGCTCATGCTGCCCGACGATGTGGTGGTGAAGCTCGAGAACGGCGGCATCCGCGTCGATCCGCGCAACGAGACCAAGCGCGCCCGCTCCATGTGGGGCACCTCGCGCACACTCGTCGCCAATCTGGTCACCGGCGTCACCAAGGGCTTCGAGCGCAAGCTCGAGATCACCGGCGTCGGCTACCGCGCGGCGGTGCAGGGCAAGAACCTGCAGCTCTCGCTCGGCTACAGCCACGACGTCGTCTATCCGATTCCGGAAGGGATCGCGATCGCGACGCCGAAACCCACCGAGATCGTGATCACCGGCACCGACCGGCAGAAGGTCGGCCAGGTCGCCGCCGAGATCCGCGCATTCCGCGGTCCCGAGCCCTACAAGGGCAAGGGCGTCAAGTACGCGAACGAGTACATCTTCCGCAAGGAAGGCAAGAAGAAGTAACGGGAGCTGGCGATGGCAAATCCTAGTCGACGGGCCGAGCGGCGCAAGGCGCGGACGCGCAGGGCGATCAAGCTCGCCGCCGGGGGCCGCCCGCGGCTTTCGGTGTTCCGTTCCTCGAAGCACATCTATGCGCAGGTGATCGACGACCGCAAAGGTGAGACGCTCGCCAGCGCCTCCTCGATCGAGAAGCCGATGCGCGAGGGGCTGAAATCGGGCGCCAACATCGAAGCCGCCAAGGCGGTCGGCAAGCTGATCGCCGAACGCGCGATCGGCAAGGGCGTGAAGGACGTCACGTTCGACCGTGGCGGCTATCTCTACCACGGCCGGGTGAAGGCGCTGGCCGACGCGGCGCGCGAGGGCGGTCTTAACTTCTGAATGAGGATGGCGGGCGCGGGCCCGCACGGAAACGGATAGAACCACATGGCACGTGAACGCGAACGCGAACGGGAAGATCGGGACAGCGAGTTCGTCGACAAGCTCGTCCACATCAACCGTGTCGCCAAGGTGGTGAAGGGCGGCCGTCGCTTCGGCTTCGCCGCGCTCGTCGTGGTGGGCGACCAGAAGGGCCGGGTCGGGTTCGGCCACGGCAAGGCGCGCGAGGTGCCGGAAGCGATCCGCAAGGCGACGGACGCCGCCAAGCGCAGCCTGGTCCGCGTGCCACTGCGCGAGGGCCGCACGCTGCACCACGACGTGCTCGGCCGTCACGGCGCCGGCAAGGTCTACCTGCGCGCCGCCCCCGCCGGCACCGGCATCATCGCGGGCGGTCCGATGCGCGCGGTGTTCGAGACGCTCGGCATGCAGGACGTGGTGGCGAAGTCGATCGGCTCGTCGAACCCGTACAACATGGTGCGGGCGACGTTCGACGCCTTGAAGCGGCAGGATTCGCCGCGCGCGGTCGCCGCGCGCCGCAACATAAAGGTCTCGGCGCTGCAGGCGCGCAGCCGCGATGTGGCGGGCGAGCAGGCCGCCGCCGATTGACAGCAGGGAATTCGCGGGAGCCCGCCATGACCAAGACAGGCAAGATCATCAGGGTCGAGCAGACCGGCAGCCCGATCCGGCGCGAGCGGAGCCAGCGCGCGACGCTGATCGGACTGAAGCTCAACCGCATCGGCCGCGTGGCGGAACTGCCCGACACGCCACAGACGCGCGGCATGATCGCCAAGGTGGCGCACCTCGTCCGCGTGGTCGAGCAGCAGTAAGGAGACGGGGTGATGAAGCTCAACCAGATTGCCGACCGCGAGGGCGCGCGCAGCAGTCGCGTGCGCATCGGCCGCGGCATCGGCTCCGGCAAGGGCAAGACCGGCGGGCGCGGCGGCAAGGGCCAGACCGCCCGTTCCGGCGTGCGCATCAAGGGCTTCGAAGGCGGCCAGATGCCGCTGCACCGGCGCTTGCCGAAGCGCGGCTTCAACAACATCTTCGCCTTGAAGCTCAACGAGGTGAACCTCGGGCGGGTGCAGGCGGCGGTCGACGCCGGCAGGCTCGACAGCAAGGCCACCGTCGACGCCGCGAGCCTGGTCAAGGCGGGCGTGTTGCGGCGGGCAAAGGACGGCGTTCGGCTGCTCGGCGGCGGCGAGATCAAGGCCAAGCTCCATTTCGAGGTCTACGGGGCGTCGCAGTCGGCGGTCGCCGCGGTCGAGAAGGCGGGTGGCTCGGTCAAGATCCTCGCGCCCAGGCCGGAGGCGAGCGAACAGAAGGCCTGATCCCTATATGAGGGGGGCTTTCCCGAGCGGGGCGCGAACCGGAGCCGGATCATGGTCTCTGCAGCAGAACAACTGGCGGCCAATCTCAATTTCTCGGCGCTGGCCAAGGCCGAGGAACTGAAGAAACGCATCTGGTTCACGCTGGGCGCCCTTCTCGTCTATCGGCTCGGCACCTACATTCCGCTGCCCGGCATCGATCCGGCCCAATGGGACCAGATCTTCCGCACCCAGGCGGGCGGCATTCTCGGCATGTTCAACATGTTCGCCGGCGGCGGCATCCACCGCATGGCGATCTTTGCCCTCAACATCATGCCGTACATCTCGGCCTCGATCATCATCCAGCTGATGACGACGGTCTCGCCGACGCTCGAGCAGTTGAAGAAAGAGGGCGAGCAGGGGCGCAAGACCATCAACCAGTACACGCGCTACCTCACCGTCTTTCTCGCCGCCTTCCAGGCCTACGGCATCGCCATCGGGCTCGAAGGCGCGGGCGGCGGGGTGGTGACCGATCCGGGCTGGTTCTTCCGCATCTCGACGGTGATCACGCTTGCCGGCGGCACCATGTTCCTGATGTGGCTCGGCGAGCAGGTGACCTCGCGGGGCATCGGCAACGGCGTCTCGCTCATCATTCTGGCCGGCATCGTGGCGCAGATCCCCTCGGCCATCGCCGGCATGCTCGAGCTCGGACGCCAGGGCGCGCTCTCCACCGGCCTCATCATCGCGGTCGTGGTGATGGCGGTCGTCGTCATCACCTTCATCGTGTTCATGGAACGCGCGCAGCGCCGGCTTCTCATCCAGTATCCCAAGAGGCAGGTCGGCCAGCGGGTGTTCGAGGGACAGTCCTCGCACCTGCCGCTCAAGCTCAATACCTCGGGTGTCATTCCGCCGATCTTCGCCTCGTCGTTGCTGCTGCTGCCGACCACGGTGGCGAACTTCAACGTCGGCAAGGGCCCCGAGTGGCTGACCGTGATCACGACGCAGCTCGGCCACGGCCGCCCGCTGTTCCTCGTCCTCTACATCGCGCTGATCATCTTCTTCGCCTTCTTCTATACGGCAATCGTGTTCAACCCGACCGAGACGGCCGACAATCTCAAGAAGCACGGCGGCTTCATTCCGGGCATCCGCCCCGGCGAGCGCACCGCCGAGTACATCGACTACGTGCTCACCCGCATCACCGTGGTCGGAGCGGCGTACCTGGCGATCGTCTGCCTCATCCCGGAGATCCTGATCTCCTACGCGGCGGTGCCCTTCTACTTCGGCGGCACGTCGCTGCTGATCGTGGTCAGCGTCACGATGGACACGGTGGCGCAGGTCCAGGGCTACCTGCTGGCGCACCAGTACGAGGGATTGATCAAGCGGTCGAAGCTGCGGGGTCGTCGCCGATGAGGCTTATTCTTCTCGGCCCTCCCGGTGCCGGCAAGGGCACGCAGGCGCAACGCCTCATCGATTCCCACGGCATCATCCAGCTCTCGACGGGCGACATGCTGCGCGCCGCCGTCAAGGCCGGCACGCCCGTCGGCCTCAAGGCCAAGGACATCATGGATCGCGGCGAGCTGGTGCCCGACGAGGTCGTCGTGGCGATCGTCGCCGACCGGATCGAGCAGCCCGACGCCCGGCGCGGGTTCATCCTCGACGGCTTTCCCCGCACCGTGGGGCAGGCGCAGGCGCTCGACCGCATGCTCGCCGCGAAGGGCCTCGCGCTCGACGCGGTGATCGAGCTCAAGGTCGACGAGAGCGCGCTGATCAAGCGCATCGAGACGCGGGTCGCCGACATGACGGCGCGCGGCGAGGCGCTGCGGGCCGACGACAACCCGGACGTCCTGAAGAAGCGGCTCGACGCCTACCGGGCGCAGACGGAGCCGCTCGTCGCCTACTATCGGGACAGGGGGCTGCTGCGCTCGGTCGACGGCATGGCCTCGATCCCGCAGGTGGCCGAGGCGATCGCCCGCATCCTGTCCGGGAGCGGCGACGGGACGGCCCGTTCCCCGGAAGGCAAGCCCGCAGCCAGCAAGCCGGCGGCCCGGCGCAGGTCGAGCCGCAAGGCGGCGGCCAAGCCCCGTGCGCGCAGGACCCCCTCCCAGGGCGCGTCCCGCGGCGGAGCGGCTCGCCGCAAGGTGCGCAAGGCCAAGGCCTCCCGGGCTTCCGCGGCACCCAAGGCGGCCGCCAAGGCCCGGAGCAAGGGCAGGGCTGCTCGCCCGTCGGGGGGCAAGAAGCCCACCCGGGCGGCCAGCCGCAAGGGCACGGCCCGCAAGGCTGCCGCCCGCCGGCCGGCGACCGCAAAGCGGACGTCCAGACGTCGAAATTCGCGGCGAAGAGGTTGACGCGCCTTGATGAAGTCCGTAAATAGCCGGCACCCAGTCGGAGACACTTGTGACGATGCCGGCCCCGGAGGCGGGGGTGGGCGTCGTCTTGGCGCGTTTATGGCCCTCTTCCGGAGATTTGGGAACGTGAACGAGACGGCCGGCCGGCGCCGGTCGGCAATCAGGAGTAGCGGCCGTGGCCCGTATTGCTGGTGTTAACCTACCGACGAACAAGCGCGTGATCATCGCGCTCCAGTACATCCATGGGATCGGCCCGCATCTCGCGCGCGAGATCATGGACAAGGTGGGCATTCCCGACGCGCGCCGGGTGGCGCAGCTCACCGACCAGGAAGTGCTGCAGATTCGCGAAGTGATCGACCGTGACTATATGGTGGAAGGCGATCTGCGGCGCGAAACCAGCATGAACATCAAGCGGCTGATGGACCTCGGTTGTTACCGGGGGCTGCGTCACCGCCGCAGTCTGCCGGTGCGCGGACAGCGCACCCATACCAATGCCCGCACCCGCAAGGGGCCGGCCAAGCCGATTGCCGGAAAGAAGAAGTAAGCCGACAGGCCGAAGGAACGTGAACGAGAGACGGCGCCCGTCCGGGGCCGAGCCGCGAAAGGGTCGAGAATGGGCAAGGAAGCCACCCGTGTCCGCAGGCGCGAACGCAAGAACATCGCGTCGGGCGTCGCACACGTGAATGCCACGTTCAACAACACGATGATCACGATCACCGACGCGCAGGGCAACACGATTGCCTGGTCGTCGTCGGGCACGATGGGCTTCAAGGGTTCGCGCAAGTCGACCCCCTACGCCGCGCAGGTCGCCGCCGAGGACGCGGCCCGCAAGGCGCAGGAGCACGGCATGCGCACGCTCGAGGTCGAGGTGGCGGGACCGGGGTCGGGACGCGAGTCGGCACTGCGTTCGCTGCAGGCGGCCGGCTTCACCATCACGTCGATCCGCGACGTGACGCCGATCCCGCACAACGGCTGCCGGCCGCGCAAGCGCCGGCGCGTGTAATTCTCATCCGGCGGGCGCGTGCCGTCCGCCGCCGCCGATTTTTCCCACGGGGCGGAGTGGGATGCGCGGGACAAGCCCGCGCCGCTCAACGCGATGGGTGACGACGTGACGATCCAGAAGAACTGGCAAGAACTGATCAGACCGAACAAGCTGCAGGTGACGCCGGGCAGCGATCCGAAGCGCCTGGCGACCGTTGTCGCCGAACCGCTGGAGCGCGGCTTCGGACTGACCCTCGGAAACGCGCTGCGGCGCGTTCTCCTGTCCTCTCTCCAGGGAGCGGCGGTGCAGTCCGTGCACATCGACGGCGTGCTGCACGAATTCTCCTCGATCGCCGGCGTGCGCGAGGACGTGACCGACATCATCCTCAACATCAAGGACATCGCCATCAAGATGCAGGGCGAGGGCCCCAAGCGGATGGTGATGAAGAAGCAGGGCCCGGCGGTCGTCACCGCCGGCGACATCCAGACGGTCGGCGACGTCATCGTGCTCAATCCGGAGCTCGTGCTCTGCCACCTCGACGAGGGCGCCGAGATCCGCATGGAGTTCACGGTCAACACCGGCAAGGGCTACGTCCCGGCCGAGCGCAACCGCCCGGAGGACGCGCCGATCGGCCTCATCCCGGTCGACAGCCTGTATTCGCCGGTCAGGAAGGTGTCCTACAAGGTCGAGAACACCCGCGAGGGGCAGATCCTCGACTACGACAAGCTCACGATGTCGATCGAGACCAACGGCTCGGTGAACCCGGAGGACGCGCTCGCCTACGCGGCGCGCATCCTGCAGGACCAGCTCAACGTGTTCGTCAACTTCGAGGAGCCGCGCAAGGAGGTCGTGTCCGAGGTCATCCCGGATCTCGCCTTCAACCCGGCGTTCCTCAAGAAGGTGGACGAGCTCGAGCTCTCCGTGCGCTCGGCCAATTGTCTGAAGAACGACAACATCGTCTACATCGGCGACCTGGTGCAGAAGACCGAGGCGGAGATGCTCCGCACGCCGAACTTCGGCCGCAAGTCGCTCAACGAGATCAAGGAAGTCCTGGCGCAGATGGGGCTCCACCTCGGCATGGAAGTGCCGGGCTGGCCGCCCGAGAACATCGACGAACTCGCCAAGCGCTTCGAAGACCACTACTGAGACCGAAAGCCAGCGTCGTCTCGCGCCGCGCGGCGCGGGCAAGGAGGGACCCGCGATGCGTCACGGCAATGCCCATCGCAAGCTCAACCGTAAACCGGAGCACCGGCGCGCCATGTTCGCCAACATGGCGGCCGCGCTCATCAAGCACGAGCAGATCGTGACCACGCTGCCGAAGGCGAAGGACCTGCGTCCGATCGTCGAGAAGCTGGTGACGCTCGGCAAGCGCGGCGACCTGCACGCACGCCGCCAGGCGATCGCCGAGATCCGCGACGTCGCCATGGTCAAGAAGCTCTTCGAGGTGATCGGGCCGCGCTACAAGGCGCGCAACGGCGGCTACACGCGGGTGCTCAAGGCGGGATTCCGCCACGGCGACAACGCCGCGGTGGCGGTGATCGAGTTCGTCGACCGCGATGTCTCCGCCAAGGGCCAGGATTCGGGCCCAGTGCAGGAGCGCAAGGCCGAGGAGAGCGCCGCGGCCTGAGCGCGGGCGCTGTCTCGAACGATCTCCTGGAAATGACGCAGGGCGGCCGAGAGCCGCCCTGTTCTTTTGCAGCCTCTTCCGGCGAAAGATTCCGGTTCGCCGCAGAAAAACCCGCCAGAGCGGGAATCAAGACCCGATCCCATCCCAGAGGAGCCCTCCGCGGGCCCGCACGCTCGGGAATTTTGTCGCGCGGTCCCGAGACCGGCGCCGGGCGGGCGCCGCGCAGGGTCTCTCTTCTCTTGTGATGCCGGGACTTATATATCTCGGTTCGTTCAAGCCACGAATCCCAGCCATGATTCGTCCTGCCCGCATGCTTGCCCTGCTGTCGGCCCAGTTGCTCCTGGCCCAGGTCCTGCTGGCTTCGTTCGCCGCCGTTTCGCCCGGCATGGCGCAGGAACGCCGTGTCCCCGGCTCGGCCGCCGAGCTCAAGCTGTCCTATGCGCCGGTCGTGCAGCGCGTCGCCCCGGCCGTCGTGAACGTCTATGCGGCCAAGGTGATCGAGAACCGCAATCCGCTGCTCGATGACCCGCTGTTTCGCCGCTTCTTCGGCCAGGGATTGCCGCGCGAGCAGGTTCAGCGCTCGCTCGGCTCGGGCGTGATCGTCGATC
>CAZIGW010000312.1:0-4072 GCA_964538565.1 uncultured Hyphomicrobiales bacterium | reverse complement strand
CCGCCCTACAACCACCCCCGACGGCGGAACAGCACGAACACCACGACGTCGACGAGCAGCGCGCCGCCCAGCACCCAGGCCCAGCCGAACGGGACCTTGACCAGCGGCAGGTCGGGGAAGTTCATGCCGAACACCCCGGCGGTCAGGGCCGGTACGGAGATCAGCGCCGCGATGGCGGAGATCTTGCGCGTATCAGAGTTCTGGCGGCTCGCGGTGTTGTTCTCGTGACTGGCCACCACGGCGTCCAGCGTGCTGCTCTGGTCGTGGAGCAGCGCGTCCGTGCCGCTCAGCCTGTCGAGCAGGTTGCGCACGTACGGCTCGACGTGGTTGCCGCCCACCGAGACCGAGCGCAGGTGCTCGCCGCTCGCGTCGAGCGCCGTCGCGAGCGACGACACCGCGCGGCTGATCTTGCCGATCTGGCGACGCAGCCGGTAGATGCGGGCGCGGCTCTCGACGATGGTGTCGTCGTAGACCTGCTGCTCGACGTCCTCGAGCTCCTCCTCGATGCGCCCGGTCAGCTCGACGTACTCGTCGCACAGGTCGTTGATCACCAGGAACGCGGCCCCGAGGGCGCCGCCGTCCACGCTGACGTCGTGCCGCGCCAGGCCGGAGCTGACCGGCTCGGTGTCCGGGGTGCGGGGTCGGCGCACCGTCAGCAGCGCGTCGCGCGCGACGTAGAGGAACACCTCTCCCACGGGGATCCGCGGGTGAGTGGTCCGGAACTCCAGGCTCCACGTGACGATCGTCAGGTGGCGGTCGAAGCGCTGGATCTTCGGCTGCTGGCGCCCGGTGGCGGCCTCGCCCGCGGAGCGCTGGTCGAGGTCGAGGAGTGTGGCGAGCCGCGCCATCTCCGCCTCGTCCGGCGCCCAGACCTCGAGCCAGACGAAGCCGCCCAGCCGCCGGACGCGGCGCAGCGCCGCCCCGACCTCGTCGTGCTCCACGGGATGGGGCAGGCCGCGCCGGTCGAAGCGGACGGTGTGTCTCAGCATCCCGCCCACCGCCCCGGCCGCCCGTGCCTCCGCAAGGGACGTGCGCCGGGAGGTGGGCCGGGAAGCGCGCCGGGAGGTGGGCCGGACGGCGGAGGCACGTCAGCGCCCGCGGGCGCGGCGCGCTGCGGCGTCGTTGGCGCGCTGGATGGCGTCGACCAGCTGGGCCTTGGTCATCGTCGAGCGCCCCCGCACGTCGAGCTCCTGCGCGACCTCGTAGAGGTGGTGCTTCGACGCCTTGGCGTCCACGCCTCCGGCTGTCGCGCCGCGGCGCCGGCCCCGACCGCCGGAGTCGGACGGGCCGGCGTGCTCCTTCGCCACCCAGTGGTCACCCACGCGCTCGTAGGGGTGCGTGAGCGCCGCGTACGCGACGCGATGCGCCCGCGCGCCCTCGCCGTACTGCTCGACGGCCGAGTCGTGCGCCTTCGCGTAGGTGCGCTGCGCCTTCTTGTCGGAGCGCTGCAGCGTCCCGGGGAGCTCCTCCGTGCGGACGCGGCCGCTGCGGTCAACGGTCGGCATCGTGCACCTCCTGTACCGTCGCGACGTCCGGCCGTGTCAGGGCCGTGAGCCAGTCCTGCGGGGCCGTGCCGTCGCTCGCGGGCTGCCCGTCGCTCGCGGGCTGCGCCGCGTTGGCGACCACCCGCTCCGCGCTCGTGCGCAGCTTGACGTTGGAGCGCATCGACGCGCCGCGCAGCAGGTCGAACGCCTCGTCCACGTTCAGCCCGGTGCGGGCGGCGGTGATCCCCATCGCCTGGTCGATCACCGCGCGGTGGGCGTCGGCGGCGCGGATCTGCCGGTTCGCCTCACCGGCGGCCAGCGCGCGCACCGACGCCGTGACGTCGACGAAGTGCCCGGCGATCGCGGTCACCGACCCGTCCGGATCGCTGGTCGCCACGCCGATCGTCGCCAGGACGCGGTCCTGGCCCTGCGCGTCGACGATGCGGTGCACAGAGGCGAACGAGCCGCCGAGCCGGCTCGTCGTCGCCAGGGCGCCGGCGTACCGGTCCCTGTCGTCGGGATGCTTGTGCGCCAGGATCATCGCGGTGGTCGGCACGACGTCGCCGGGCTCGAAGCCGTGCATGCGGTACACCTCGTCGGACCACCACCAACGGTCCGCCTGGACGTCGTACCTGAAGGCTCCGGTCACGTGCGACACCCCCGCCGTGAGCGCGGAGGTGACGTCGTTCGGGTTGCTCGCCATCGCGGGATTCCCTTCCGCGAGTCGCGCCGGGCCGTGGCCTGACCCACCGTGACGCTAGGCACGAGTCATGCCGGTCCGCAATCGCGGCGCCGGTGGCGCGTGCGGCCGACCGGCGTGACCATGGCGGCGGTCGGTAGTGAGCGGTCGTCGTGCGTTCGTCGGGCGCGGGGGCAAGCGCGTAGGCGGGCACGACGAAGGCACACGCGCCGGCCGCGACGGCGGGGCAAGCGCGGGCGGGCACGACGAGGCAAGCGCAGGCGCGGAGGCGGGCCATGGCGGACGACGTGACGACGACGCACGCGGGCTACGGCGAAGGCCGCCCGGAGCTGCGCCTGGCGATGAACGACCAGGACTGGACCGGGGAGCCGCAGCCGGTGTTCCGGCTCGACCACGAGGTCACCTCGATCGGCTCGGCACCCGACGCCGACATCCGCCTGCCCGACCTCGCGCCGCACCACGCGCAGGTGATCCACGACGAGCGCGACGAGTACGTGCTGGTGCTGCTGGCGCCCGGCGAGGCGCCGGCCTCGCCGGAGGCCGACCCGACCGCCCGCCCGGCGCCGCAGGTGCTGCGGACCGGCGCGACCTTCCGCGTCGGGCCGTGGGCGCTGTCGTTCGAGCGCGCCGAGGAGGCCGACCACGGCCGGCCGTACGGCGGCCGCCAGGGCGGCGAGGGGTCCGTCCAGTTCACGCAGCCGCCGCGTCCCGACTACCGCAAGGAGCACGAGGAGGCGGCGCGTCGCGAGGGCGAGGAGCCGTAGCCGGGCGCGGAGCCGTAGCCGGGAGGAGCCGTAGCCGGGAGGAGCCGTAGCCGGGCGAGGGGCCCGACGAGCCCCACGAGCCCTACCACCTCCGGCGAGCCCCCGGCGGGGAATACCCCGGGACCCCATGTACTTATCATGTGTGAAGTACATCAGCCCGTCGAAAGCCGCCGCATGCCCCGCCAACCCTTCCTCGCCGCCGACCACCCCCGCTACAAGTGGGTCGCCCTGAGCAACACGACCCTCGGGATGCTCATGGCGACGATCAACTCCTCGATCGTCCTCATCTCGTTACCCGCGATCTTCACGGGCATCGGCCTCGACCCCCTCCAGGCGGGCAACGTCAGCTACCTGCTGTGGATCCTCATGGGCTACATGCTCGTGACGGCCGTGCTGGTGACGACGTTCGGCCGGCTCGGCGACATGTACGGCCGCGTCCGCATCTACAACCTCGGCTTCGTCGTCTTCACCGCCGGGTCCATCGCCCTGTCCTTCGACCCGATCACCGCCGGCCATGGCGCGCTGTGGATCATCGGCTGGCGCCTGGTGCAGGCCGTCGGCGGCGCCATGCTCTTCGCCAACTCGACCGCCATCCTCACCGACGCGTTCCCGCCGGACCGGCGCGGCATGGCGATGGGCGTCAACCAGGTCGCCGCGATCGCCGGCACGTTCATCGGACTGATCCTCGGCGGCGCGCTCGCGGTGGTGCACTGGCGCTGGGTGTTCCTCATCAGCGTGCCGATCGGCGTGCTCGGCACCGTCTGGTCGTACCGCTCGCTGCACGAGACCGGGCAGCGCAACCCGGGCCGCATGGACTGGGCCGGCAACGTGACGTTCCTCCTCGGCCTCACCGCGATCCTCACCGCGTTCACCTACGGCATCCAGCCCTACGGCGGGTCCGCCACCGGCTGGACCAGCCCCTGGGTGCTCGCCGGGATCATCGGCGGCGTCGCGATGCTCACCCTGTTCGTCGCGATCGAGCTGCGCGTGCCCGCCCCGATGCTCGACCTGCGGCTGTTCCGCATCCGCGCGTTCAACGCCGGCAACCTCGCCTCGCTGCTGTCCGCGATCGGCCGCGGCGGCCTGCAGTTCATGCTGATCATCTGGCTCCAGGGCATCTGGCT
>CAZIGW010000311.1:0-15928 GCA_964538565.1 uncultured Hyphomicrobiales bacterium | reverse complement strand
ATCTGGACGGTGACGGTAGCGGCAGGAGTCGGACTTGGCAACGGTATCGTGCACCGTCAGGCGGTCCGTCGGCGCCGATCTTAGCGGGCCGATAGATGCCGAACGCCAATCGACGTTTTTCTATCTAGATCAATATGTTAGGTGGAAATCGCCGGATACTGCGGGATACCCTGGGCGGGCCCTGAATCATTCCCACTCGATCGTCCCCGGCGGCTTGCTCGTCACGTCGTAGACCACGCGGTTGACGCCCTTCACCTCGTTGACGATGCGCGTCGCCACGTGGCCGAGGAAGGCCATGTCGAAGGGATAGAAGTCGGCCGTCATGCCGTCGGTCGAGGTCACGGCGCGCAGGCCGACCACGTAATCATACGTGCGGAAGTCGCCCATCACGCCGACGGTCTTCACCGGCAGCAGCACGGCGAACGCCTGCCAGATGTCGTCGTAGAGCCCGGCGCGGCGGATCTCCTCGATGTAGATCTCGTCGGCGAGCCGCAGGATGTCGAGCTTCTCCCGGGTGATCTCGCCCGGGCAGCGGATCGCGAGCCCGGGGCCGGGAAACGGATGGCGGCCGACGAAGGCCTCGGGCAGGCCGAGCTCGCGGCCGAGCGCGCGCACCTCGTCCTTGAACAGCTCGCGCAGCGGCTCGACCAGCTTCATGTTCATGCGCTCGGGCAGGCCGCCGACGTTGTGGTGCGACTTGATCGTCACCGACGGCCCGCCGGTGAACGAGACGCTCTCGATCACGTCGGGATAGAGCGTGCCCTGGGCGAGGAATTCGGCGCCGCCGACCTTGCGCGCCTCCTCCTCGAACACGTCGATGAAGAGCCTGCCGATGGTCTTGCGCTTCTCTTCCGGGTCGGTGACGCCGGAAAGCGCCGAAAGGAAGCGCGGCCCGGCTTCGACGTGCGCGAGCGGGATGTTGTAGCTGTCGCGAAAGAGCGCGACGACCTTCTGCGCCTCGCCGAGCCGCAACAGGCCGTGGTCGACGAACACGCAGGTGAGCTGTTCGCCGACCGCCTCGTGGATCAGCACGGCGGCGACCGCGGAATCGACACCCCCCGACAGCCCGCAGATGACGCGCCCCTTGCCGACCTGCGCGCGGATCTTCTCGATCGCCTCGTCGCGGAACGCGCGCATCGTCCAGTCCCCGCGGCAACCCGCGATGTCGCGCACGAAATTGCGCAGCAGCGCCGCGCCGTGCGGCGTGTGCACCACCTCGAGGTGGAACTGCGTGGCGTAGAAGCGGCGCGTCTCGTCCGCGATGACGGCGATCGGCGCGTTGGCCGAGGTGCCAACCGCGCGGAAGCCGGGCGGCAGACTGGTCACCCGGTCGCCGTGGCTCATCCACACCGGATATTTCTCGCCCTTGCGCCACACGCCCGCGAACAGCGGCACGTCCTCGGTGATCTCGACCTCGGCGCGGCCGAACTCGCGGTGGTGGCCGGCCACGACCGTGCCGCCAAGCTGCTGCGCCATCGCCTGCTCGCCGTAGCAGAAGCCGAGGATCGGCACGCCCGCCCGGTAGAGCGACGGCGGGGCGAGCGGCGCGCCCTCGTCGAGCACCGAGGCCGGGCCACCCGAGAGGATCACCCCCTTCGGCTTCATCGCGGCGAAGGCCTCGGCCGCCTTCTGGAACGGCACGATCTCGCAATAGACGCCCTCCTCGCGCACGCGCCGGGCGATGAGCTGCGTCACCTGTGAGCCGAAGTCGACGATGAGGATCTTGTCGTGTCTGTCGTGGGAGGCCATGGACACCCGATTACGCGAGGCCGGGGGCGGCGGCAACTCCCGGGGGCCGGTTTCCCGGGTTCGCAGACCGTAGCCAGGCCGACTCGCCGCGTGGCCCCGAAACCGGTGCGGCCCGTGAACCTTTCGGCCGCCGCCGCCGACCAACCGGAGGGACATGCGGCGCACCGCCGCCGCGTCTTCAAGAGCCGGCGCCCGGGCGGGCCAGCACGATTGCCTCCCGCGGCCCCGGTCGAGCGAACTTCAGCGCGATCAGGCCCCCAGCGCCGATCGCCGTCACCAACGGGGTGGGCAGCATGACGATCCGGCCGAGCGACTTTCACCGCGACACGGGCATCCTGGCGATGTGCATGGACGACGGCACTCCGGTGCCGGTCCGCCTCACGCCGCCCGCGTGCGAACCGGTGGCGGCGACCACCGAGGAGCCACGCTTCGCCATCCTGCCGATGTTCCTCCTCGGCCTCGGCATCCTGCTGACGATCTCCTGGAACGCCCTGCTGCTTTGGCAGTTCGTCAGGGGCGTCATGTTCCTGATCGGCTACGTCTTCGCCTGAGCGCTACAGGCCGTTCGCCTCACGGCCGAGACGAAGAATCCGTCCGTGTCGGTGAGCCGCGGCGTCATCTGAAGACCCTCCTCGGACAGCCTGACCGCGCGGCGAAAGACCGTGGCGCGCTCGCCCAGGGCCTCGGTCACCTCGGCGGGCGGCACGAGCGCGAAATCCGGATGGCGGGCCACGAAGGCGCGCAGCCGGTCGGCGTTCTCCTCCGCCAGCACCGAGCAGGTGACGTAGACGATGCGCCCGCCGGGCCTGGTGAGGCCGGCCGCCCGGTCGAGCACCGCATCCTGCTCCCTGATGCGTTCGGCAAGCGCCCCCGGCCGCACGCGCCACTTGGCGTCGGGATTGCGCCGCCAGGTGCCGGTGCCGGTGCACGGCGCGTCGATCAGCACCAGATCGGCATGGCCGGCGCGGTCGGCGAGCGGGTCGGCCGCGCCCGCCGGCGTGCGCACCTGGACGTTGCGGACGCCGGCGCGTTCGAGCCGCTCGTGGATCGGCGCGAGCCGCCGCTTGTCGCTGTCGGTCGCATAGATCTGCCCGCGGTTCTCCATCTGGGCGGCAAGCGCCAGCGTCTTGCCGCCGCCGCCGGCGCACAGGTCGATCACCTGCTCTCCAGGTCTCGCGCCGCTCATCAGCGCGGCAAGCTGCGAGCCCTCATCCTGGATCTCGACGAGGCCCTTGAGGAACGCGGGCTCGGCGTGCACCGCCGGGCTCCGGGCGTCGGCCGGCAGCAGGATGCGCAACCCGACCGGCGACCAGCGCGTAGGCGCCGCGCCGAGGTGCGAAAGCGCGGCCGCGGCCTTCTCGCGCTCGCCTTTGAGCGTGTTGACGCGCAGATCAAGCGGCGCGCGGCGGGCGAGCGCCGCCCCCTCCTCGCCGCGCTCGTCGCCGAAGACGCGCGCCAGATGGTCGTCGAGCCATTCGGGATAGTCGCCGACGACATGCGGCGGCGCGCCGTCGAGCGTGCCGGCCGCGAGCGCCGCGCGCTCCGCCTCGCCGAGCGGCGCGGGCGAAAAGCGCGCGCCGTCGAACAGGGCGGCGACGGCGGCGAGGTCGAGACCGCGCTCGAGCTTGAGCATGCCGAGCGCGAGCGCGCGCGGCGTCGCCTCGCCCATCAGGTAGGCGGCCGAGGCCTTGCGCCGCAGCGTGTCGTAGACGAGCCCGGCGATCGCCGCCCGGTCGCCCGAGCCGGCGAAGCGATGGGCGAAGCCCCATTCCTTGAGCGCCTCGACCGCCGGCCGGCGCCGCGCCTCGATGTCGGCCAGCACCTCGATGGCGGCGGCAATCCTGGCCCCCGGCGTCATGCGGAGCCGGTGAGGATGCGGACGGCGAAAATGATCCACATGATGAACAGAACCGACAACGATACGCCGAACACCGGGCCGCGCTGCGACACGCGGTTGCTGGTGACGTGAATATAGGCATGCAGCAGACGGACGGCGACGTAGATCCAGGCCAGCACCACGAACACGACGTCGGCGTGCCGGGTGACGAGCGCCAGGATGGTCAGCACGTAGAACAGCAGCGGGGTTTCGACCTGGTTGTGCGCGGCGTTGCTGACCTTCAGGACGTGCGGCGGCCAGTTCGGTTCGCGCAAGGCGACGTCGGCGGGACGAACCTTGCCGCTCCTGATCAACGTGGCGCGGTAGAAACCCATCCAGAACCACAGGCCGAAGGTGAGCGCGACCTCGACGAACAACGGCAAGAGGACGGCAGCGACGGACATCGGCCCAATCTCCTTCGGCTGAGTGCGCCGGGCGGGATGGCCCAGGCGCAGTCCGCCGTGTCATCGTTGTTTCGTGGCGGAGGATACGGCGGGCTGCGCCTCCGCCCTTGCGCCGCAGCGGACCTGAACCCGCCCAGGCACACAGGGAGGCGGATCGGCGAACCCGCCCTACACGTGGCTCAACAGGGCGTCACTGCGGGACATCGGCGCCTCTCAGGTGCGGCTCGGATAGTTGGGACTTTCGCGCGTGATCGTCACGTCGTGCACATGGCTCTCGCGCAGGCCGGCGCCGGAGATGCGCACGAACTCGGCCTTGGCGTGGAAGTCCGCGACCGTCTGCGCCCCGACGTAGCCCATCGCGGCGCGCAGGCCGCCCGCGAGCTGGTGCAGCACGGTCGACACCGGCCCCTTGTAGGGCACCTGGCCCTCGACGCCTTCCGGCACGAGCTTGAGCGTGTCCTTGATGTCCTGCTGGAAGTAGCGGTCGGCCGAGCCGCGCGCCATCGCGCCGACCGAACCCATGCCGCGGTAGGTCTTGTAGGAGCGGCCCTGGTAGAGAAAGACCTCGCCCGGCGTCTCGTCGGTGCCGGCGAGCAGCGAGCCGACCATGGCGCAATCGGCGCCGGCGGCGATCGCCTTGGCGAGATCGCCCGAATATTTGATGCCTCCGTCCGCGATCACGCAGGTGTCGGATTTGCGCGCCACGTCGACCGCGTCCATGATGGCGGTGAGCTGCGGCACGCCAACGCCGGCGACGATGCGGGTGGTACAGATCGAGCCCGGACCGATGCCGACCTTCACGGCGTCGGCGCCCGCGTCGATCAGCGCCTTGGCGCCGTCGGCGGTGGCGATGTTGCCGGCGACGACCTGCACCTTGTTGGACAGCCGCTTGATGCGATCGACCGCCTCGAGCACGCGGCGCGAGTGGCCGTGCGCGGTGTCGACGACGAGGAGATCGACGCCCGCGCCGATCAGCCGTTCGGAGCGATCGAATCCCGCCGGTCCGACCGTGGTCGCCGCCGCCACCCGCAGACGGCCCTGCTCGTCCTTGCACGCGTTGGGATTGGCAACCGCCTTCTCGATGTCCTTTACGGTGATCAGTCCGACGCAGCGATATTGGGCGTCGACGACCAGCAGCTTCTCGATGCGGTGCTGATGCAGGAGGCGCTTCGCCTCCTCCTGGCCGACGCCCTCGCGCACGGTGACGAGGTTCTCCTTGGTCATCAATTCGGAGACCGCCTGGCGCGGATCGGTGGCGAAGCGCACGTCGCGATTGGTGAGGATGCCGACGAGCTTTCCGGGCGTCGTCGCGCTGCCGCCCTCGACCACCGGAATGCCGGAGATGCCGTTCTCCTTCATCAGGGTGAGCGCGTCGGCGAGCGACGCGTCCGGACGGATGGTGAGCGGGTTCACCACCATGCCGGATTCGAATTTCTTCACCTGGCGCACCTGCGCGGCCTGGTCCTCGGGATCGAGATTGCGGTGGATGACGCCGAGGCCGCCCGCCTGCGCCATGGCGATCGCCATGGCGACCTCCGTGACCGTGTCCATCGCCGAGGCGACGATCGGGATGTTGAGCGGGATCTCGCGCGTGATGCGGCTGCGAATATCGGCCTCGGACGGCAGCACATCCGAGAGGCCGGGCCTCAACAGGACGTCGTCGAACGTGAGCGCTTCGGGCGGGCTACCATTGGATCTTGTGGCCATGCCAAACTCCTCGACCGCCGGGGGACCGGGCCATTGCACTGCCCGTTTTCCGGTCAAAACGGCCGGATCTTGCGACTCGGGGCCCCTGTGCGGAGTTGGCGCCGGTCGATAGCACGGGTGCCGGCTGAATCCTAGCCTTTCTGATTAGGTAGGAACGGCGGGGCCGGACGACGAGCGTGCGGGCCGACCGCCACGAGATCGACGGAGCACGCCATGCGACACAACGAGCCTTCCGGGCGTTCCCGCGTATGCCGCGCCGCCGTCCTGGGCGCGCTCGCCCTGCTTGCACCGGGCGCCGTGCGCGCCGAGACGCCGGTGGCGGACGCGGAGATCCGGGCGCATTTCGTCGGCCGGGCGGCGGTTCCGGCCGCGCCGCTGCCGGTCGGCTTCGGCGCCTACGAGTTCCGCGCCGACGGCAGCTTCCATCGCCAGCAGGATATCGCTTCGCTGTTCGGTCGCTATGTCGTCGCGGATGGAAAGATCTGCATCGAACCGGCGGCGGGCGATCCGCACGGGGAGCGCTTCTGCCTCGTGGTCCTGCGCGAGGGCGACCAGTACTTCCTGCGCGTCGAGCCGGATGGCACCGCGTTCGCCGTCACGCTGCGCCCGCTTGGCGCGACCGGTGCGAATTAGCGGCGTGTGGGCGGTTCGCGCTTCGGCGCAGCGGTGCGAGCGTGTACTTCCTCGAGAATCTGGTCGTAGCAACTGCTCGATCACGGTGTCCGCCGGGATGCCTTCGGACGCGATGAGGCCCTCGTACCCCTCGTGCGCCGCCGGGGTATCGACCGCGAGCGCCCCGAATGCGAATGCCGAGGCCGAACCCGCGATCGTGGTCGCCGCGATCGCGACCGCGGACGTCATGATGCGCGCGCGCATCATGCCTGCCCCCCGAATGCTAGCTTCTTCGACGGCTGCCCACTATATCGGGAAGCCAATACAGTCTGTCCCGCCCAGCGAGGAAAGCATTCAGCCCGCCTCAGCCGCCGACCGGTCCTTCAATTCATGCCCAAGTTCCCTGCCCCTCCGCAACCCAGCCTGCCCGATGTCCCGTGACCGCCTCGTTCCGCTGATCGTTGCGGTCTCCCTGTTCATGGAGAACCTCGATTCGACCGTCATCGCGACGTCGCTGCCGGCGATCGCCAACGATCTGCATACCGACCCGCTCGCGCTCAAGCTCGCCGTCACCTCCTATCTGCTGTCGCTGGCCGTCTTCATCCCGGCGAGCGGGTGGACGGCCGATCGCTTCGGGCCGCGCACGGTGTTCCGGGCCGCCATCGGCGTGTTCGTGCTGGGATCGGTCGGCTGCGCCATGTCCGGCTCGCTCACGACATTCGTGGCCGCGCGCATCATTCAAGGCATGGGCGGGGCGATGATGTCGCCGGTCGGACGTCTCGTGCTGGTGCGCACGGTGGCCAAACGCGAGCTCGTCGCCGCCATGGCCTGGGTGACGATGCCGGCGCTGATCGGGCCGGTTCTCGGGCCGCCGCTTGGCGGCTTCATCACCACCTACGCGACCTGGCACTGGATCTTCCTGATCAACGTGCCGATCGGGCTGCTCGGCATCTTTCTGGTCACCCGCTACATCGACGACGTGCGCGCCGAAGCGCAGCCGCCTTTCGACACCGTCGGCATGGTGCTCGCCGGCCTCGGCGCCGCCGGCCTCATGTTCGGCCTCTCGGTTGCCGGTCTCGATTTTCTGCCGTGGAGCGTGGTGGCCACACTCATCGGCAGCGGCGCCGTCTGCGCCATCGCCTACGTGATGCACGCCCGCAACGCCGCCGCGCCGATCCTCGACCTCTCATTGTTCAACGTGCCGACGTTCCGGGCCGGCGTCTTCGGCGGCTTCGTGTTCAGGCTCGGCATCGGCGCCCTGCCGTTCCTGCTGCCGCTGCTGCTGCAGCTCGGTTTCAAGCTGACGCCGTTCCAGTCCGGCCTGATCACGTTCGTGTCGGCGCTCGGCTCGATGATGATGAAGACGTCGGTCGCCGCGATCCTCAGGCGGTTCGGCTTCCGCTCGGTCCTGATGCTCAACGCGCTGGTCAGCGCCGGCTTTCTTGCCGCCTGCGCGACCTTCAAGCCCGGAATTTCATTCAGCGTGATGATCGCGGTCCTGCTCGTCGGCGGGTTCTTCCGCTCGCTGCAGTTCACCAGCGTCAACACCATCGCGTATGCGGAGATCGAGCCGCAGCGCATGAGCCGAGCGACCTCGCTCGTCAGCGTCGCGCAACAACTCTCGCTTTCGGCCGGCGTGGCGGTCGGCGCGGCGGCGGTGCAGACGACGGTTTATTTCAGTGGCCAGCCCGGAATCACCGCCGCTGACTTCCCGCCCGCCTTCCTGCTCATTGCCGCGCTCTCGGCGACCTCGGCGCTGGTGTTTGCCACGCTGTCGCCGCATGCCGGCGCGGTGCTGGCCGATCGCGTTCCGGCGCCGACCGAACCCGGCGATCAGCGCGTCGGGTGACGGAATCCGGTCGCGAGCAGATAGAGCTCGGCCGAATCCGCGCGGCTCGCCGCCGGCTTGACGTGCTTGACGGTGGAGAAATCGCGCTTGAGCTCCGCGAGCAGCGCGCTCTCGGTCCCTCCGCGCAGCACCTTGGCAAGGAAGGTGCCGCCCGGCGCCAGCACCTCGCGGGCGAATTCCGCCGCCGTTTCGACCAGCGCCATGATCTTGAGATGGTCGGTCTTGCGGTGTCCGGTCGCGTTGGCCGCCATGTCGGAGAGCACGACGTCGGCCGGCCCGCCGAGCGCCGACTTGAGCTTCTCCGGCGCGTCGGCGTCGAGAAAATCGAGCTGCACGAAGGTGACACCCGGGATCGCATCCATCGCCAGCAGGTCGATCGCGACGACGCGGCCCCGTTCGCGGTCGGCGCCGACCCGCTTGGCGGCGACCTGGCTCCAGCCGCCGGGCGCGGCGCCGAGATCGACGACGCGGGCGCCGGGCACGAGAAAATGGAACCTGTCGTCGATCTCCGCCAGCTTGAACGCCGCGCGCGACCGAAAGCCCTCGCGGCGGGCGCGTGCGACATACGGATCGTTGAGCTGGCGCTCGAGCCACAGACGCGAGGAGAGCGAACGAACCTTCGATCTCACCCGGACCTTGAGGTCGCGCCCCCCGCGCGTGCCGGTCATGATGCCACCGCGGCGCGTTGCCAGACGCCGTCCTCGCGCATGAGCTGGATCAGCATGCCTTCGCGCAGCCCGCGATCGGCGACGCGCAGGCGCGCGCAGGGAAACACGCGCCGGATCGCCTCGAGAATGGCGCAGCCGGCGAGCACGAGGTCGGCGCGCTCGGCGCCGATGCACGGATTGGCGACGCGCTGGTCGTAGTCCATCGCGATCAGCCGGTCGACGACCGTATTGACCTGCTCGGCGCTCAGCCAGCAGCCATCGACGCGGCGGCGATCGTAACGCGGAAGTTCGAGATGCACGCCCGCAATCGTCGTCACCGTGCCGGAGGTGCCGAGCATGTGCATCCCGGCAATACCGCGCCCGTGCTCGTCGGCGAAACGCTCCACATGCGCGACGACTTCGTCGACCATCGTCGCGAACAGCGATGCGTCGACCCGCACGCCGCCGTGCCGCTCCGCGAGCGTGACGACCCCGACCGGCAGGGACGCCCAGCCGCGCATCACCGGCTCGGGCGGCCCGCCGCGCGGCGAGTCCACACGATCGAGTCGAACGAGTTCGGAGGAGCCCCCGCCGATGTCGAACAGGATCACGCCCGTCGCATCCGGGGCGATCAGCGGGGTGCAGCCGGTTGCGGCGAGTGTCGCCTCGGTCTCGCGGTCGATGATCTCGAGCTCGATCTCGACCTGGGCGCGGACCTTTTCGAGAAACTCGGCGCCATTGGCGGCGGCGCGGCAGGCCTCGGTCGCGATCAGGCGCGCGCGCGTGACGCCGCGGCTGCGCATCTTGTCGCGGCAAATGGCAAGCGCCGAGAGCGCCCGCCCGATCGCCGCCTCGCCGAGCCGCCCCGAAACCGAAACCCCCTCGCCCAAACGGATGATGCGCGAAAAGGCATCGATCACCTGGAATCCGTCCTCGGTCGGGCGCGCAACGAGAAGGCGGCAGTTGTTCGTGCCGAGATCGAGGGCCGCATAGGTGGCGGACCCGCGGTCGATCGACCCCGATTCATGCCGCGTTCGGCGGAAGGGCGTACGCCGGCCCCGGCGTACGCGGACCTGCCGCGGCCGATCCCACACCGGGTCGAGGCCGCCGGCCGCCCGGGCCTCATCGTCCATACGAACCTTTCCTGCCGTTCGAAGCCTTGCTCCCGGCTCGACGAAGCGGCGATGTTCCGTTCGATCGCGCAAAGTGTACCAGCGCACCCGCCCGGCGCAATACGGGCGAGCGCGCCAGCGTCGTGGCCTCCGGCGCGGCAAGCTTGTCGGGGTGCCCAGGGCGGACTATGTGAGTTCGGCTGTCCCTCTCATACCCCCGCAAGAGCATGAATCGGCACGATGAAGCGACCACCTGGGCGACGCAGAAGTTCGGCGTCGGCCAACCCGTCCCGCGAAGCGAAGATCCGGTCCTGGTGCGCGGCGAAGGCCGCTACACCGACGACGTCAACCTGCCGGGACAGGCCTTCGCCGCAATCGTGCGCAGTCCGCACGCGCACGGGCTCATCCGCGGGATCGACACCTCGGCCGCGCTCGCCATGCCGGGCGTGCTCGCGGTCTACACCGGCGCCGATCTCGCGGCGGCCGGCTACGGCACGCTGAAATGTCCGCCGCCGCTCAAGAACCGCGACGGCACGCCGATGAAAAAACCGGCGCGCCCGGCGCTTCCGACCGACAAGGTGCGTTTTGTCGGCGATCCGGTCGCCTGCGTGGTGGCGGAGACGGCGGCGCAGGCCAAGGATGCGGCCGAGCGCGTCGTGCTCGACATCGAGCCCCTGCCGGCGGTGACGAGCGCGCGCGAAGCGGCGACGGCCGGCGCCCCGCTCCTCTATGAGGACGTTCCGAACAACATCGCGCTCGACTATCACTTCGGCGACGCAGCGAAGGTGAAAGAGGCGTTCGCCCGCGCCGCCCATGTCGCGCGGCTCGACATCCTCAGCAACCGCGTCGTCGTCAACGCGATGGAGCCGCGCTCGGCGATCGGCTCCTATGACGCCGCGAGCGGCCGCTTTACCATTCACGCCTGCGGCCAGAGCGCCTTTGCGATGAAGATGCAGCTTGCCGAGATTCTCGGCGTGCCGCCCGAGAAGCTGCGCGCCATCATCGGCAATGTCGGCGGCTCGTTCGGCATGAAGGCGCCGAACTGTCCGGAATACGTGTGCGTGCTGCACGCCGCCCGCGCGCTCGGCCGCCCGGTGAAATGGACGGACGAGCGCACCACCAGTTTCCTGTCCGACACGCACGGCCGCGACCATGAGCGCACCGCCGAGCTCGCGCTCGACGCCGAGGGACATTTCCTCGCCGTGCGCCTGACCGGCTACGCCAATCTCGGCGCCTATCTCGCAACCGTTGCGCCGCTGATGGCGACCCTCAACGCCGTGAAGAACACGGTCAGCGTCTATCGCACGCCGCTGATCGAGGTCTCGACCACGCTCGCCTTCACCAACACGACGCCGGTTTCCGCCTATCGGGGCGCCGGACGGCCCGAGGGCAATTATTTCATGGAGCGGCTGATCGACACCGCCGCGCGCGAGATGGGGATCGACCGCCTCGAGCTGCGCCGGCGCAATCACATCCGGCCGAAGGACCTGCCATACGCGGCGCCCTCCGAACAGACCTACGACAGCGGCGATTTTCCCGCCGTGTTCAAGCGCGCGATCGAGGTCGCCGACTGGAAGGGCTTCGCGGCGCGCAAGCGCGAGAGCCGCAAGCGCGGCCGCCTGCGCGGGATCGGAATCGGCAGCTATCTGGAGGTCACCGCGCCGCCCAACAAGGAGCTCGGCCGCATCCGTTTCGATCCCGACGGCGGCGTGACGATCGTGACCGGCACGCTCGATTTCGGCCAGGGCCATGCGACGCCGTTCGCGCAGGTGCTGAGCGAACGGCTCGGCGTCCCGTTCGAGCGCATCCGCCTGCTGCAGGGCGACAGCGACGAGCTTGTCTTCGGCGGCGGCACCGGCGGCTCGCGTTCGGCGATGGCGAGCGGAACCGCCATCGTCGAGGCAGCCGCCAAGGTTGTCGAGCAAGGCAAGCAGATCGCCTCGTTCGTGCTCGAAGCCTCGGCGACCGACATCGAGTTCGCGCAGGGGCGTTTCGTGATTGCCGGCACCGACCGCAGCATCGGGCTTCTCGAGCTCGCCTCGAAGCTGCGTGGCGGCCTCAAGCTGCCGCCCGAACTCCCGCAATCGCTCGACGTGACGCACACGACGGACGCCATTCCTTCCGCTTTTCCGAACGGCTGCCACGTGGCCGAGATCGAGATCGATCCGGACAGCGGCGTCGTCGAGGTGGTCAAATATTCCTCCGTCAACGACTTCGGCACCGTCCTCAACCCGCTGCTGGTGGAGGGGCAGATCCACGGCGGCATCGTGCAGGGGATCGGGCAGGCGCTGATGGAGAACACGGTGTACGATTCCGACGGGCAGCTTGTCACCGGGTCGTTCATGGACTACGCGCTGCCGCGCGCGACCGACGCACCGGACCTCGTCACCGTGCACCATCCGGTGCCGGCCAAGACCAATCCGCTCGGCGTGAAGGGCTGCGGGGAGGCCGGCTGCGCGGGCGCGCTCGTCTCGGTCATGAACGCGATCGTGGACGCGCTCGCCGGACATGGCGTGACGCACATCGACATGCCGGTGACGCCGGAGAAGGTGTGGAAGGTCTTGCGCGCGGCAGATGCAAAATCAGCTCTTGCCGCCGCAGACCGGCAGCCAGCAGGCCGGTAAAGACGCCGGGAGCCGCGAAGCGGTCGCGGGCGCCGCGCTTCGCACGGAGGCATACGTTTTGTTCAATCGCGCCCTGCAACACGGTCCTACCGGTGGTTAAGCAATTCGTGGCAAGTTGCCCCGCGAATCCCAAGGCGGCTTCGGCCACGGCCCTGGACTGCTTTGAAACCAGTGGCTTGGAGCGGGCGGCGCGGGCGAGTGGCATGGCTCGCCTGCCCGCGGGGGGTCGCTGTTCCCAAAGCCCGGGCAGGCGCGGGCCGGCAAGATCCCGAAATCCGGCCGGACGCAGGGCGTCGCAGAGGTTTGACGACAGAGGCTTGATGAACAGAGGTTTGATGACGGAACTTTCCCAGCCCGCCCCGGCCAATACCCGTTCGCACGAGTGGCGCATCGTCTTCGGCATCAGCGCGGCGCATTTCGTCAGCCACTACTATGCGCTGCTGCTGCCGCCGCTGTTCGCCTTCGTGCGCGCCGACTACGGTGTGAGCTACACCGAGCTCGGCTTCGCGCTCGCCGCCTTCAATGTCGTCTCGGCGGCGTTTCAGACCCCGACCGGCTTTCTGGTCGACCGGCTCGGCCCGCGCCCGATCCTGATCGCCGGACTGACGCTCGGCGGCATCGCCGTCGCTCTGGCCGGCCTCGTCGATTCCTTCCCCGTGTTCGTGGCGATGTTCGGCCTCGCCGGTCTCGCCAACACGGTCTACCACCCGGCCGACTATTCCGTGCTCTCGCACCAGATTTCGGAAGAACGTGCGAGCCAGGCGTATTCGATCCACACCTTCGCCGGCATTCTCGGCTCGGCCGTGGCGCCTTCGAGCCTTTTGTTCCTCCATGCCTCCTTCGGCTGGCGCGGCGCCTATGTGGCGGCGGCGGCGCTCGGCTTCGCGGTCGCCGGCCTGCTCGCGCTGCAGAGGCCGGCGCCGGCGCGCGCAGGAGACAGCACCGGCTCACCGGGCCCGCAAGGCGCCGAGGCGACGCAGGTCGGCTGGCGGCTTCTGCTCTCGCCACCGATCCTCGCCAGCATGTTCTTCTTCGCGCTGCTGTCGGTCGTGAACGGCGGGTTCCAGAACTATTCGGTGGTGGCGCTCGCCGCCCTCTACGACACGCCGTTCACCATCAGCAACACGGCGCTCACGTTCTATCTGCTCATGAGCGCCGGTGGCGTGCTCGTCGGCGGCCTGCTCGCCGCGCGCGTGAGGAACCATGCGATCGTCGCCGTCGCCGGCCTGGTGACGAGCGGCGTCGCCGCGGTGCTCGTCGGCCTGATCGACCTCGGCACCGCGCTCCTCATCCTGGTCATGTCGGCCGGAGGCCTGGCGAGCGGAATCATCATGCCGTCGCGCGACATGATCGTGCGCGCGGTGACCCCGCCCGGTTCGTTCGGCAAGGTGTTCGGGTTCGTCACGACCGGCTTCAACATCAGCGGCATCGTCTCGCCCCTGATCTTCGGCGCGCTGATGGACCGCGGCAATCCGCGCGCGGTGTTCCTGCTGGTCGCCGTGTCCAGCATCGTGGCGATCCTCACGGTGCTGACCCGTCCGCGCGACGCGCCCGGGTCGTAGGGCCCCGACCCGCGTTCGGCGTCACGACGTTCAGGAGATCGGAAGGGTCGCGCAAGGGGTCGCGCGCCGAGACGCTCGACCACCACGCCGGATCGGCGGCGAAGGACGCCCCCAGTCGAACAGCCGCTGCCAACAGTCGATCTCCCCGCGCGACGATGTAGGATACGCGATCGAGCGGGGGCGGCGTGGAGGTCGCCATGATGTACGGCTGGTGGGACTCGGACGGTCCGTTTCCGTGGTTCGGCTTCATCTTCGGGCCCATCATGATGATCGGGTTCCTGGCGCTCGCCGTGCTGGTCATCATGCTGCTGCTGCGCGCCTTCGGCCTCGTTGGTCGCCGCCCGGAAAGCGCGGACGACGTGGCGCTCGCTATCCTGCGGGAGCGGTTCGCACGCGGCGAGATCGACCGGGCCGAGTACGAGGACCGCAAGCGCATCCTGACTGGCTCGTGACGGGCCGGCGGCCTCCGCCCGCGCGACGGCAGGGCATGAACGGCCGATTCCGTTCTGAATTCGTCTTCCGAAGCTTTCCCCGTGGTTGCGCCGCAGATTTCTGCCGGGCTCCGCCGGCCTGGCTCTTGACCTCCCCGGCCACCGTTTCCTACCTCTGGGAGGGACGCCGCCCGTCCGCCGGAACTGGACGGATCGCCGGCGGCGTTGTAAATGGGCCCGGGCCGCCACGGTCGCTGGCCGCGCCCTTCCCTGCAGATGCGCCGGGAGCACCGTTGGGGGATAGTTCAACGGTAGAACAGCGGACTCTGACTCCGTTAATCTAGGTTCGAATCCTAGTCCCCCAGCCACTTCCGCTGTTTTCCTTTGTTTTCAAGAACTTATCTCTCGAAAATGCCAGAAAAGGCGTAGCGACTCGTAACAATTCCCCGTGTGCTGCGGGCGTGATGATCCTGACCGTTTAGCTTTTCGGAAGCGCCTTCGAGGCATCGCGCTTCTCGATCGCCTTGCGCTTCGCCTCGGGCAACTTCTCGTATAGTTCATCGATCGCCCTCGGCTGCGTAATCATGGTTTCGGCGATGATGTTGACTAGTCTGAATAGCTCCAGCGCGATCGCCTTATCGTCCCTGAGATCAATCGTCCCGGGGTGAACCGCTTCGTTACCGATAACGCGAACGATGTCGAGTGCCTTCTGTATCTTCGTATGCAGTCCCTTCCGAACCAGCGAGGCGATCGCGTCGTCAATTTTCTTGCTCTTTTCTCCCAGGTGTTCGCACAACTTCTGAATACAAAGTCGCAGTAGCGCTGCGGCACCACGGGGCGATACCTGAACGGTTCGGGCAGCTTCTTCGAACTCGGCTCTTATGTCGGGGGGCAAGTCTGGATTGGGTTCGATCTGCAGCGACTGATGCGGATAGAGAATCTCGTCATGGAGCCACAAGCTCAAATCAGTGCAACTGTAGCAACGAGAGACGCAGACATTCTCGAGGGCGAGGTGACTGGAACACTGCTCGTTGCTAGTAAACGGTCTCCCACTCAGGTATTTCTCTATATGTTGAACCAACTTTGTTTTCGCCTTAGCCGTGCCCGCGACGTCCTCCTTTGCACGGATCAGGTCTTCGATAGTCGGAAGAAACGGCTTGTCCCAATTGGATACGTGGAGCCGAAACCAATCCTGATGAGCGAGTGCACCACAATTCGGGCAGCTAAACGACTCCGACCCGAACGTCGGTGTAACGTGCTTCATCGCCATCCGCTGCCTCCTGCTAAGGTTCGACCAACCGCAAGCATCGCATACTGAATGGCACGTCTGGCGGGCGCCTCGGCTCCTCGAGATC
>CAZIGW010000310.1:0-6703 GCA_964538565.1 uncultured Hyphomicrobiales bacterium | reverse complement strand
GCCGGCGCGCGCATGAACCACGCGGGCGTCATGGGCAACTGCGCGTCCTGCCACAACGGCCGCACCGCACCCGGCAAGCCGGACACGCATGTCGCGACCAGCGCGCCGTGCGAAACCTGCCACAAGAGCACGATGAGCTTCGTCGGCGCGCGCATGAATCACACCGCCGTCATGGGCAACTGCGCGTCCTGCCACAACGGCCGCACCGCGATGGGCAAGCCGCCGACGCACATCATGACGAGCGCTCCCTGTGACACGTGTCATCGAAGCACCGTGACGTTCGCGGGCGCACGCATGGATCATGCGAGCGTGACCGGGCCCTGTGCCTCCTGTCACAACGGCCGCACCGCGCAGGCCAAGCCTCCGCGGCACTTCATGACTTCACTGCCGTGCGAATTGTGCCACCGCACAGTGTCGTGGACGCCGGTGAACTTCCGCCACACGTCTCCGGCCTATGTCGATCACGGGCCCGGCGTCGCCTGCGCGAGTTGCCACACCACGAACGCGCAGACGATCGTATGGAAGAACGCGGCGTACAAGCCGGACTGCGGCGCCTGTCACGCCGCCGACTATCGGCCCAACGCCCATCCCAAGTTCCAGCGTCCGGCGACCGTCTACTACTCGCTGGCCGAGCTGAAGGACTGCTCGGGCGCGTGCCACGTCTACACAGATAGTTCGATGCGAACCATCCAATCGCGGCGCTCCGGTCAACACCGGGCGATCCGAGGAGGATGGTGATGGGGTTGCGTGTGGTCCGTCACTGTTGGTTTGTCGCGTTCGTAGCGTTGTTGCTCGCGACCTCGTTCGTGGCGCACCCGGCCTTCGCCGAGCCCGTGCTCGACCAGGCGGTCGCAGGTGCGCAATTGATTACGCGCAAGAGCTGCATCATCCTGAAGGTCGATTTCAATTTCCGCGTTCGCTACGCCAGCCATTTTCCGCTCGAGCGCAGCGACGAGCTCAGGATCGTTCTTCGGCCGATCGATAGCGCGGTCGCGGCCGCGCTGACGCGCGTGCGGCGCGAGGCGATCCGCGTGCCGGACGGGAAGCTCGCATTCATCAAGGCGATCACGTTCGAGGCCGATCAGCCGATCAATCCGGTGGTCAGGATCCAGTTCGAGCATCCCGTCAGCTACCAGGTGGGGCAAAGCGGGGAATTCGAGAGCATCCTGGTGGCGATCGCCGGCACCAGGCTGTCGCCTTCATGCAAGCCGGAACTGCCGAGCGATCTCGCCCCGTTGCCGACCGCGGGAGCGGTCATCTATCCGCCGGATGCTTCCGCCCGACCGCCCACACCCGCGGATCTGCGAGCCGCCGGGGCCGCCATGGACGAGGCGCGGGCCGCGCTCAAGAAGGGAAACTTCAACGGGGCCGCCGCCCTGTTCACCAAGGTGCTTCGCCTCCCGCCGAACAAATACAGCGCGGAAGCCGAGGAATTCCTCGGAGTGACCTATCAGAAGATGGGACGGATCGCGGACGCCCGTGCCGAGTACGATGACTATTTGCATCGCTATCCGAAAGGCGAGGGCCATGATCGCGTGCGCGAACGACTCGCCGGAATCGGCGGACTCTCGGCCCCGGGCGAGCCGCCGCCCGAGCCGCTCCGGCCCGTGAAGGCGCCGCCGCTTGAGACGGGCGCGCCGACGTGGAGCCTGTCGGGCAGCGCCTCGCAGTTCTACATCCGCGACGACAGCTTCGAGACCGCCAAGGATCCCTCGATCGCTCCCAATCCGAACGACGACAAGGATGCCCACCGCGTCCACCAGAACCAGCTTCTCACCAGCCTCGACCTGTTCGCGACCTACAGCGACGACACGCTGAAGTCGAAGTTCCGGTTTTCCGGGACGGAGGAGCACAGTTTCGCGGGCGATCCGACCGACGTGCTGGGGATCGCGGCGTTCTATTCGGAGACGACGCTGACGCAGATCGACCTGATGGGCCGCATCGGACGCCAGACGCGCAACACCGGCGGCGTGCTCGGACGCTTCGACGGCGGGCTCGTGAGCTGGCGCGCCAATCCGTCGATGCGGTTCAACCTGGTCGGGGGAGCGCCGGTCGACAGCCGGTTCGACACGCCGTTCAAGAACGAAAAGCTCTTCTACGGCGCCAGCGTCGACTTCGGACCGTTCCTCGGCGGGGTCGAAACCTCGCTCTACGCCATCCAGCAGCAGGCGCGTTCGCTGATCGATCGCCAGGCGGTCGGCGCGGAAATGCGCTACTTCGACCCGAACAAGTCGCTGTTCGGCACCGTCGACTACGACCTGCACTTTCAGCAGCTCAATGCGGCGATCTTTTCCGGCTCTTGGACCCTGTTCGACAAATCGACGATCTACGGCGAGGCCGACTATCGCAAGACGCCGTTCCTGACCGCCTGGAACGCGCTGCAGGGGCAACCGTTCCTGACGCTGTTCGACATGCTCAAGCTCAACACCGAGCAGCAGATCGACCAGCTGGCGATCGATCGCACCGCGACCTATCGTTCCGCCATGCTCGGCTATTCGCGGCCGATCACGGACAAGCTGCAGGTCAGTTTCGACGCCACGGCCGTCGATGTGTCCGGGACGATCGCGTCGGGCGGCGTCGACGCGACGCCGCCGATCGGAACGGAATGGTACTACTCGGCCCAGTTGATCGGTTCGAACATCTTCAAGGACGGCGACATCTTCATCACCGGGCTGCGCTACGCGGATCTCTCCGATTCGCATCTTTACGTGCTCGATTTCAACACTCGGTTTCCCCTGTTCAGCGACTTCCGCATCAGCCCGCGGCTAAGGCTCGGGTACCGCGCCGGCAAGAGTACCGATCTGACGGAGTACACGGTGCTGCCATCGGTGCTGTTTGACTACTACTGGACCAAGGATCTGAGCTTCGAACTCGAGATCGGCGACACGTGGACCCAGAACAAGCAGTCGGGCGTGCAGACGAACTCCAACGAGCTCTTCATCACCGTCGGCGCCCGCTACGACTTCTACGCTGACGGCAAGTCGAAATGTCTGTTCCCGTGGCCGACCTGCCGGATGATCGGCGAGGCGAACGGAAAATGCGGCGCGGGCGTGAACTGTCGCTAGGGCCGAGGACGCCTGAACTGCATATCGGAACACCAGGTCGAAGGGTTTGGGCGTCTGGGAGGCGCAAAATGGAAAACACGCAATTGATTGCACTGCCAAACTACGAAGCCATGTTCGCCGATGCGGTGGAGTCCATCCGCGAGGAGGGGCGGTATCGGGTATTTGCCGATCTCGAGCGCCTCGTCGGAGACTTTCCGTTCGCGCAAAATCACGGGCCCGGACCGGATCGAGTCGTCGTCTGGTGCTCCAACGACTACCTCGGCCAGGGACAGAATCCGGCGGTGCTCGACGCCCTGTGCGACGCCGCGCGCGACATGGGCGCCGGTTCCGGCGGGACGCGCAATATTTCTGGCACGCATCATCTCCATGTCGAGCTCGAACGCGAGCTCGCCGCGCTGCACGGCAAGGAGGCGGCGCTGCTGTTCACCTCGGGCTACATCTCGAATTCCGCAACGCTGGCGGTCGTTTCCCGGCTGGTGCCCGACTGCGTGATCTTTTCCGACGAGCGCAATCACGCGTCGATGATCGACGGTATCCGCCAGTCGAAGTGCGAGCGGCGGATCTTCCGGCACAACGACCTCGATCACCTCGAGGCGCTTCTGCGCGATGCCGGTCGCGCGCGGCCGAAACTGATTGCGTTCCAAAGCGTGTATTCGATGGACGGCGATGTCGCGCCGATCGCCGCCATCTGCGATCTGGCTGAAAAGTACGGTGCCATGACCTACCTCGACGAGGTGCACGCCGTCGGATTGTATGGCGAGCATGGCGGCGGGGTCAGCGAACGCGATGGTCAGGCGCACCGCATCACCGTCATCGAGGGGACCCTGGCCAAGGCGTTCGGCTGCATGGGCGGCTACATCGCCGGATCGACGGCGCTCGTCGACGCCGTGCGGAGCTGGGCGCCGGGATTCATCTTTACGACGTCGTTACCGCCCGCGATCGTCGGCGCGGCGCTCGCCAGCGTGCGGTATGTGAGGGATCACCGGGAAATCCGTCAGCAACTGCAGGATCGCGCGCATCGCTTGAAAGCGGCGCTGAAGGCTGTCGGCCTGCCGGTCATGCCGAGCGAAACGCACATCGTGCCGTTGCTCGTCGGCTGCCCGGTGCGGGCCAAGCGGATCTGCGACCGGTTGATGCTGGATCACGGACTCTACGTCCAGCCCATCAACTATCCGACGGTCCCGAAAGGAACGGAGCGGCTGCGGCTCACGCCATCGCCCCTGCACAACAACGCGCTCGTTCGCCAGCTCGTGCTGGCGTTGGTGGACGTCTGGAGCCGGGAGCAGCGCGACCTCGACGAGGTGGCCTGACATGCCACATCGTGAATTCGCGCGCAGGAGCGGGCCTTGATCGAACCTCGGTCACAATCTGGGCAGATAAGCGTTGCCGACGCCGGTCGCCGGCCGGAAGCCGTGGGGAAGGGGAGCTGACAGGCGATGGCACCGGAAATCGGACATTTCGCGCTCATCCTCGCCATGCTCATCGCGGCGGCGCAATCCGTCGTGCCCCTGTTCGCCGCGCGCCGTCAAGACCGGGCATTTGCAGTCTTCGCCGAACAGACGGCGATCGGACAATTTGTGTTCGTGGCGGCGGCGTTCGGCCTCCTGGTTCACGCGTTCGTCGTCTCCGACTTCTCCGTCCAGGTCGTCGCCGCCAATTCGCACACGACGAAGCCGATGCTCTACAAGGTCGCCGGCGTATGGGGCAACCACGAAGGCTCCATGCTGCTGTGGGTTCTCATCCTGTCGGTGTTCGGCGCCGCCGTCGTGCTGTTCGGCCGGCATCTGCCGGACCGGCTGCGCACCAACGCGCTCGCGGTCCAGGGCATGATCGCGCTCGGCTTTCTTGCCTTCATCGTCTTCACCTCCGACCCGTTCGCACGTCTTGATCCGGCGCCGGCGGACGGCAACGGGCTCAATCCGATCCTGCAGGACCCCGGCCTCGCGTTTCATCCGCCGTTCCTTTACCTCGGCTATGTCGGCTTCTCGATGGCGTTTTCCTTCTCGATCGCAGCGTTGATCGAAGGCAAGGTCGACGCCTGCTGGGCGCGCTGGGTGAGGCCGTGGGTGCTGGCCGCCTGGTGCTTTCTCACCATCGGCATCACTCTCGGCAGCGCGTGGGCCTACTACACGCTCGGCTGGGGCGGCTGGTGGTTCTGGGACCCGGTCGAGAACGCGTCGTTCATGCCCTGGCTCGCCGGCACCGCGCTCCTGCATTCGGCTCTCGTCGTCGAACGGCGCAGCGCGCTCGTCAGCTGGACCATCCTTCTCGGCATCGTGACGTTCTCGCTCAGCCTGATCGGCACGTTTCTCGTGCGTTCGGGCGTGCTGACGAGCGTGCATGCCTTCGCGCAGGATCCGGCGCGCGGCGTGTTCATCCTGGCCCTTCTGGTGTTGACGACCGGCGGAGCGCTGACGCTCTACGCCTATCGCATGAACAGCCTCAAGTACGGCGCGCCGTTCGCGCCCGTGAGCCGCGAAGGAAGCCTGACGCTCAACAACCTGCTGCTGAGCGTTGCGGCCGCGACGGTATTTCTGGGGACCTTCTATCCGCTGATCGTCGACCTCGCCACCAGCGACAAGATCTCGGTCGGACCGCCTTACTACAACGTGACCTTCGTGCCGATCATGACGGTTCTGCTTCTCGCCATGGCGATCGGGCCGGCGCTCAAGTGGAAGCGCGACGACATCCAGGCGGCGTTGAAAAAGCTGCTGCGGCCCGTCACCCTCAACGCGCTTCTCGTCGTGCTCGTCCTGTCGCTTGCCCTCGGCCGCAACCTCATCGCCGCCGTCTTCATGGGCATCGCGGTGTGGCTGGTCGTGGGCTCGTTGATGATCCTCGCGCACCGCGTGCGGCTCGGCAGCGTTCCCTGGACGGCTTCGCTCGACCTTCTGCGCAGCACGCCGCGCGCCATCTACGGACTGGTGATCGCGCACGCCGGCATGGGGATCGCGGTCGCCGGCATCACCGGAATGTCCGCATGGGCCACCGAGAAGATCGACATGATGCGGCCGGGCCAGAGCCTGCATCTTTCCGGCTACGATCTGCGGTTGGCCTCGGTCGGCAGGGCGGCCGGGCCCAACTACGAGGCGGATCGCGCGATCTTCGATATCTCGCTTGACGGCCACGCGGTTACGCGGCTCGCGAGCGAGCAGCGGTTCTATCCGGTGCGCCAGCAGCAGACCACCGCGGCCGGCATCCACACCAACCTGATCTCCAATCTCTATGTGACGCTCGGGGAGCCGGACGGGAAGGGCGCATGGGCCGTGCGCTTCTATTATCACCCGTTCGCGCCGTGGATCTGGCTCGGCACCCTGACGATGGCGTTCGGCGGGTTCGTGTCGCTGTCGGACCGGCGCCTGCGCGTCGGCGTGCCGCAACGCGTGCCTCGCGCGGCGGTCGCCGTGCCGGCCGAATAGGAACCACGATGCGACTTGCGCGCCTCGCTCCGCTTTGCGTTTTCGCGGCCCTCTCGACGGGCCTGGGGCTGAGCCTGCGCAACGATCCGCACAAGCTTCCGTCCACGCTCATCGACCAGCCGGCGCCCGTTTTCGTCCTGCCGGGGCTCGACGGCAGGGGTCCGGGGCTGTCGAGCCGCGACCTCGATGGACAGGTCGCTCTGCTCAACGTCTTTGCCT
>CAZIGW010000309.1:0-21603 GCA_964538565.1 uncultured Hyphomicrobiales bacterium | reverse complement strand
ATCGCGCAGCGCCCGTCGCGAGTGCGCACGCGACCTTCCGCGACGATGGCGAGGGCGAGGGGGTCGATGCTATGCTCGGCCGCCCGCACGCGCGCGGCGTGCGTCTCGGCGGTGTCGTCCACGCGCACCGCCACGGCCGCCTGCGCGATGATCGGACCGGAATCCACCTCGGGCACGACGAAGTGGACCGTGGCGCCGTGAATCTTCACGCCGGCCGC
Source organism: uncultured Hyphomicrobiales bacterium (assembly GCA_964538565.1). Classification (GTDB taxonomy): domain Bacteria; phylum Pseudomonadota; class Alphaproteobacteria; order Rhizobiales; family Xanthobacteraceae; genus CAYVBN01. Next base: position 21,385 of record CAZIGW010000309.1, on the reverse strand, counting down.
AAGCGCGCGCGCATGCGTGTCGAGGCCCTTGAACGATGGCAGCAGCGCCGGATGGATGTTGAGCAGCCTGCCGCTCCAGCGGGCGACGAAATCGGGCGTCAGGAGCCGCATGAAGCCGGCCAGGCACACGAGATCGATGCCGTTTTCCGAAAGCGCCTTGTGCAGCGCCTGGTCGAATCCCGCCCGGTCCTTGCCGAACGCGGCATGGTCGACCACCAGGGTCGCGATCCCCGCCGCGCGCGCGCGCGCGAGCCCGGCGGCGTGCGGCCGGTTGGCGATGACGAGCACGATCTCGGCGGGATATGTCGGGTCACGCGCGGCGTCGATCAGCGCCGCCATGTTCGAGCCGCGGCCGGAGATCAGGATGGCGACGCGCTTGCGGGCCATGCGGCTCACCACGCGAGATCGAGCCGGCCGTCGACGACGACGCCGGCGCCCGGCTCGATGCTGCCGAGCCTCGCCACCGTCTCGCCGGCGTTCGTCAGCACGGCTGCGACCGCCTCGGCCTTCTGCGCCTCGACGATCGCCACCATGCCGATGCCGCAGTTGAAGGTGCGCAGCATCTCCGGCTCGGCGATCGCCCCGGCATCGGCGAGCCAGCGGAACACCGGCGGCACCGCAATGCGCGCGAGGTCGAGTCGTGCGGCGAGGCCCTTCGGCAGCACGCGCGGAATGTTGTCGGGAAACCCGCCGCCGGTGATGTGCGCCAGCGCCTTCACGGCCCGGGTCTCGCGGATCGCCGCGAGGCACGAGCGCACGTAGATCCGCGTCGGTGTCAGCAGCGCCTCGCCGAGCGGGCGTTGCGGATCGAACGGGGCCGGTGCGTCCCAGGCGAGGCGGCCGCGCTCGACCACCCGGCGCACGAGCGAAAACCCGTTCGAATGCACGCCCGACGAGGCGATGCCGAGGACCGCGTCGCCCGGCGCGACATCGCCACGGGGCAGCAGCTCGCCGCGTTCGGCGGCGCCGACCGCGAAGCCCGCGAGGTCGTAGTCCCGGGCCGCGTACAGGCCCGGCATCTCGGCGGTTTCCCCGCCGATCAGCGCGCAGCCGGATTCGCGGCATCCCGCCGCGACGCCGCCGACGACCTCGGCGCCGATCTGTGGGTCGAGCGCACCGCAGGCGAAATAATCGAGGAAAAACAGGGGCTCGGCCCCTTGAACCACGAGGTCGTTGACCGACATGGCGACGAGGTCGATTCCGATCGTCGCATGCCGGCCGGTCTCGATCGCGATCTTGAGCTTGGTGCCCACCCCGTCGGTCGCCGCCACCAGCACCGGATCGCGAAACCCGGCCTGCCTGAGGTCGAAGGCGCCGCCGAACCCGCCGATTTCCGCGTCGGCGCCGCGGCGCGCCGTCGCGCGCACGAGCGGCTTGATCATCTCGACCAAGCGGTTGCCGGCGTCGATGTCGACGCCTGCCTTCGCGTAGGTGAGCCCGGAACGGGCCTTGTCCTGCATCCGCGTCTCGCATGTGGCCGCCATGGCCTCGCGCGTCGTACGGCGGAATCGGGGGCAGCGCAATGGCTTAGGGGATCCTGTTCGCTGGACAGCGCGACCGGCAGCGGGCTAATCGTTGTGCAATCCAGACGAGCCGGGGCCGGGCCTTGAATCTTCCCAATCTCATCACGATCGCCCGCATCCTGCTCGTGCCCGTCGTGGTATGGGCGATCGGGTCGGGCGAAATGCGCGCCGCCTTCCTGCTGTTCGTCGCCGCCGGGGTGAGCGACGCGGTGGACGGTTTCCTCGCCAAGCGCTTCGGCATGGCGAGCGAACTCGGTGCCTACCTCGATCCCTTGGCCGACAAGGCCTTGATCATGTCGATCTATGTGGCGCTCGGGCTGACCGAGGCGATCCCGCGCTGGCTCGTCATCCTGGTCGTCTCGCGTGACATCATGATCATCGGCGGGGTTCTGCTCTCGTGGCTGCTGGTCAAGCCGATCGCGGTCAAGCCGCTGCTCGTCTCGAAACTCAACACCCTGGCGCAGATCGTTTTCGCCGGTCTCGTCCTGGCATCGCTCGGTTTCGGATTTACCGCGACCGACGCCCAGACCGGGGCGATGATCGCGGTGGCGGTTCTGACGCTGCTCTCGGTCGGCTTCTATGTCGTGGAATGGGTCCGGCACATGAACGGCGCCGAGGTCCCCTGACGGGCCGGCTGCAGGAGCCCGGGGCGTCCGCCGCCGTCCGCCCCGCGGGGCCGACATCGCGGCTGGCGCTGCGTTTTTCCGATCTGCACTGGCTTGATTGTTTTCCGAAAAGCCGTCCACTCTGCGGGTCGAGCCTCGGAGTCGCAGGGATCCGCCGGAGAGGGATCCGATGAAAATTGACCTGCAGCTCGCGTTCTGGACCGCGGCGTTCGTCCTCGTGGCGTTCCTGCTGTGGCTGCTGCACGAAATCCTGCTGCCGTTCGTCGCCGGGGTCGCGCTCGCCTACCTGCTCGATCCGCTCGCCAACCGCCTCGAGCGCTTCGGCATCGGGCGGCTGTTCGCGACGCTGCTGATCGTCGGCCTGTTCGTGCTCGCCTGCCTGCTGGTCGTAGTGCTGATCGCGCCCGTTCTCGGCAGCCAGCTCGCCGCCCTGGTGGACAATCTGCCGACCTACGTGGCGCGGCTGCAGGCGCTCGCCGCCGACTCCAGCCGGCCGTGGCTCGGCCGGATCCTCGGCCAAGGCATCGGCGATGCGCCCTTCGCTACCCTCGTGCAGCAGGCGACCGGCGGCGCGGCCGTCTTCCTCAAGTCGCTGTGGTCGGGCGGGCAGGCGGTCCTGTCCGTCATTTCCCTGTTCGTGGTGACGCCGGTGGTCGCCTGCTATCTGCTCTACGACTGGAACCGCATGGTGGCGGCACTCGACCGTTGGCTGCCGCGCGCGCAGGCGAACACGATCCGCGGCCTGGCGCGCGAGATCGACCGCGCCATCGCCGGATTCGTGCGCGGGCAGACCGGCGTGTGTCTTATCCTCGGGTCCTTCTACGCGCTGGGATTGAGCATGACGGGGCTCAATTCCGGTCTGCTGATCGGCGTGGTCTCCGGGCTCATCAGCTTCATTCCGTACGTCGGGTCGCTCACCGGCCTCGTGCTGTCGGCCGGGATCGCGGTCGCGCAATTCTTTCCCGACTGGAGTCCGATCGTGTCGGTGCTGGCGGTCTATGTCGTCGGCCAGTTCCTCGAAGGCTACGTGCTCGCGCCGTATCTGGTGGGGCCGAGCGTGGGGCTGCATCCGGTGTGGCTGATGTTCGCGCTCGTCGCCTTCGGCTATCTGTTCGGCTTCGTCGGCATGCTGGTGGCGGTTCCGCTGGCCGCGGCGATCGGCGTTCTCGTCCGCTTCGCGCTCAAGCACTATCTGGCGAGTCCGCTCTACACGGGCGAAGCAGGTTGAAGCCATGTCGGATTCGAGTTCGCCGCGTCAGTTGGCTCTTTCCCTCGACCACCGCGAGAACTTTGCGCCCGAGGACTTTCTCACCGGCCCGTCCAATATGGCGGCGCTTGCCCTCGTCCAGCGCTGGCCGGACTGGCCGGCGCACGTGATGGCGCTCGTCGGTCCGGAGGGATCGGGCAAGAGCCATCTGGCCGCGGTCTGGTCGACGCGCGCCGGCGCGCCGACGCTTCCCGCACGCGCGCTCGCCGAGCTCGACCTTCCCTCCGTCCTCGCCACCGGCGCGCTGGTGGTCGAGGATCTGGCGCCGGAGGTGGTCGACGAGCGCGCCCTGTTCCATCTGCTCAACCTCGCGCGCGAGGAGGGGGCCTCCATGCTGCTCATCGCGCGCACGCCGCCGGCCGGCTGGACGGTGGCGCTGAGTGATCTCGCCTCGCGGCTGCGCGCGCTGCCGACGGTCCACCTGGCGGCGCCCGACGACGCGCTTCTGCGCGCGCTGCTCGTGAAACTGTTCGCCGACCGGCAACTGGCCGTCGACGAGAGCCTGATCGCGTATCTGGTCTCGCGCATCGAGCGTTCGTTCGCCGCCGCGCGCAACATCGTCACGCGTCTCGACCGCGAGGCGCTGCGCCAGCAGCGGCCGGTGACGCGCGCGCTCGCCGTCGAGGTGCTCCGCCGGCCCGAGTGAGAGCGGCGCCCGGCCGTACCGGCGCACCCCCGTCATCGAACCGTCACGTTCGGCGGCGATAAGATAAAATACACATCTCCGAGCTATGGTCGGTCATGGTCGAGAGCGGCCAAGCCATTGTCGTACCTATTGAATCTGTCAGGGAGCCGAGCCCGGCCCCGGCCGAGACGGCTCTGCTCGATCTCGCGCGAAGCCCCGACCGGTTCATCAACCGCGAATTGTCCTGGCTGCACTTCAACCGGCGGGTGCTGGAGGAAGCGGCCAATCCGCATCATCCGCTGCTCGAGCGCGTGCGGTTTCTCTCCATCTCGGCGAACAACCTCGACGAGTTTTTCATGGTGCGCGTCGCCGGCCTCAAAGGCCAGGTGCGCGCCGGCATCACGACGAAAAGTCCCGACGGCCTCACGCCCGCCGAGCAGCTCGCGCGGATCACTGAGGCGGTCTCCGCGCTCGGGCGCGACCAGCAGAAGCTGTGGCGCGACCTGCGCACCGAGCTCGCCGCGCAGGCGATCGTGCTCGTCGACAGCGCCAAGCTGAAGAAATCCGAACGCGCCTGGCTGGAGGACTACTTCCTGCGCCAGATCTTCCCGGTGCTCACGCCACTCGCCATCGACCCGGCACATCCGTTCCCGTTCATTCCCAACCTCGGATTCTCGCTCGCGCTGCAGCTTTCGCGCGCGAGCGACGGCAAGGCGATGAACGCGCTCATCCGCGTGCCGCAGAAGGTCGAGCGTTTCGTCCGGCTGCCGGTCGGCCGCGACGCCGACGTCGTGCGCCTGATCACCCTCGAGCAGGCGACCTCCCTGTTCATTCCGAAGCTTTTCCCCGGCTACAGCGTCAAGGGGCAGGGCGCGTTCCGGGTGATCCGTGATTCCGAAATCGAAATCGAGGAAGAAGCGGAGGACCTCGTCCGCCTGTTCGAACGCGTGCTCAAGCGCCGCCGGCGCGGATCGGTGATCCGGCTCGAGATGGAGGCGGGCATGCCGCCGGAGCTGCGCCGCTTCGTCCAGCGCGCGCTCGCGGTCGCCGACGACGAGGCGTTTCTCATCGACGGCGAGCTCGCGCTCAACGAGCTGTCGCAGCTTCTCACCGTCGACCGGCCGGATCTCGAATTCGTGCCGTACAATCCACGTTTTCCCGAGCGCATCCGCGACCACGCGGGCGATTGTTTCGCCGCCATCCGGCAGAAGGACCTGATCGTTCACCACCCGTATGAATCTTTCGACGTGGTGGTGCAGTTCCTGCAGCAGGCCGCGCGCGACCCCGACGTCGTCGCCATCAAGCAGACGCTCTACCGCACCTCGGCCGACAGCCCGATCGTGCGCGCCCTGGTCGAAGCCGCGGAATCCGGGAAATCCGACACCGCGCTCGTCGAGCTCAAGGCGCGCTTCGACGAGGAGGCGAACATCCGTTGGTCGCGCGACCTGGAGCGCGCCGGCGCGCAGGTCGTGTTCGGGTTCATCGAGCTCAAGACGCACGCCAAGCTCTCGCAGGTCGTGCGGCGCGAGGGCGGCTCGCTCGTCACCTACGTGCACGTCGGCACCGGCAACTATCACTCGGTGACCGCCAGGGTCTACACCGATCTTTCCTTCTTCACCGCCGACCCGGTGATCGCCCGCGACGTCGGCCGCATCTTCAATTTCATCACCGGGTACGCCGCGCCGGCCGAGCTCGAGTGCATGGCGGTGTCGCCGGTCAACCTGCGCGCCCGCATCATCGACCACATCGGCCGCGAGATCGCGCATGCCCGCGCCGGCCGTCCGTCCGGCATCTGGATGAAGATGAACTCGCTCGTCGACCCGGACATCATCGACGCGCTCTACGAGGCCTCGCGCGCCGGCGTGCCGGTCGATCTCGTCGTGCGCGGCATCTGCTGCCTGCGCCCGAGCGTTCCGGGCCTGTCGGAGAACATCCGCGCCAAGTCGATCGTCGGCCGCTTCCTCGAGCACGGGCGCATCTACTGCTTCGGCGACGGCCATGGGCTTCCCCATCCCAAGGCGGCGGTCTATATCTCCTCCGCCGATATGATGCCGCGCAACCTCGACCGCCGTGTCGAGGTGCTGTGTCCGATCCTCAACCCGACGGTGCACGAGCAGGTGCTCGATCAGATCATGGTCGCCAACTTCAAGGACAACGAGCAGAGCTGGAAGTTCCTGCCCGACGGAACGAGCACGCGCGTCAACGCGGCGCCCGGCGAGGAGCCGTTCAACGCGCACAAGTATTTCATGACCAATCCAAGTTTGTCCGGCCGGGGCAAGTCGCTCAAGGAGTCCTCGCCCCGCAGTCTCACGCGGCGCGCGGAACGTGCCTGAACGACGTCCCAGGCGTGCGTCCGCGCAGGGTCGTCTCGATCACGGACCGCCGGTCGGCGTGTTCGACATCGGGTCGAACTCGGTGCGCCTCGTGGTGTACGAGGGACTGACGCGCAGCCCCACTCCGATCTTCAACGAGAAGGTGCTCGCCGGCCTCGGGCGCGAGGTGCAGACGACGGGCCTGCTCGCGCCCGACGCCATCGAGAAGGCGACGGCTGCGCTGCGCCGCTATCGCGCGCTGTGCGACACGATCGGGGCCGAGCAGGTGTGGGCCATCGCCACGGCGGCCTGCCGCGATGCGAAGAACGGCGATGAGTTCATCGCGGCGGCCGAGCGGATCTGCCGGACCAAGGTGAAGGTCCTGTCCGGCAAGCGCGAAGCGGAGCTTTCGGCGCTCGGCGTCATCTCCGGCCTCTATCGGCCCGACGGCATCGTCGGCGACCTCGGCGGCGGCTCGCTCGAACTCATCGACGTGCGCGGCGAGCGGATGCGGGGCGGCGTGACCCTGCCGCTCGGCGGGCTCGCCCTGCAGGACATCTCGGCGAAGTCGATGAAGAAGGCCGAGAAGATCGTCGAACAGACGCTGGCGGAGGTCCCTGCGCTCAAGCGCGGCCGCGGCCGCACGTTCTACGCGGTCGGCGGCACCTGGCGCGCGCTCGCGCGCCTGCACATGTGGCAGACCGGCTATCCGCTACACGTCATGCACGGCTACCACATCCCCGCCAAGGAGGCCTACGAATTCTCGCGCCTCGTGCATCGCGTCGACCCGGACACGCTCTCGCGCATCGAGGTCGTCACCGATGCGCGCCGTCCGCTGCTCGGCTACGCGGCGCTCGTGCTCGAGCACATCGTCAAGACCGCGCGGCCGAAGGAGGTCGTGCTCTCCGCGCTCGGCGTGCGCGAGGGCCTGCTGTTTTCCATGCTGAGCAAGAAGGAGCGCCGGCGCGATCCGCTGATCGCGGCGGCGAGCGATCTCAATATCCTGCGCTCGCGCTCGCCGCAGCACGGCGAGGAACTGATCGAGTGGACCGACCGCTTCATGGCCACCTCCGGTCTCGACGAGACCGAGCAGGAGGTGCGCCTGCGCCATGCCGCCTGCCTGCTGGCCGACATCGGCTGGCGCGCGCATCCCGATTATCGCGGCGAGCAGTCGCTCAACATCATCGCCAACGCGGCGTTCGTCACCGTCGATCATCCGAGCCGGGCGTTCCTCGCCATCACGGTGTTCTTCCGCCACGTCGGCCTGATGGACGACGAACTCTCGCCGCACGTGCGCGAGCTCGTGTCGACGCGTCTGCTCGACCGCGCCCGCGTGCTCGGCGCCGCCTTGCGGGTCGCCTATCTGGTCTCCGCCTCGATGCCCGGCGTGTTGCCCAATACGCCGTTGCGGGTCGACCGCGGGCGCCTGGTGCTGCGGCTCAAGGGCCGGTTCGCCGCACTTGCCGGCGAGCGGGTGTTCGCGCGGCTGCGCCAGCTGGCGCGCCTGATCGGCCGCGAGCCCGTGATGCTGGCGAAGTAGCCTCCACCGCGCTTGCTGGCAGCCTCATCGGCTGCGTTCCCTGGACGCGCTGTACGAAGTCCTTGAGCGCTGTCCACCTTTCGGTCCCGGTTCCGCGCCGCACCGCCCGCAATGAAGCCGGCGCAGATCGCGCAAAAAAACTGCGCGCTGCGGTGCGTCCGGGACCCGAGGCCGGAGATTGACCCCGCTCAGTTCCGCTCCACCGCGGCGACACGGCCCTTCTCGATGGCGAGCGCCAGCTTGCCGTGCTTGAGGGCGATCGCCCGTTCGCCGAACATTTCGCGCCGCCAGCCCTTGAGGGCCGGAACGTCGGCCGCGTCGTCGGCGGCGATGCGCTCGAGGTCGTCGACGGTGGCGATGACCTTGGCGGCGACGCCGTGCATCTCCGAGGTCATGCGCAGCAGCACCTTGAGCAGCTCGACGGTGGCGCCGCCGTTCGGCACGTGGCGGTGTCGGTCGAGCCGCGGCAGGGTCTTGGGATCTCGGCTGAGCCCGCGCTTGACCGCTTCCAGGATGTCCTGTCCCCACTTGGAGCGCTCGAATCCCTTGGGCAGGGAACGCAGGCCCGCGAGCCGCTCGACCGTGGTCGGCGCCTGCACCGCGATGTCGCCGACGGCGTCGTCCTTGAGCACGCGCGAGCGCGGCACGTCGCGGGCCTGCGCCTCGCGCTCGCGCCAGGCTGCCACCTCCATCAGCACCGCGAGTTCCTTCGGCTTGCGCACCCGCGTCTTCAGCCGCTCCCAGGCGCTCTCCGGGTCGCCCCGATAGGTGTCGGGTGAGGTGAGGATCTTCATCTCCTCGAAGACCCAGTCGGCGCGGCCGCGCTTCTCCAGGTCGGCGGCCAGCGCCAGATAGACCTGCCGCAGGTGGGTCACGTCCGACACCGCATAGGCGATCTGCGCCGGCGTCAGGGGCCGGCGCGACCAGTCGGTGAAGCGATGCGACTTGTCGAGCGCATCGCCCGTGATGCGCTGAACGAGCTGATCGTAGGAGATCGAATCGCCGTACCCAAGCACCATGGCGGCGACCTGGGTGTCGAACACGGGATGCGGAATGAGCTTGGCGCGGTGCCAGACGATCTCGATGTCCTGCCGTGCCGCGTGGAAGACCTTCAGCACGCGCTCGTTCGCCATGAGGGCGCACAGGGGGCCGAGATCGATCCCGTCGGCCAGCGCGTCGACGACGACCGCCTCGTCGGGACTTGCGATCTGCGCCACGCAGAGCAGCGGATAGTAGGTGGTTTCGCGCAGGAACTCGGTATCGACGGTCACGAAGGGATGGCGCGCAAGCCGCTCACATGCGGCGGCGAGATCCTGCGTCGTGGTGATGAGTTCCATGCGTAGGTCTGGGACTGTAGTCGACAATTCGGGACGTTGGTTCGCTTGAAATGACCGGTTGCTCTGCTTGGTGGTTCTCTCTTTGCACGCGGTCCGAGGATCAGCCTCGGGCCCGGACCATGCCGTCGCGCCGCCAGGAGCCTGCGGCCCGTTCCGGTCCTACCCGAAACAAATACGGTTTTGAAACATATAATTGCTCAGGGCCAATTTGCACTGCGGTCGGGGCAGGCCGAGTCATCGGCCGCTCCCGGCCGCTTTCCGCGCACGCGCGGCATCTGGATGAATTCCCACGGCGAGGGCATCGCTCCGACCGGCACCTCGATGATGCTCGGGCCGTCGCGCCGGGCGAACGCGCGCCGCAGGGCGGCGCGCAGCGCCTGCGGCGAATTGGCCCGCTCCGCCGCCGCCCCGAAGCTTTCCGCCCAGCGCACGAAGTCGGGATTGGAAAGCGCGCAGGCGATCAGCCGGTTGCCATAGGCGGTTTCCTGGATCCGCCGTACGTTGCCGAACGCATCGTCGCGGAACACGACGCCGACGAGCGGAATGCGGTGGTGCATGGCGGTCGCCAGTTCGTTCGCGGTGTAGAGAAACCCGCCGTCGCCGTTGATCGAGATAACCGGCACGTCCGGGCGGGCGTGCTGCGCGCCGAGCGCCGTCGCATAGCCCCAGCCGAGATTGTCCTGGTAGCCGGGCGAGAGAAAGGTGCGTGGCCGGTACACCGGAAAGGCAAGCCGCGCCGCAAACCCGACCTGCGTCACCTCGTCGACGAAGATGCCGTCCTCCGGCAGCTCGGCCCGGATGGCGTCGAGAAACGCGATCTGCGGGGAGAGCCTGGCGAGCCGCTCGCGCCAGGCCGCCTGGCGCCGCCGCATCTCCCCGGTCCGGTCGGGGCGCTTGCGGTTGCGGGCCGGCAGTAACTCGATCAGGCGGCGCAGGATCGGCGCGGCATTGCCGACGAGCGCCTCGGCCGGCGCACGATGGCGTCCCGGTTCCTCGGCGTCGGCGTTGACCCAGACGACGAGATCGTCGTCAGTGCCCCATTCGGCCTGCGCGGTGCGCAGCCGCGTGCCGACCGCCAGAACCACGTCGGCCTCGCCCCACAGCTCGCGCCCGAGCGGCAGCGTGACGCTCAGCGGGTCGCGGCTGTCGAGCACGCCGCGTCCGCGCCGATAGCCGAGTACCGGCGCCTGCAGCAGATGGGCGAGTTCGGTGACTTCCGCCGCCGCGTCCTGTGCGCCGCCGCCGCAGACGATCATCGGGCGGCGCGCGGCGCCGAGCCTCCGCGCGGCCCCACGCAAGGCCGTCTCGTCGAGCTCCGGCCCGGCGATTGGCAGGGGCGGACAGGCCACGACCGCGTCGGTCATGCCCCACACGTCGATGGCGCATTCGATCGCCGCCGGACCGGGGCGGCCGGTACGCATGGCGCGAATGGCCTCGGCGACGATCCGCGGCGCCTCTGCGGGCGTGCCGATGCGGGCGGAGAAGTCGACGAGGCGCGCGAGGATGCCGGCCTGGTCGCGAATTTCGTGCAGATGCCCGAAGCCGCGGCCGATGTTGGCCTGCGGAATCTGCCCGACCAGCGCCAGCACCGGCGCGTTCATCGAATAGGCCGTAAGCAGCGCCGCGGCGGAATTGAGCAGGCCCGGCCCGGGCACGACCGCGTAGACCTGCGGCCGTCCGGTCGCCAGAGCGGCTCCGAGCGCCATGTAGGCGGCGCCCTGCTCATGGCGCGTGTGGACCGTGCGGATGTCAGTGGAGGCCCCGTACAGCGCGTCGAACAGGGCGTCGTTGTGCACGCCCGGCAGGGCATAGACGCAGTCGATCGCGTGCGCGCGCAGCGCCGCGACGGTCGCCTCGGCGGTGGTCATTCTCATCGGCTGGCGCTCGTCTCTGGACCGAATCGAATGTGCAGATCGGAGCCGGCCTGTCGACTCCGGAGTACAGCACGGAACAGGCCGCCGGCCGTCGCCTTGACAAACCGGGTGGCGCATGTGTTGGTCCGGGCCTCCTGCGGGCGTTCGTGCCCGCATTCCCCAGGGCCCGAGGCATGCATCGCTACCGCACCCACACCTGCGGCGCGCTCCGCGAGAGCGACATCGGCAAGACCGTCCGGCTGTCCGGCTGGTGCCATCGCATTCGCGACCACGGGGGGCTCCTGTTCGTCGACCTGCGCGACCACTACGGTCTGACCCAGGTCGTCGCCGACCCGGACAGCCCGGCCTTCAAGGACGCCGAGAAGCTGCGTTCGGAATGGGTGGTGCGGATCGACGGGACGGTGCGCAAGCGGCCGGAAGGGACGGAGAACCCCGAGCTGCCGACCGGCCAGGTCGAGGTCTTCGTCACCGCGATCGAGGTGCTCGGGCCGGCGGCCGAGCTGCCGATGCCGGTGTTCGGGGACCAGGAGTATCCCGAGGAGATCCGCCTCAAGTACCGCTTCCTCGACCTGCGGCGTGAGCGTCTGCACCGCAACATCATGAAGCGCGGAGCGATCATCGACGCGCTGCGCCGGCGCATGAAGGAGCAGGGCTTCTTCGAATTCCAGACGCCGATCCTCACGGCATCCTCGCCGGAGGGCGCGCGCGATTTTCTGGTGCCCTCGCGGCTGCATCCGGGAAAATTCTACGCGCTGCCGCAGGCCCCGCAGCAGTTCAAGCAGCTCATCATGGTGTCGGGCTTCGATCGCTATTTCCAGATCGCGCCCTGCTTCCGCGACGAGGACGCGCGCGCCGATCGCAGCCCCGGCGAGTTCTACCAGCTCGACATCGAGATGAGCTTCGTCACGCAGGACGACGTGTTCGCCGCGGTCGAGCCGGTGCTGCGCGGCGTGTTCGAGGAGTTCGGCGACGGCAAGCCGGTCACGCAGGCGTTTCCGCGCATTCCCTACGCGGACGCGCTGCGCCGCTACGGCACCGACAAGCCGGACCTGCGCAACCCGCTCGAGATGCAGGACGTCACCGACTTCTTCCGCGGCTCGGGCTTCAAGGTGTTCGCGAACCTGATCGCCGCCGATCCGGCGGTCGAAGTCTGGGCCATTCCGGCGCCGAAGGGCGGCAACCGCGCGTTCTGCGATCGCATGAACGAATGGGCCAAGGGCGAGGGCCAGCCTGGTCTCGGCTATATCTTCTGGCGCGAAGGCGAGGAGGGCGGGGCCGGCCCGCTCGCCAAGAACATCGGGCCGGAGCGCACCGAGGGGATCCGCACGCGGCTCGGCGTCGGCACCGGCGACGCCGTCTTCTTCGTCGCGGGCAAGCCGCGCGAGTTCGTCAAGTTCGCCGGCCCTGCGCGCACCCGGATCGGCGAGGAGCTCGGGCTCGTCGCCAAGGACCGCTTCGCGTTCTGCTGGATCGTCGACTTTCCGATGTACGAATGGAACGAGGAGGAGAAGAAGATCGACTTCTCCCACAATCCGTTCTCGATGCCGAACTATCCGGTCGAGGAATTCCTGCGGCTCGACCCGGCCGACCAGGACAGGATCCTCGGCATCAAGGCGATCCAGTACGACATCGTCTGCAATGGCGTCGAGCTGTCGTCGGGTGCCATCCGCAATCACCGCCCCGACGTGATGAAGAAGGCGTTCGCGATCGCCGGCTACAGCGAGGACGTGCTCGAGGCGAAGTTCGGCGGCATGCTGCACGCGCTCTCGCTCGGCGCGCCGCCGCACGGCGGCATCGCGCCAGGTGTCGATCGCATCGTCATGCTGCTGTGCGGCGAGGAGAACCTGCGCGAGGTGGTGCTGTTCCCGATGAACCAGCGCGCCGAGGACCTGCTGATGGGCGCACCCTCGGAGGTCACACCCAAGCAGTTGCGCGAACTCCATATCCGCCTCGCCCTTCCGGCCAAGGGCGACGAGCGCGGCTAGTTCATGCGATTGCGACGCCCACCTTCATGAGCGCGGAATGCGGCTCGGACCGCCGCGGCTGCCCGACGTGTGCCGGTGCGATATGGGCCGGTGCGACATTGGCGGTCCCGCGCCGAGGCCGGCAAAAACGAATACCGGTTTTGCGTCCGGCCGTGCCGCGAATTAAGAACTTTTGACACAATATCGCGCGGGCGAACGAGTCCGATTCCGCCCGTGCCATGGAGACGAGGTTCAATGACTGCAGGCCGGCAACGGGAGGCGCCCGTGACATCCAACCTCTCCGACGACCTGCGCACCGGCGCGCTCGTCTATCACCGTTCGCCGAAGCCCGGGAAGCTCGAGGTCGCGGCGACCAAGCCGCTCGGCAACCAGCGCGATCTCGCGCTCGCTTATACGCCAGGCGTCGCCGCCGCCTGTCAGGCGATCGTCGCCGATCCGCTCGAAGCCGCGCAGCTGACCACCCGTTCCAACCTGGTCGCAGTCGTCACCAACGGCAGCGCCGTGCTCGGCCTCGGCAACATCGGGCCGCTCGCCAGCAAGCCCGTGATGGAGGGCAAGGCCGTCCTGTTCAAGAAATTCGCGGGAATCGACGTGTTCGACATCGAGCTCGCCGCCTCCGAGCCGGACCGCCTGGTCGAGATCGTGGCCGCGCTCGAGCCGACGTTCGGCGGCATCAACCTGGAGGACATCAAGGCACCGGAGTGCTTCGAGGTCGAGACGAAGCTCAAGGAGCGCATGAAGATCCCGGTGTTCCACGACGATCAGCACGGGACCGCCATCATCGTGGCCGCCGCGGTGCGTAACGCGCTGCATCTCACCAAGAAGCGCATCGAGACGGTGAAGATCGTCACCTCGGGCGCCGGCGCCGCCGCGCTCGCCTGTCTCAATCTCCTGGTGGCGCTCGGCGCCAGGCGCGAGAACATCTGGGTCACCGACATCGAGGGCGTCGTCTACCAGGGCCGTACCGCGCTGATGGACCGTTGGAAGTCCGTCTACGCGCAGAAGACGGACAAGCGCACGCTCGGCGAGATCATCGACGGCGCCGACATCTTCCTCGGCCTGTCCGCCCCGGGCGTGCTCAAGCCCGAGATGATCACCCGCATGGCCGAGCGGCCGCTCGTCATGGCGCTCGCCAATCCGTATCCGGAGATCATGCCGGAGGAGGCGCTGAAGGCGCGCCCGGACGCGATGATCTGCACCGGACGATCCGACTATCCCAACCAGGTCAACAACGTCCTCTGCTTCCCCTACATCTTCCGTGGCGCGCTCGACGTCGGCGCCACCACGATCAACGAGGAGATGAAGCGCGCCGCCGTCGAGGCGATCGCCGCGCTCGCCCGCGAGGCGCCCTCCGACGTCGCCGCGCGCGCCTATGGCGGAGAAGCCCCCACCTTCGGCTCGGGTTCGCTCATCCCGAGCCCGTTCGACCCGCGCCTGATCCTGCGCATCGCGCCGGCGGTCGCGAGCGCCGCGATGGCATCGGGCGTCGCGACGCGGCCGATCGCCGATTTCGACCAGTATCAGGAACGGCTCAACGGCTTCGTGTTCCGCTCGGGCTTCGTGATGAAGCCGGTGTTCGCCCGCGCCAGGACCGCGCCGAAGCGGGTCGTCTATGCGGAGGGCGAGGACGAGCGCATCCTGCGCGCCACCCAGGTGGTGACCGAGGAGGGGATCGCGCGCCCCATCCTGGTCGGTCGTCCCGCCGTGATCGAGGCGCGGCTGGCGCGCTACGGCCTGTCGGTCCGCCCAGGCCGCGAGTTCGAGCTGATCAACCCGGAGGACGACCCGCGCTACCGCGCGTACGTGCAGAGCTACGTCCAGGCGGCCGGCCGCCGCGGCATCACGCCGGACGCCGCGCGTACATTGGTGCGCACCAACGCGACCGTGATCGCGGCGCTGGCGGTCCGGCGCGGGGAGGCGGACGCCATGATCTGCGGGGTCGAGGGCCGCTTCATGAGCCACCTTCGCCATATCCGCGACATCATCGGGCTCGCTCCCGACGCCTGCGACCTCGCCGCCCTGTCGCTCGTCATCACCGCCAAGGGAACCTATTTCCTGGCCGACACGCAGGTGCGTCCCGATCCGAGCGCGCGCGAAATCGCCGAGATCGCGGTGCTGGCGGCCGCGCACGTGCGCCGCTTCGGTCTCACGCCGAAGATCGCGCTGCTCTCGCATTCCAATTTCGGCAGCTACGATACGGAGTCCGCGCGGAAGATGCGGCTCGCGACCGAGCTCCTCGCCACCAGCCATCCGGCGCTCGAGGTGGACGGGGAGATGCACGGCGATGCCGCGCTCAATCCCCTGTTGCGCGATCGCGTCTTCCCGCACGCGCGCCTGCGCGGCGAGGCGAACGTGCTGATCATGCCCAACCTCGACGCCGCGAACATCGCCTACCAGATGATCACCGTCCTGGCGGACGCGCTGCCGGTCGGCCCCATTCTGGTCGGCGCCGCGCAGCCGGCGCACATTCTCACGCCCTCGGTCACCGCACGTGGCGTCGTCAACATGACGGCGGTGGCGGCGGCCGAGGCGATGGACGGCGGCGACACTCAACTCACCCTCGGCTTCACCGCGCGCATCGGCGGTGCGTGAGCGCGGGGCGCGGCCTCGCGCGAGCAATTTTTCCTTGATCCGCCGGCGCGTTGGGTCTATCTCGCCCCCGCCGCTGTGACCGGCCCGCGCGGGCCGTTCCGCGGCTTTCGCTTTCCGCGGCGCCGGCACGCCGGCCGCCGGGCTTCAATCTCTGGTTGGGGAGGACGGCATGCGCCGCAACGCCCTCTTGCGATCGGGGAAGGGCTTGGGGGTCCCAGGTACCGCCCGAAACACCGACGCAGCAACGCCCGCCGTCAGCGACGACGAGCGGCGGGACCATTTTGTCGTCCGGAACGGCGTGCGTTGCGCCGGCGCGCACCTCATCGTCGATCTCTACGACGCGCGCCGGCTCGACGACGTCGACCACATCGAGGCGACGCTGCGCCGTTGCGTCGAGGCGTCCGGAGCGACGCTGCTGCACATCCATCTGCATCGCTTCCAGCCGAACGGCGTGTCGGGCGTGGCCGTGCTGGCCGAGAGCCACATCTCGATCCACACCTGGCCGGAGGCGGGTTACGCGGCGCTCGACGTCTTCATGTGCGGGGCGGCGGATCCGGACAAGTGCATTCCGATCCTGCGCGAGGCGTTCGCCGCCAGGCGCGTCGCGGTCAGCGAATTGCTGCGCGGGCAGGGCGCCTGAACGCGCCGCGGCTCGGCCGCGTTTGCGCGCCCGCCGCGCCCTCCCCATGCGGCCGAGGCGGCAACGGAGCACGCTGATGGCTGAGAAGCGCTGGATTGCCGAGACCCTGTTCGAAGCGCTCGGCGTGCGCACGAGCTATGCGGCCGACCGCGTGCTCTGCGAGATCGCGACCCCGCATCAGAAGCTCGTGCTGTTCGAGCACGGCCAGTTCGGCAAGGTGCTGATGCTCGACGGCGCCGTGCAGGTCACGACGCGCGACGAGTTCATCTACCACGAGATGATGACGCACGTGCCGATCCTCGCCCACGGCGCGGCGCGCGAGGTGCTGATCGTCGGCGGCGGCGATTGCGGCATCGCCCGGCAGGTGCTCAAGCACGCGTCGGTGCGCCGCCTCACCCAGGTCGAGATCGACGCCTCGGTGATCGACTTTTCCCGCGAGCACTTCCCGGAATTCACCGGGCCGGTGCTGTCGGATCCGCGTTTCGATCTCGTCATCGGCGACGGAATGGCGTACACGGCCGCCACCGATCGACGCTTCGACGTGATCATCGTCGACTCGACCGATCCGCAAGGGCCGGGCGCCGTCCTGTTCACGTTCGAGTTCTACGCCGCCTGCAAGCAATGCCTGAACCCGGGCGGCGTGCTGGTTACGCAGAACGGCGTCCCGTTCCTGCAGGCGGACGAACTCGTCTCCTCGGTCGGGCACCTTCGCCGGCTGTTCGCCGATGCCGGCTGCTACGTCGCCGCGGTCCCGACCTACGTGGGCGGGCACATGGCGCTCGGCTGGGCGAGCGACGATGCGCGTCTGCGCCGGGTCGAGGCGGGCCGGCTCGCCGAGCGCTACGCCGCCGCCGGCCGCTTCCCCACCCGGTATTGGACCCCCGAGGTCCATGCGGCGGCCTTCGCGTTGCCGCGGTTCATCGCCGAATTGATCGGCGAAACGCCGGGCTGAGGGCCTGCCCGGCCGGCAGGCCGGTTCGGCGGTTACGGCTGGGTAACCATGACTTCCTCTGTCTGATACCGCACCGAGCGCGATTTCGCTGCGATTTCCTCCGTTTAAGGTCGCCTTAAGGCTCGCACGGGAGACTGCGGCGGCACAGGGTGAGGTGCGCTGTGATCTCGTCGAGGCAACGAAGAATCCTCGCAATCGTCCTCGGAATCATTCTCGCCGGGGCTCCGGTTGTCGGTTTCCAGTTCTGGCTGCAGAACCTCGTCGAGCGGCAGGGCGCCGAGGAGGTGGCGATCCTGGCCAAACGCGCGGTCGGCGTTGCCGAAGCGCGGATCGACCGCGTGGCCCGCAGCCTCGAAGGTCTTGCCAAGACGGGCATCAACTCGTGCAGCGGCGAGCATCTCGATGCCTTGCGCCGGGCCGCCTTCGCTACCGCTCCGGTCAAGGAACTGTCGATCGTCGATCCGCGCGGGCAGGTGCTCTGTTCGGATCTCACCATCTCCACCGGCCCCTGGAGGGTCGTCAACCCGCAGACCGGCTCGGACGGGGATGTCCTCGTCGAGGTGCTGCAGTCGGACAAGCAGGCGGGCAACATGGTCCGCATCCGCCGCGTCGGGCCGAACGGAGCCGGCATCGCGGCGCTCGTTCCTGCCGAGCTCCTCGTGCTCCAGGTGTCCGGCCGGGGCGGGCCCTTCACCGGATACGAACGGCTCTCGACCCGCGACGGAACTTACGTCGGCGGGCACGGCGCGCCGCCGGTGGCCGGCATTCCGGTCCGCGACCTGTTCATGGCGTCGGGCCAGTCGGACCGCTATGGCCTGTCCGTCGCCGTGTCGGTGCCCCGAACCACGATCGCCGCCGGCAACACCGACATCCGCACGGTCGGGACCGTCGTCACCGGCATCCTGTCGCTCGCGCTCTTTGCCCTCGCGCTCATCTTCTCGCGCCGCCAGGAAAGCGATCCGATCACCGAGATCCGTCGCGCGATCGAGGCCAACGAGTTCGCGCCCTACTACCAGCCGATCGTCGACATCACCTCGGCCCGGCTGCTCGGCTCGGAAGTCCTGGTCCGCTGGTGCAAACCCGACGGCACCGTGGTTCCGCCGGGCGCGTTCATCCCTCTGCTCGAGCAGAGCG
Organism: uncultured Hyphomicrobiales bacterium; assembly: GCA_964538565.1. Taxonomy (GTDB): domain Bacteria; phylum Pseudomonadota; class Alphaproteobacteria; order Rhizobiales; family Xanthobacteraceae; genus CAYVBN01. The sequence goes on along the minus strand of CAZIGW010000309.1, from coordinate 2,978 downwards.
GGCTGGTCATCGACCTGACGCGGCGGCTGATGCGGCGCGTGTGCGACGAGATGGGGGAGGTCTACGTCCGCCGCCCCCACCTCAAGGTGAGCTTCAACCTTACGGCGCAGCATTTCCGGGACGATTCGATCGTCAACGACATCAAGGAGATCTTCAGCCGTTCAAAGATTCACCTCACGCAGGTCGTGCTCGAGCTCACGGAACGGCAGCCGCTGGAGAATCTGGCGACCACCCGCCGGATCATCGCGGAATTGCAGAGCCTGGGCTGCCAGGTCGCACTCGACGACGTCGGGACCGGCCACAGCGGTCTGTCGTCGATCCTCAAGCTCGGCGTCGACGTCATCAAGGTCGACAAGATCTTCGTCGATTCCATCAGCACCGAACGCAATTCGGCGGCGATCGTCGAAACCCTCGTCGATCTCGCGCGTCACATGCGCATGGACATCATCGCGGAGGGGGTCGAGAACTTCGAACAGGTCGCGGACCTGCGCGAACGCGGCATCCGCGCGGCGCAGGGCTACGTGTTCGCGCCGCCCCTGCCGGGCCCGTTGTTCCTGCAACTGCTCGAGGCGAGCGATCCGCTGCCCTCGGAGCCGAGCGAACGGCACGCGGACATGCCGCAGTACATCTCCGCGCGCAACCGCATCGTCGCCGCCTGAGGCCGCCATCCGGGCGCTCAGATCGGGTCGGCGGAGCGCCGTTCGAGTGCCGAGGGCCGCCGCCGCCGAGCACCTCGATGCGCACGAAGGTCGGCGCCCAACGCCTTGCGGGCACGAGGGTTCTTCCGCGCCGCGAGCCGGCGCGGATCGCCTCCGGCGGCGGCGTGCGGCGGACCTTCGGCGAATTCCACATTGAATTGATAAAAATGCCCAACTGACTTACGAAAGGGGTTGGTGGAGGGAAATCAGGAGAAGACGCACATGATTCGGACCATCGGAGCCGCCGCTCTGCTGACGCTTGCTGCGGCCATGCCGGCCCAAGAGGCGGCCGCGCAGGATGCGCTGGGCGGCGCCATCGTCGGTGGCGCGCTCGGCGGCATCATCGGCGGCGCGGCGACGGGGCGCGCGGGGGGCGCGATCGCGGGGGCGGCCATCGGCGCGGCCACCGGCGCCATCATCGCCAACGAGGCGGAGCGCCGCCGCGGGGGCTACTACTGGTGGCACAGCGGCTGCTATTACCGCTATCCGAACGGCGAATGGGTCCGCGTCGCGCGGCGCCGCTGCTACTGACCGGACGAGGGCCTATTCCCGACTGAAACCATCCGGCCTCGCGTGAGCGCGCGGGCGGGCTGAGCCGCGGCTTGACGCTGCGGCGCGGCTCGAGCGCGATCCGCCGGATCCCGCGCTAGGCGACGACGGATTCCGCCGTGCCTCTGCGACGGGCGTGATAGAAGCCGAGGACGCGCCGGGCGGTCTGCTGCTGGAGCTTGCCATAGCTCTGCATGGCGCGTTCGAGGTCCTGGGCCGACATGCCGCGATCGGCGGCCTGCATCAGCAGGATGGCCTTGGCGGTCGTCCACGAGAGGTCCGCGACCTTGGCGAGAATGAGCGCGATCTCCGTCCCGGTGTCGAGCAGCGCCTGCTCCACCACGTCGATCGGCACGCCGCACAGCAGCGACAGGGCGACCGCCGTTTCCTCGAACTTGCGGTCGCGGGCGAACTGGTAGACCTGCTCTTCGCCGAGGCGCCTGGCGCGGCGCAGCGCCTCCACCTCCGCCATGGCGGCGGAATATTGCTGCGAGGCGCTGCGCACCTCGCTGCGGATGCCGCCGACGACGTCGGCCAGCACGTCGCGTACGGCGGCGGCCGCCTCGGGGTTGGCGGCCAGCAGGCGCTCCCTGACGGCGGCGGAGGCCTTCTCGATCAGCTTGAGGAAGTGCTGCGGCGGAAGATCCCGGCGCGTGCCCACCTGGGTGGTGAGGACGTCGTCGCCGCTCGCGCGCTTCACCAGCATGCGCAGTCCGGCGTCGGAGAAGCGCGCGCCGCGGTTCTTGGCGACCGAACGGACGACCTTCTGGTCGCCGCGCTCGACCAGCACGTCGGTGACGGCTTCGCTCAGCGCCCGGCGCTCGGAGATGGCGAGGAGATGCAGTTGGCTCTTGGTGCGGGCGTTGGCGACCAGGTCCGCCTCGTTGAGGCGCTCGGAAGTGCTGAGGACCGGATGGGCGATTTCGATGTCGTCGTGAAAGGCGAGTGTCCGCATCACCTTCGGGGGCGCATTGTCGATCGGCGCCAGCATGGTGGCGAGCTTCGCCAGCGCCTTGGCCTCGATCCGCTCCGCGATCTTGAGAATGACGTCGTCGAAGATGCCGACCTGCTCCTCGGTGTAGGTCGCCGCGCCGGTCATGAACAGATCTGTGACGCGCGAGAGCGCCTGGATCCGCTGCTCGTTCGTCCCGGACGCGAGTGCACTTTCAAGTTCGTCGATGAGCGAAGAGGTGCTGGTCATGAAACACGGCAGTCCAGGATCGTAACGCGACGGCGAGCGGGAGCGACGGACGAAAGCGGCTGAAAGTATGCCAGCCAACCATAAAGAAACGATTGCCGGCTTGGGTTCCGGACAGTAACGATTTGCTAACCTTGCGGGTCGCGCCGGCGCGCAACGCGTCGCCCGGGCGAGCAGGAGCCCGCGCCTCTGTTTTTCACGTTTCGCGTCTTGTCGGGCCTTTGGCCGTCGGCGCACCGGCGTCCGCCGGGAAGGCACCCATGCGGGCCCACACCTCGGCGGGAATGCGATAGTCGCGCTGGATCTGGCGACTGTCGCGCAGCCCGCAGGCTTCCCGCTGCACGATGAAATGCCAGAGGGCGTCGCCGGCTTCCGCCACCAGCGTGGCGCGCGTGCCCGTGCGGCGGCCGCCGGCGGCATCGTGCGCCGCGAGATCGGCGAGCGCGCGTTCGAGCCGGCGACCGAGCCGGCCGAGCGCCGAGGCCATCTCCTGTGCCATCTCCACCTCGAGCGCGCTCGCCGGCGTCGGCGCG
>CAZIGW010000308.1:0-27030 GCA_964538565.1 uncultured Hyphomicrobiales bacterium | reverse complement strand
GGATACTCTGCTTGTCACCATTGTCCGCAAAGGGCTTCTGAATCTTTCCAGGTACATTGCTAGCTTGCATAGATGACTCCGCCTTCTCCGAGGAAAACGCCTTGGTCGAATGGTTGCCCTCCAGCTTCTGCAAAGCCGAAGGTGGTGGAAGGATCGAGCTGAAGGATGATGCTCAATGCCACGCCTGCAGGTCTGGCAATGACTCCGGAGCGCAAGATGATTGCGGCATCGACAGCCGAAAGATCGAACTCGAATACGAAGCGCATTCCCATGTCGCCCGTATCCTGGACGTAGCACCGCCCCTTGCTACCGAAGATGAATCTGAGCATCCGGTTCATTGATGGCGCTGTGCAGTCGGAGATGTTCGACATCGCCTTCAGCAGAATCAGTTGCCGATAGGCTTCATCCGAGAGCGCGTAGGTTTGCGTGGGCGGCGGGCCGTCATAGAACGGCGCTTGGTCGAATGGCTGCACGCCGGTAGAAGCAGTGGCTTCAGTGAAGGCCTCGTCGAACCCGAAATAGGTGACAGCCTGGCTGACCTGCAGCAGGCGGGAGACGTTGACGATCTTCCCCCAGATGTCGAGGCCGAAACCCTGGGCCGTGGCCACGTTCCACACCACGTCATAGAGCGCATCGATATCGACCGATGGATCGATACTCTCGTTGAAGTACTGCAGCAGCCCTGTGATCGTTGGGCTATTTGCGTATTGAGCAAGAAAGGTGTCCCGATAGTTGTTCATACCAGGAGCACCTGAATGTTGGAGCTGTCGAGAACCGGACGCTGGTCAATCCCGAAGGCGAGAGAAACAGCTGCAGCTGACGAATCGAAGCCAATGGTGATCGATTCGATGTTGACGTTCGAATTCACCGCGGCAACGCCGGCGTAGTACCGCCCGGCGTAGATGGTCGAGCCGATACGCGCCCTGCTCCCGCCATCCGCTCCATTGAAGGAGTTCACCACTGCTGCCCGAACCAGGTCCACGATGTTGGCCGGCAGCAGAGGATCGGTGGCGATCTGGATCTTGAAGAAGGCCGGAGTCGCGTCAGGCGTCTTCCAGGTGACGGTGTACTGCGGGTAGGGCTTCTCGTAGCCCTCCGAATCCTCGATGACATAGCTGGTGTCGCCGTTGTAGTTGCAGCCCAGCGACTTCTTGCCCCAGATTGCTACGGCGATATCTGCTGCTGCGCCGCCGACCACGGAGACATACACGGAATGGGGAGCCAGTGGGTAGCTAGTGGCTCCGTAATTCACCGTCGTCCCCGCAGGGTTGTCAACCACGAAGGCATCGAGGACATCCGCTACAGCCAGTACGCGGCCGAGGATGCTCTGCGGGGAACTCACCCCGTTGGCGGCTACGGAAAGCTTGCGACGAGCTTCGAAATCAGCACGCGATTCGACATCAGTTCCCAGCGTCCCGGCAGCGAGATTTTCCACACGATCCCATCCAGGGACTGCGGAGTAGATCTTCGCCAGGTTGCCGATCGGGCAAGCGATGGGGCCAGTAGTGGAGTTCTGGAAGTCCACATCTACTGATCCGCTGGCCGGAATCGTCGCATCGGACAGGCTGAAGTAGATGTAGCCGTTCGTGTCCTGGGCGGCCGAGCCGGCAGGAATGACGGTGCCGACCAGGCCTGTGCACGTGCCGGTTACCACAGTGCCGGAAGCAGAGATTCGTTCCAGGAAGTAGATTCGACCGATTGCATCCTGCCAGCGGCCATCGGCCTTATCGGGATCGACGTTGTTGACGACCTCGGCAATCTGGTCGTTCTTGTCACCGATGATGGCAGTAGTAGTCTGGGCAATCTGCCCCTGAGGAGTGGTCAGTCCAGGGTTTACACCTCCACCGAAGGCCTGGTTGATGTCAGCCTGAACACCCGTAAGGATGTCGGTTTCCTGCGGCAGGGTGACGCCATTGGCATCGATTACCACGCTGGGAACGTTGGTGGTCATTAGAACGAGACTCCCGCTTCCTGTCCGTCGGTGTCGATGATCTGGATTTGCCCGGTAAGGCCGCGCTCAGTGAACGAAACAGCGATGGTCTTAACCTGGGCCACCTTAGGCACGGTCAGGGCTGCTATTTCGATCTTTTTCTTGATGAGGGAAACCGGTGGGTACTTGCCGAGAATCTGCTGCCAGTACGGCAATCCGAGAGTGGTGTCGTACCAGCACTCCCCGAGGAACGTACGGACGGCGCTGGCGACGTCCTGGGCAATGGCATAGGGTTCAGTAGCAAGGGCAACATTCCCCTCCCCATCCAACACCAAATCCCATGCGCTGCGGTCGAGTAGCAGTGTGCTTGCCATGTGAGGTTCCGATTGAATCTTCCAGTTGAGATGCCCGACCTTCCCGACCTCTCCCAGCGCTACGCCCTGGTCATCGCCTTCCAGTCCTCACGCGCAGCCGATTACCCCATCGCGCTCTCATTGGCGCGACGGGCCAGCTACTTCGTGGAGGTAACCAAGGGCAACGTCGACTATCACGTGGCGGCGTTCGAAGCGACGGCGCCGGACATCGCCAGGGCGGTATCGATCGCCGACATGCTGGCCAGGGTGAAAGGAACGTTCTTTTCCGTCAGGGGACGGCTGTTCAAGGACGATGGCAACGTGCTGCAGGTGCTGCACTGCCTGAACGAGTCATTCCGGGTGAAGGACTGCCGGTCGCATTGCCATGTGGTCTTCCCAACCCAGTTCCCGCTTGGGATTCCGCAGGTGCACGTCAAGATTCCCCATCTGGGCAAGAAGGACATGCTGATCATCCCCTGCGCCTTTGCAGCCAAATACACCGGCTGGGCTCTTACCCGAGAACACCCCGGAACGCTGCAAGACCAGTTCAGAGATGTCTGCGTGACGCATGGATGTGACTGGTGCCCGCGGTGCAATCCCGATGACTTGAGATCGCCTCACGTGCTGGGCGGACCAGAAGTGCCGCTTCCGCTCGACACGCCGGAATGAGTGTGCGTCTTGTCGATCGACACGCCGTCGTTCTTCACAGTGCCGCCGTTCACGGACAGGTTGCCGTTGATAGTGGTGTTGCCATCGATCACTGCCGCAGGTGCCTGGATGCGAACCTGTTGGGGCGAGACTAGCTCGATTCCCGCTGCGCTGAACCTCACGTACTGGCTCGGCGCGCTGCTAAGAATGCTCTGCAGGTATACAGCATCCGACATGGCGAAGCGGCGCGCCGAACCTGGCGGCGCAGCGGCTCCTGTAGCCTTCACGGCGCTTATGTCCTTGTCGCAGAAAATGGCTATCCCGATATCCCCCACCTGCGGGTCAAGGATTACGGCATTGGAGCCACCCTGAATGCGCATATACGGGACGTTGTAAATGATGCCGTGGTCGATCACATTCCCGTCGCCGTCGATCTGCTGGACCAAGGGGCGAATGGCGACGTAGCCGATTGGCGAAACGCCGCCGTCATTGGTAACCGAGATGACTTCGACTGGTGCGGATGAGGACATCTTGCTGATCAAACTGCGAACGAGGAACTGCAGCTGGTTGACCTCTCCCGATCCAGAAGAGATGGACCGGGACGGACGGTAACCATCAGTCGAGTTCGACATTTCAGTACCACCTAGAAACGTAAAATCCCGGCTCGGCGAGCATCAGGGTGGTGAACCAGATACCCTGTGGCTGCTCAGTAGCAAGCTCATGTCGCATGTTCTGCACGAACCAGGTTCCCGCAGCCCTAGGCACGCTGGTCACCAATCGCACTTTCGCCCCCAGGTGGAAGGCTGGATTGAACTCGCACACAGCCTGTATGCCGTTGGGCGTCAGGATTGGGTAACCAACGAGTCCAGTTTGCGGGCTCAATTCGACCTCTGCGGCATCTGTTCCGCCATCGTTCGGCCAGATCGAAACAGTGCCGTTTTCGATGCTGCAAGGAACCCTGGCCGCCGTGCACACGGCGTAGAGCTGGTCAGTTAGCGTGCCGTGAAGGTACTGATTGCTCAGCTTTACCTTGACGCCATAGTCCCTGAACGCGAGCCCCATCTGCTTGGCTATTGCCTGGACGATGGTTGCCACATCGACTTCGCCTTCATAACTGTTCGCTGCGGCCGGCTTGATCTTCTCGAAAAGGCCGCCCTGGGCGTACACGTCGAAAGCCACTTCCGGAATGCCGGAGTAGTTGATGACCGCCGAGCCTATCGTTCCCTCAAACACCTGATGCATCCCGAACGATGCATCCCCGGCGCTCAGTTTGATCACGTCATTGCGTACGCCCAAGCGAGCCACCGGAGTGACGAACTTGTTCATGTCACTGGCCTTCATCCCGAACACGCGTAACTGCAGCTGAGACATGCTCAGGTTGCCGCCCGGATTCACTACGATCGCCTCGCATCGATGACCAGTGAGAGTGACAGTGTCGTCACCTGCGGGGGTCAAAGGCCCGGTCTCCTGCTGCTTCGTTTGCGCCTGGGCCTGCCTGATGGTGATCGACATTTCCCTTCGAATGAAAGTCATGAGCGATCCTCAGGCAGTCACCGATATGATCTCGATCCGCCTTGGCGCAACGGGAGTCGGAATGGTGTGCGGTCCCGCACTGACAATCTCCTGCGCAGACGTACCGTCGTCGAAGCCGTAGGTCAGCGTGGTAAAGCCGGAAGGCACCGTGATTGTGGCCACATCAGCAGCACGGGTTACCTGAGAACCAGCAGTCGGCACGGGGCTGGTAATGGAACTGCCAAGTTCAAGCTGCGGTAGAGCAACGCGAAGCGTGAAATCAATCGACCCTGCAGCACAGACCGCAGTGATGGCCGCCTGGACCAAGGCAGAGTTAGCCGGCAGTGTGTATTTCGATCCACTGCGACATGCCGATAATTGCGTAGGCGATGTCGGCATAGTGAATGGGGTATTGTCAGAGCTGATGTATGCGCTCCCGGACGTGCGCGCGATGACTCGCGTGCGAGTTTCGCTCACCCCGGTGAGGCTGCCGCCGACCAGCTTCACGAACCACGAACACGCCCAGCCCTGGCCGGGAGAAGCCGCTACCGAAGCGGCGGGCAGGACGGTAAGTTCCAGGCCTGCGCCGGCAATGGTCCCCTGGAACCTGATATCGACATAGCTCAGACCGCTCTCGGCTCCAACAGCTACGACGGATCCAGTTACCCCACTCTGAAGGCTAAGCGACCAGCCTGTCGGCAGCGTCCCGACTGCAGCCCCTGTCGCCGAAGAATTCGAAATCGCGTTGGTCCTCTGCTCCTCCACCAGCAGCCCACGCAGGGCCAGCGTCACGGGATCGTAGTCGAAGCGGGGTTGGTCATTCGCCGCAACCTGCAGGACTGCCGTAGGATCGAAGTAAGTGCCAATGCTCGGGCGCGTCAGCGACATGATCCCGGGCAGTTGGATAGCCATGGTGAAGGTCTGGCCGATCTTCACGGTTTGCGCGGAGGTCGCGGTGCGTCCGAGGTTGTCCTTCACCCTCAGCGTGAACGAGACGATCGTCAGCCCGGCAGTAGGCGTTCCGCTCACCACCCCAGACCGGGAGTCTAGAGAGAGACCAGCCGGAAGCGAACCGACCACGCTCCACGAAAGAGCGGAATTGGCCATCTGCCCTTGCAGGGTTATCGACGACGAATACGGCACTCCCTGAATCCCATTCGCCAGGGCGCCAGTCAGCACGAGAGGATGAGCAGCGGCCCACGCATTGGCGGCGTTGATCCTCGACTGGAAGTCGATGGAGGCCTGAGTGGCTTTCTCGACCAGGTCTTCCGGCGACAGGTACATCAGCACCCAGCGAGTGCCCAGGCCAGAGTAAACCGGATCATCGGTGCCTTCGGTATCCATGAAGGCCAGATCACCGACAAACCCCAGGTAAGCCTGACGCACACACCGAACGCGGTCGCGGCAGAGAACCCCGGCCAGGATGGCTTCCCCTTCCAGGCTCACGTCCAAATACATGCCGGTCGACTTCTGGTAGACGTTCAGCACGCAATTCTGCTGGGCGAGAACGACCTTCAGCGTCTGCGAAGCGACGGCAGCGAGCGGGATGATCTGCATGGGGCTCTCTAGGCGATGGCGCTGGCGTCGAAGGACGCTTCCTGCTGGGTATTGGGCGTTACAGGCTGGACAGCGCCAATGCTCGTCACCGGCTGCCCTTGTGGCTCTGCGGTGGCCGAGTAAATGGCCAGTGCTGTTTGCCGCACCTCTTCGAACTGGGCATCAACGGTCAACAGGGTGACGCCCTGGTTCGAAGTGCGCCTGTAGTCGAAGCGCACCAGATTGACGTTCTGGTAGGTGAAGTCTGGGGTAACGAGGTCGTAGAGCTCGGTCGTTTCCTTCAGCAGCTCCAACTGCTGGAGGAACTGATCCCGCCCCATAACTCCCTGGCCGCCGCAGGTCATCAACAGGCGGATGTCATAGGGCAGCGCGACCTTGTTGTACGACGAGAACGAACCGAGTTCGACCGGGTACTTCGAGATGCGCTGCTCGCCGCGGTAGTCGAAGGCAATCACCGAATCAGGCAAGATCACCTGGGCGCCGTTCTTGTCGTACAGCCCCCACTCCGGCCCAAGAGCACCGTCCAGGAAGCCGAAGAAGTCGGCCCCTAGAACAGTCCCCAGAATTCCGCTGACCGCGCCAATCCCTACCGCGCTCCGGCGCACATCGGGCACGCCGGGAGCAATTGGGACGTTGGGAAAGTCGATCAAGGACATCAGTTCATCCCCGTGGCGGACGAGTTGATCAGCTGGTTCTGGCGCAGTGCTTCACCCATGTCGCGGGCGATCCCTGGGGCATCAGTGGCCTGCGTGTTGACGGTCATCTGCTGGATGTTGACTTCGCTTGTCGTCGCAGAGATTTGCGAGGGGGCTACGTTCGCTCCAGCACCGATGCGCATCTCGCCTGGGCGCACGCCCATCTGGTCGCGCTCCAGAGCCAGCCTTTCCTCGGCGGTCATCTGGAACTGATCGCCAGCGGTCGTTCCATAGATCGATTGGGCCAGCATTCCTCGGCGGCTTGCCTCTGCATCTGCTCGCGCAGGGCGCTCGTACTGTCGGGAGACGATACCGCCAGCCTCATAGGCAGAGCGTGCCTTGCGCAGGGCATCCCCGGCAGACTTCTCCTGCCCTTGGGTGAGTTCGTAGTGAATGAACGCCAACTGCTCGTCCAGAGTTGAGGCGCGGATGTCCTTGCCGGCGAAAGCATGGAACTGGCGCTGTCTGTCAGGGTGCCACTGCGCAACGCCGTAGGCCTTCCCGCCGTCCCCTACTGCAGATGGATTGAAGCCGCTCTCGACGCTCAGGTTCGAAGCAATGCCCACGGCCTGCTCACGGCTCCAGCCCTTCGACTGGAAGTAGTTGGCCACATAGTCGGCCATGGGGCGGCCGCCGTTGACCTTGCCATTGGCCGCATCCATGGTGTTGACCGAATCCTGGGCACTCTCAACCCCGAGAGCAGCAGCGCCGCGGTTCAGCCATTCGCCGATGAAGTCACCAACCGCCGTGCCGCTGATGAAGTTGTCGTTGAGATAGGTGCCGGCCTGGTAACCAGCGTATCCAGCGATCCCTATCGCTCCCAGGCGGGATGCCATGGCCAGCGCACTACCACCTACCCCCAGGAACATGCCGACCCCCTTGGAGGCCACGGCAAAGGCCGCGCCGAGGGCCAGAATCTTGGTGGTCGCCCCGCCAGTGTCCTGATCGAGGTCGCGGAGCATCTGGACCAGGTCTTTCCCACCCTCCACCAGGTCAGTGAAGAACTTCTGAATCTCAGCCCGATGCTCGTTCACCCACCCGCCAAAATCCCGTAGGTCCTTGGTCAGCTCGACCAATGCGGGCCCCATGGCTTCGAAGATGGCCTGCCCCACTCCATTGGCCTGAGCGGCGAACTCGCCCCAAACCCGCTGGGCTTCCTGTGCACGCTTGACGCTCTCTTCGGTAACCCCCGAAGAGCGGTACATCTCGCCGTACAGGTCCTGCACAGCCTGCCGCCCCTGGCGGAGGACGTTCAGCGTGCCTTGGTCAATCCCCAGGCTCTGCGCGATGCGGATCTGGTCCTGAGGGTCGTACCGCTGGAGGGCGTCAGCGACATCCATCAACACGTCCTTGAACGGACGCATCTTGCCGGCGGAATCGGCTACGTTCACGCCGATGGCGCGGAACATCCCCACTACGGGAGAGTCCTCGCCGAGCTTGAACGCCTCAATGCCCGAAGCGATGTTCTGCAGGCTGGCTTGGAACCCTTCCGCCGAGCCGCCAACGGTCTTGACCGTCTTGCCCCACGCATCCAGTTCCCGGGCGCTCATACCCAAATTTTTGGACAGATACCCGAGTTGGGCCTGCCCCTTCACCGTGCTGGCGATGAAGTCCTTCAGGCCATTGGCGCCGATGGCCACGGCGAACAGGCCGAGCAGCTCGTTCCGCACGCGGCGGAAGCCCTCGGACATGATCTTGGCTTGGGCCGCGATCTGCTTGGCGCTCGCCTCGGACTCGCGCACGAAGCGCTTCTGCGCATCAGCCGCCTCCTTCTCGCCCTTCTTGAAGCCGGACGAGTCCAGCCCCAGCGTGACCACCAGAGCATCGATTACTGTGGCCATGCGTTATTCCTGGGCGGCGAGATTGCGGTTGTGGGTGTCGACCGAATTGACCTCGATCAGCCACCACAGGTCTTCCAGACCGTAGACGGTATCGAGTTCGTGGAGCGTCGCCAAGCGCGAGGAAATCACCGTGGCGATGGTAGGCGGCAGATTCAGGTAGTCGACGATACCGTGTCGTCTTATGCCGGCGACGGGGCCGAAGTCGATTGACCGTCGCCGATAGAAAAACCCGAATGCAGGCTCAGCACCTGCGCGCGGATCTTCAGCCGGGTGGCGATCTCCTCGATGTCATCTTCCACCAGCGGACGGACGATGGACGGGTTGGACGTGCTGGGCATGATCTGCACACACGCCATCATCTCGTCCATCAGCGGTTCGGCCTGGTCGAAGGGGATCTTGGCCAGTGCTTGGACGCCCATGCGAACGATGCCGGCGAAGCCGAGGTCGGCCACCCCATCCGGGAGCTCGACGCCAGATTGGGCCATGGCCAGGAACGCACGCATGGCCCACTTCTCGGCCTGGGAGGCCGGCATCTCGGTGATAACGAACACCTTGCCCTTGTCTCGTCCGGCGTCCGTCACCTGGTACTGAGCAGTCTTGCGAGCCATCAGTTGTTCTCCGCGATCACGCGTTCCCAGGTGATGATGAACGGCACCGGCTGCAGGGTGCGGCGGTTACCCGGGAATGGGTTGCCGCTGGTGAGTACGCCGTTCTGCAGCGAGTACTTCCGGCCAATGGCAGGAAGGATCACGGTGCCATTGCAGCGGTAGACTTCGCGCGCCGTGCGCTGGGCCAGTTGCCAGTTCTCGAAGATGATCAGGGATGGCGAGTCCGGCATGATCGTGATCGTCATGCGCGTCGGGTTGAAGATGAAGCCGGCCGACATGTGCCCGTCCACGCCCATGACGATCTCTGCCTGCTCCACGGCATCCGCGGTGAAGGCATCATCAGCCGCATAGCCCTGGATGCTCTGCGGCGACGGATACAGATCGTTTACCGCGATGGCGAGACTGGAGTTCGCCGAAGTGATAGTTGCCATTCGGGTTGCTCCTTATTGGATTTCGATCGAGGCGAGAGTCAGGCGCTGAACGCTGCCGCCGTCGGTGTAGTACAGCGTCATGCTCGGGCTCCGACGCTCCGCACGGATGGCGGCAGTAGCCGGCACGATCTGCAGGTAGTAGCCCTTGGCTTCCAATGCGGCGCTGATGTCAGAGCCCACGGCGAATTGGATCTCTGCCTTCTGGGCATCCGACAGAGCCACGCCAGTGCGAATGGCGCCGAAGTTCACCGCGGCGGCGATGGGATCCTGGCAGGCTGCGTCGATCAGGGCATACCCCTGGTTGTTGTACGGGATTGAACCGACGTTCTGCAGCAGGGTGATCATCGCCAACTGCAGATTGGCGTTCAGCCAGATCTGGTTCAGATAGCTGTCTGCCCACTTCCATTGTCCCGATGCACAGCCCGGGTACATGAAGTTGAACTGCTGCTTCGCGTTGGCATAGATACCGTAGAAGTTGTAGCCGTTGGCTTCCAGGGCCGCGGCATCGCTGGCGTTGTCGGTCGAGGCTGCCATGCCGGACTGACTGCGAAATGCGAGGGTCGCACGGCCATTCAGGCGGTCGAAGTCGAGAGATGCCGCATAGCTCAGCACGAAGGCAGCATGGGCATTGGTGCCGAAGACCGGGATTGAGCCGTCGAGTTGGTTGGTCTTCAGATAGGCGCCCCAAGTGCTGGTGCTGCCACTGACCTTCGCGTTCACATCCGAGTCGAACCCGACGTAGGCGTAACGGTCGTTCTGAGCGTTTGCCCAGTCGGAGAATGCCTTCTTGTCGTCAAGGTCAGGCTCGGCAGTGGTGGTGAAGCAGCCCCAGTTCTGGGTGGCCGCGACTACCTCCGCCATGGCTTCCGCCGGCGTTGGCGCATCGATACCTGCGGAAGTAATCGCACCAGTAGCCTGGGTAAGCTTCAGGCCGGCAGAGAGTGTGCCGCTCGCGAAGCTGACCGACGAGGCATCACCGGCGGTGCTCGATGTGAACTGGAAGGCTGCATGCTGGGCGTCGTAAGTCACAGTAGCGCCGAGCGAGGTGAAGGCCGCGCTGATGATCGTGGCTGCGTTCGAGAAGCTGGTCGCGGCGCTCAGGCTGATGTTGGAAGAGGTTTTGGCCGCCCCGCCATCCACTGTCACGGTCAGAACACCGGACAGAGCCTTGAGCTGATCCAGTGTCATTGCCGAGAGGTCACCACCACGCATGAAGCCAGCGACGGCCGCAGTCGGGTAAGCCCAGAAGTACAGCAGGCCCGGGCGCTTGGTGCAGTTGGTATAGCCGGCGAAGTAGATGTTGGCCATCGTCGCTTCGGCGGAGGTAGGACCGAAGTAGTCCGCCACATCCTGAGCGGTTGCGAACGAAACAGCCTGGCCAGTCGGCAGGAAGGCATTCGGGGAGAGGATCAGGCCATTCAGGTCGACCGCGCTACCGGCAGCAGCCAGCACGCCCGGATTGACTTGGACAATCTGGGAGATTGGGATTGTGGACATCAGGGGGCTCCTGGCGGGAACTTGGTGTCGACCTCGACGAGACCGATCTGCAGGTCATCAGCGAACTGCTGCGGCGAAGTGACGATGGGGTTGAATTGCATGTACAGCTCAAACGTCCAGCGGTCCTCGTACTGGGATTCGCTGTTGGTCATGACGTTCTGCTTGGGCTCCGTTGCGTAGAACGGCTGCAGCGGGCCGGAGGCCATCTGTTCCGTTGCATATTCGCTGCGGAACAGGGTGGCGATGATGTTGGAGTTGGCCGAGGCGTCAGGGCCGTAGACATCCAGCTGTACCCGGAACTGCGTTGTTCGCGTGTCGTGACGCTCGTCATCTTCAGGGCTGTAGGTCACGACGTTGGTGGACAAGCCGTCGATGAACAGCGGCGTCATCATGACGAAGGAACCGGTGGGCATTGCGACCTTGTTGCCCTGGCTCTTGAAGACCTGGAAGTTGCTGCCCAGGACCTGGAGCAGGAACGACCGCAAGCCAGCAAACAGATCCGACTCGGTTACGTTGATAGTTGCAGGCATGCCAGAACCCTCGTCCAATCCGGCCAGAGCTCAGTCACAGCCACTACCAGCCACTCTTCCGACTTCGAGGGAATCAGGATGATGTCACCCCCCTTACCATCCGGCCGGTTGACGCTGTACCAGTTGCCGTCGATGTAGAACGGCGCGAATACCCCGGCCATGTTCAGTCCGTCGATATGCATCAGGTCCTTCTGGGTGAGCGCCTGGCGCTGCACATCGATGTCGACCAGCGCTCCGAATCCAGGGGTGCGAGTTCCATCCGGATTCGTCACCCAGCCGGCCGATGGCTTGATCTGCGCCGGCGTGTTCGGGTTCACGGCCTGCGTGACGCTATTGGCTATTCCCCGCAGGTTCATCTTTGCGGACCTCGTAGTCGACGCTGTTCAACATGTGGCCCGTATCGATCAGAGGCTTGTCGAAGCCAGCCGTGGCCGACTTCTTACGCGTGTTCGGCGAGAGCGGCGGCGTGGCGAACTTCCGGATGGAGTCTTGGATGTCCGCCCGCACCACTTCACCGGTGAGCGCCAGGGCCTTGTCGGTACTGTTGCCGGCATGGATGAGCTTTCCCAGCCCCTTGGCCCAGCGCTTGCCGTTCGCGGCGATGGCATCGCGGAAGAACGCCCGCGGTGGCCGGTTCATGGCGGGGTCGCCGAACTCGTTTGCAGCAGCCACCAAAGGAACGGACGTCCCGTCTGGATAGGTCGCGCCTTCGAGGAAGCCAGCGCGCAGAATCTCACCGGTATCAAGCCGCTCGGCCAGTTCACGCAATCGCCGGCTAACTCGGTCACCACCTTTCACGGCACCCATGGGAAACGATTCCTCCAAGTGAGTTCATAGGAGCGACCGGGAACGTACTGCATGGTCCTGAACGGGGCCGTGGCCTGCCAGAAGGCCGCCCCGTACTTGGTCTGGAGGAACCAGGCTGCAGTGAAGGGAACCTGTCCCATGTCGGTTCCGACAGAGACCGATCCTTCCGTGGCGTTGTTGATCCGCCCCACCAGAGGCGAGGCGGATTCGCCATTCACCCCAGCATTGATCGCCGCGATGTGCGCCGTGAGCATCCAGAGCAGCACCGTCCGAAAGCCAAGATCTTTCACCCGGCTCTCGTCGGTGTTGTCCAGGTAGATCGTCGCCTCGTAGAAGTAGGCGCTCAGCAGGTCATCCGAAACGGAATCAAATTCCGGATAGCGCTGCTTGAACGCCGCCGGATCGAAGACGACGACGCCCATGGCTTACTCCTCGGCTTCTGCCGGCTTCAGGTCTTTCCCGGGCTTCTTGGGATCGATGCCTTCGAAGCCGTTAGCTTCACGCTCACGCTCAGCCACAGCCTTCTCGGCCTCACGCTCGCTGCCAGCGATGAACACCAGGCCATTGGCGACGATGGGATTCTTCGCCTCGGCCTTCAGCCAACCCTCGATGAAGTCCTTGTCGACATCACGGGTGATGCCGAAGCCGCCGATGATACTGGAGCTATTGGAGCCGGCCAGGGTGACGACCTTGCCACCCAGTTCGGCGTGAAGGCCATGGGGGAGTTTGCAGCCTACGATTACGGTTGCCATGGATTACACCCCCAGCATCTGAGCGATG
Source organism: uncultured Hyphomicrobiales bacterium (assembly GCA_964538565.1). Taxonomy (GTDB): domain Bacteria; phylum Pseudomonadota; class Alphaproteobacteria; order Rhizobiales; family Xanthobacteraceae; genus CAYVBN01. The sequence continues at coordinate 13,841 of CAZIGW010000308.1, read as the reverse complement.
GCGACAGGACGGCGGATGATGGTGCCCCAGCCGCCGGCGGATTTCTTCTGCTTGAAGGACGACAGACCGACCTTGACCGGGTGCGCACGCATCTTCTCGGTGAAGGCGGCGTAGGCGGTCGATTGGCCTTCGATCTCGTCGACGATCAGCTGAACCAGCTCACCGGAGGTGGTGCTGTACTCGACAGCGGTCTCGATGCGCAGGCTGGGGAAGTTCTTCTTCAGCTGATCGGTGACGTTGACGTTGTACTGGTTGGTCTTGGTCAGGTTGACCTCGGCAGTCGGCGACATGGTCAGCGTCATGCGCACGTCGCGCTCGACCAGCCCTTTCAGCTGGGCCTGCAGCTGCTTGTACAGCACTTGGCTGATGTCGTCGTAGACCTGCTGGCCGTCCTTGTCCGCCCACAGGCGGCTGGAGCCAGTGCCGGTAGCCAGCGGCTGAACCGGAGTGCTCAGGTTCGGATCGTTCAGGGCACCATAGTTCTGGATGCCCGACACGCCGAAGAAGTACATCTTGTTCAGCGCTTTATTGATGGTCAGGGCGCTGGCGATGTTCAGGCGAGCCGCATAGTCGATGCGGCCCAGGCCCATCATCTCCAGCTCGCGCTCACCCCATTGGGTGACGGTCTGGAAGTGGTAGGACTGGCGCGGAACCCAGTTGACGTTGGCCGAGGACTGGCCGGCGTTGCTGAAGTCGCCGTAGGTGTCGACTTCACCCGTGGATTCCACGACCGGGAACTGGCTGGACATGGTGGTCCAGTCGCCCTTCTTGGCCTCGCCGAAGATCTGGGCAGCCTTCATCGGAGTGACCAGCACTTGGATCAGCTCCGGATCGAGGTAGTTCGCCAGGTAGGCCGGGATGCCGGAGTTGCTGACGGTCACCAGGCCGGGCTGGGCGTCCATGGCGATGTTGTAGTCGGTGCGAACACCGTCAGCCAGGTAGGCACGCACGGTGTCCATGAAGTGCACGCCGTAGTCGAAGGCGAGCTTGTGCAGATCGGAACGGATATCCATGGTCAGAGTACCCAGCTGGAGATTTTGATCAGTTCGTTGGCAGCGCCAGCGCTGGCCACGGACCACTTGGTTTCGGTGAAGCCGGCGACAGTGGCGCCCGCGGCGTCGGTCTTGATGGTGCCGTCGGTGTTCGAGGCAAAGACTTTCTGCCCGACAGTGGCGATGGTCGCGGAGCGTGCCCAGAAATCGCCCTGGTTGTGCACGGTTACGGCAAAGCCCTGCGGGATCACCATGGTGGCTTCGCTGAGCAGGTTGAAGTTCAGCGCCTGATGGTCGCGATGAATGAAGCCTGCCGGAACGCCGGAGCCAGCATTGCTGACGGTATTGCCCGATACCCAGGCAAAGCGGCCGACGGTCACCCCGCCGGAAGCGGCGACCATGACGCCATCGCTCGGCAGGACCGAGGCGCGCGGGTTGGCGGAAGCGAAATCGCCCTCTACAGCAGGCGCCGGATATTGGTTCACAGTGGTTTGGAAGCCCATGGCATCACACCTTCAGTACGCGGCCGGCGGTCGGGAACCGAGCGGCGAAGTCCTTGGAATGGGCAGCGTCCATCGCGAAGCTGTCCGGTTTCTTGTCACCCTTAGCCTTGGCCATGGCGATCAGGGCCTTGTAGGCGCTCGGATGGACGCCTTTGTGCTCGATGCCGAGCTGGTCCATGGCGAAGCGGTAGACGTCCTCAGCACTATCCATGGCGGCGATCTCGCCGACCAGAGGACGAACGTCAGCCTCGGCCTCACGTAGCGCCTTGACGGCCTGCAGGGCATCCTTCTTGGCGTCTGCGCGGATCAGGGCGACGGTGGCGGCGTCCATTGCTTTTGGCTCGTCCTTCTCGTCGTCTTCGTCCTCGGCCTTTTTGTCCTCGTCATCCTCATCGGCCGCTTTCTTGTCCTTCTCCTCGTCGTCCTCGTCTTCAGCGGGCTTGTCTTCTTCCGCTTCGTCCAGGGCGAACTGGATGGACTTGGTCAGGGCCTTAACGTCGATCTTGGCGTCAGGGAATGCCTTGGCGGCGTCCTCGGCCAATTTCTCGGCCGTGGTCACCTTGGCGGTCAGCTTGCGGATGTCGGCCGGGGCGCTGTCCTGAGCCAGCTGCGGCAGCAGGACGGCATGAAGGGCCGCACGTGCAGCGGCGGCTTTGCTCAGTTTCATAGGGGTAAGTTCCTCGGGTAGTGAGTCGCTGACGAGGACGTCAGCACCGGCACGGCCAACAGGGACCAGTGCCACGTGATTGCCCACGATCTCGGTCATGCGACCGTCGTAAGGCACGCCCTCGGGAGAAACGCCGGGCGTCATGTCCGCGACGTAGCGATACGCCGAAGACAGTTCTCGCTGTTCGTTGGTCTGGACACCGGCGATGGCCGAGGCGTCCCAGATGACCAAGCTGTTGCGCAGGAAGGGATCGACGAACTCGGCATTGCTGCCGGTGGCGCCCACCACGAACTCTTTCTGCGGATCAGCCGCGCTGACGGCGATGTGCCGACTCAGCAGCGGAATGTTGTTGAAGGTCGCAACGCCCTTGGCCAGTTCACCAGGATCGCGGTAGAGCTGATAGATGCGCTCGGGCTCCAGGCCCATCGCCTCGCCGCCAGGGATTTCCCTGCCGAAGTAGGGGCAGACATTGGCTTTGCTGATCGGGCTTACAGAGACATGCATGCGGCCGTCAGCGTCTATCCGGCGCACCGTGGCGCGGTCGAAGGCAATTCGCTCACCACGCGCGCGCTGGAGGCCTTCCGTGAGCAGGTCCTGGGCGTGCTCGGGCTCTTTGCTTTCCTCACCCACCCACTTCGCGAAGAGATCGACCAGGTTCGTCCAGTCCTCGTCGCTCATGTCGGCAGCGTAGGCCGGACGCATAGGACTTGCTTCATCCACGCCAGCGACGCGATACGCGATCGCCGCAGCCTGCTCGCGAGGATGGCCAGCCCGGATCAGCTCCGCGATGTTGGCCGAGATGTCAGCCTCGGAACTGCCTTTCTTGAGGGGCATCACTTTTCTCCGGGCAATAAAAAACCCGCCGGAGCGGGTCTTGGTTTGGTTGGGCGGCCGGCGCTCATGGCATATCAGGCCATGAGACGTTCGACTTCGACGCATTCGCCGATATCGTGATGATCTGCAGATTCTGTTCGCAGTGAAGGCCGCAAACTAAATCTGACTGCAATGGAACGATATGGTCTACGCAATGAGGTACGCCTGATTTCTCGCTAATCAGCTTTGCGTCCTCGTATGCCTTTTCAATCAAAGGCATGTTTGCCCATGTGGGGGTTGCTCGGCGCTCTATCTCTCTTCTCTTGTGAGAATACCCTGCAACCCTTTCTCTATTCTTTTCGCGCCAGCTTCTGCTATTCGCAGCGACTAGCTCGGTATTTTCCAGATACCACTCCCGAGCGCGGCGCTTGTATTCTGGCTTTTTAGCCTGATAGTAAGCCGCACTGGTTTCTCGGTATCTGTCTCGATTAGCGTGCCAGTAAGCCATCTGTCGTTCGCTCTCATATTGAGCGTTGTTCAGATAATGGCTTCGCCTGCAGGTTTTGCATCTAACGCAAAGTCCATCAGGCTTGTATTTGTCTTTGCTGAATTCACTACGCGGCTTGCTAACGCCGCACTTTGTGCACGTCTTCATTTAGCCCCCTCGGCTAATCCCCTATGAAGGAGACAGGAAGCCAGCAGGGAACTGGTTTTTCGGGTGGCCGCCCTATCCTGTCGACGTCAATTATACGCCAAAACCCTCAATGACTGCGCTCCATGTGCAGCGGCAGCGCGGAGCTTCTCCTGGCATAACCCATTCACCGTCAAGGAACATGCCTTCGCTTAAATTGAACTCTTTACCATCGGCGGCGACATGCGACGGCCTTGGCTCTTTTCCCGCGTGCGAATGTCGCCAAATGCCGCGAGTTATTCCAAGTTCCTTTTGCCTTACAGCGGTGAGAGCACTGGTCACTTTGTTATTTTGATCGAGTGCGATGAAGGCAGCCCGGCGCTTGGTCACGCCAAGCCGCTTCTGCAGCTCCTGTGACAGCGTGCCGAGGTCGCGTCCACGCTGCACCGATTGCATCACCAGGGTTTCGACCTGGGTCAGATACTGCTCGGGGATGCTGCGGATCAGGTTGACGTTCTCGTTGATCACGCCCTGGTAGGCCGTGCGCATGGGTTCCGTCATCTTGAACTGGACGGTGAAGCCCATGTCCTTCAGCGAGGAACTGAGCGAAACGTCCGAGGCGTTCAGCGATTTGTCCGCGAACCGCCGGGCCAGCTTATCGGCCATCACATCGAAGTGACGCTCCCAGCGCTGGGTAAGGCGGCGCATGGCGTCACGCATCACCGTTGCCGGGTTGGCGTCCTGAGCGAATGGCGTGTCGCGGTAGGCAGCCTTCAGCCAGTACACGACCGAGTTCTGCATGTCGTCGATCGCATCATCCAGCTGCCTCTGGTACCAGGCGCGGATGCCGGCGTTAGGACGAACCTGCCGCAGAGTCCGCGGCGTCTTCGTCCGGCTCTTCTTCCGCATCGAAGTCATCGCTCAGTTCCAGGGCGTGGTAGGGGCTGTCTGGATCAGATGCGAGGCGCTCGCGCACATCCTCAGGCCCAAGTACTCCGTGGTCGATGTAGACGGCATCGGTATCGGCATCAGCCTTGCGGATCTCGGACAACTCCTTCTTGCTCATCTCGTACAGCGGCACGAATTCGAAGGTGATGTCTGGATCGATCTCGCCGAACTCGGAAAGCTGGATGATGTCCAGCACCTTCTTGAGATTGTCCTTGAAGATACTGACCTGCTGTCCTTTCACGTAGTCGTAGAAGACGCGAATCTCACCTTCGCTGGAGGCGTTCAGGCCGCTTGGAGTGATCCCAAGCAGCACAACCAGAGGAATGCCTGAAACCGAGGCCATTTGCTCCTGGGCCTGAGCCTGGAGCTCATGCACACCCGACAACGGGGTGTTGATCTGTTCGACTTCCTCGTCTTCCTTGTCCACCAACATCAGTCCGCGGTTGTCGCGCACCTGGTTGAACAGGTCCGCCCGCATGAACAGGCTCGGATCGGCCGCGCCACTCAGCGTGGCCTGCATGTTGGTCTTCAGGATCGACAGGCTGAAGCTGTGCACCAGATCACCCACGCTGTTGCGCGTGCGCAGCCAGTTGTTCACGTAAGGCTCAGCGATCTGGCTCAGCGAGAGGCCGCCGAAGTTGTACGCCGCCTTGAGCATGTCCGGCACTTCGCGGCTGACGAACATCAGCATGCGCGAGCGGTGCACGGTCTGGCCCATGACGAACCATTCCTGAGGCTTGTAGTAGTCGGCCTTCAGGGGGTTGGTGCTTTGGTACACGCCTGGATAGGTCCAAACGGCTTCGACCTTGCGCAGGGCCACCAAGGAGCCTTTGGCGATCTTCTCCTTAGCCAGGAACAGCGGCGAAGAAAGCTCCAACGGATCGTCCGATGCAACCGTTCCCTGAGGCGCCTTCACCTCGATGTACAGCTGCCCACGGCCGAAGTAGCCGTCATCTTCGGCGGCTTCCTTGAACAGCTCGCGGACCTTGTAGCGTTCCAGGGCATCGTTGAGCTGAGCCACCTTGTCCGACTTGTCGTCGTCACCGATGGTCTTCAGTTCGATCCACTTCCGAGTCATCTCCTCCGCCAGGCGCGAGACCATCTTGCGGTACTCGGCACGCTGGGAGAGGTCGGCCAGGTAGGGATAACCTGGAAAGCCACCACTAAAGCCGGTCAGGTTCAGGTAGTCGTAGGGCGTGGCGTCCATGGCCATGACGGCTTTCAGCTGCGCAGCAGGAACCACACCAGCCGGCGGCTCATATGGCATCAGATCGATACGCTTCAGCGCCGGGCTGGTGGTCTCCATGGCCTTTGCCAGGACCATCGAGTTGATGCGCATCCGTTCCTTCTCCGCCGGCGTGGCGATAGGCTCAGCGCGGCGGCGGAAGAGGTTCAGGATGTTCATGCTCGTTTCAACAAGTCCGGGTTGATGCGCATCGGCTGCTGGCCGGGCGCGAATGCCATGATGAAGGCGTCCGCCAGGTTGGGTGATGGGATAGGCCCTCCCTCTCGCTTGGGATTGGCCAAGTCCTTCTTGCTCTCAACCTTCACGCGACCGAGGTTGTCGTAGTCGCGCTTGGGCGTGGCCAGTTCGTCGATCAGCTGGTCGAGATTTGGCATGGCACTGTCGATGAAGATCATCTCGTCCACATCGAACTGGTGGCCGTTTTTCACGGCGTTGTAGGTGTTGCGCAGCCGGTCAGCCACCAACCACCAGGCCTGGGCCTTGATGTTGGCGAACATGTCCTTGTTCTTGGTGCCGTGCGAGTAGATCGCCTCGGGTTTCCAGATCGCCCCGCCAGCGTTGAACTTCGAATGGAGCACCGAGGCCCCATCCTTGCGCGCGGCGTTGAGCTCGTTGAACTTGGCCCCGCACCCCGCGCCCACCCCAATCGAGTCGTAGGTGATCAGCGCATCGCGTTTCCTGGCCTCATCCCAAACCCGAGTGGCCGACTTGAGAAGCTCGTCTTCCCTGGCTTTCCACTTATCCGACCATTTGGCCAACGAGCCATGCGCGAAGACCTGGGCGCATTCATCCGAACCGCTGTCGGCTACGTCGAAGCCAATGCGCCTAGATCCGGCAGGCGTGATGCCGAGGGTTTTGTGCGCATCTAGAGCGGCCATCAGCCACGAGCGCTTGATGATCGACGCGTCGTCATCATCCCTCGGAATGCCGAGGTAGATATGCCCGTAGGCCTCCTCGTCCTCTTCCTTAGCCGCTTCGATGATCGAGAGCATCGTGTCGGAGAGAAAAGGATTCTCTGTGTAGTTGATCAGCCGCTTCACCGTGTTCGGCGGCGGGTTGACCACGAAGCGCTTGTAGGTGAAGTCCGTACTCAGCTTCGGGTTGAAGATCACCCAAATCTGCGAGCCCTGCTTACGGATCGTGGGCTCCAGGATCTCCCATTGCGCTTCAGTCAGGTTGTGGGCTTCTTCAATCCAGAGGACATCAATGCCCTCCAGCGACTTGATCTCGTCGATGTGGCGCCACAAGCCGTAGAAGAGGAACTCGCTCTCCGTCCGCTTGTGGATGATCTTGTTGTCCAGAATGCGGAACTGATCCCGCAGGCCGAATCGTTCGATCTGCACCTTCAGCAGCGTGTAGACCGACTCCTCGATCTTGTTCTGGAACTGGCGGGCGCACAGGAAACGGACCTTGCATTGTTGCGCCAGGAATACCGCGAAGCCTGCTGCATCCCATGACTTGGAACTCGACCTCCCTCCGTACAGAACCCGGTTGCGCGCTGGCGTCAGCCAGAAGTCACGAAGGACCGGATTCAGGCTCGGGAGGGATTCCTGCATAGAAGTCGGAAAGGCTCTTCGGTGTCATGGTGCCGTCCGCGGACGAAAGATCGACGCTCTGTGTCGGCTTGCCGTAGCCGCGGTCGAGTATGTCCTTATAGGCAGCAACACGCGCCGCATGAGGCGCATCGGTATCTCGGGCGATCTCGATCAAGCCGAGGATCGATTCCTCTCCGTACTGCTGAGCGATGGCCTTTATGTCGGCAGTGGCCTTGTTCGGCGTGCCTTTTCTCCGGCCGCCAGTCTTGGGCAGCCCTTTTGGTCTGCCGGCCATATCTACTCCTATCTACTTTCCAAATCGGCGACGTCGGTCTACGCCATCCCACGACCAGTCATCCCGGAAGATGTGCTTGCGGCGGCACCAGGCGTACACCACGACACCGAGGTGCAGCACAACCGCCCAGGGGCTCACCCAGTAGCCATTTGCCAGCTCCAGCAGTAAGCCGAAGGCCCCTATCGCAACCAGGTAGAACGACAGGCTCAGGATTGGATGCTCGAACAGGTGGACGGCGCGCAGGAACTCCAGCGCTGCTAGCACCACGAGAATGCAAAGCACGGCGTCCAGGCCCATGAGGATGGAGGTCATCATGGTCAGGCACCCTTGGTAGCGAGAATGCGCTCCGCTGCTGCTTTGATGGCGGGGATGATGTTCATGGCCAAGAGGCCAATCAGGAAGGCCACCCCGTTCTTCGAATCGGCATCAGCCGGAAGGCCGAAGTAGTTCACCACCAGTTGGGTGGTGAAGATCGAGGATAGGAAGCCTGTGATCACCGCGGCGCTGGCTTGCTTGCGAGTCAGGCCGCGGAGGAAGGACAGCGACAGGATTGCACCAGCGAACGCGGCGATCGCGACGCTGTACTTGGCGAGCAATGCTCCTGCCGCAGTAGAGGTCGGTTCCATCGGCAGCTCCGCTTTCACGCATGCAAGAACGACAAAGCCCGGCACATGGCCGGGCTCTGAAGTGACAATTTCGATGATGGGAATGAGTGTCGCCTACCCGCACAATTCTGTCAATACGTTATAGCATTCCGTTTCAGGCGGCTTCTTTCATCACTGCGAGGATGTTCGACACCGGGATCAGCGCCTGCTTGTCCAGGTCATCACAGGCCAGGAAACAGGCCTCGATGAAGGGCTGCCATTCCCTCGTCCAGTTACGCGAGTCGAGGTCGATGCCGTGGCGGGTGAGAATCCATGCGCGGAACGCTTCCGGTGTCGGCAACGGATCAGGCATGGAGCTCTGCCCTCCCTGGTGCATTCTGCGGTAGCGCTCCAGAACACCAGCAGCTACATGCCGGGCCTTCTCGAACTTCTTCGCATACATCTTCTCGCCGCGGCTGTAGGCCAGATCGAATACCAGCGACTCGGCTTCTTCCTTGATGTCGGGATTGGTTCCCGGGCCGTACATGTGGTGCCCGAAGGCCTGCAGGCGGACCGGGAGCGTAGCGATAGCGCCCTGGATTGGCCCGGCGAGCGCCTGGTGCATGGCCACAAGCGTTGATCGGTCCCGCTCGCTCATCTGCACCATGCACCCGAGGTAGTGCTGCTGCTCGAATGCGATCCACTGCCCATCGGACTGCGAGTAGAACGCCGAATGCCAAGCCTCTCGCGCGCTGTTGAGTTTCATGCCTTCCAACTCCCCCAGAGATAGCCAATGGCAAGCGGTATCAGTATCGAGTACAGGAGCGCATCGCCGGTCATGCCGTCTCTCCCCTGTAGTTTTCAGTAGCCTTCTTCATCTCACGCACCTTGGCGCGGAATTCGGCCGTTTTGGCCTTGATCTCGTCGACGGACCACTTCTGCGGATCGTGCGGCCCCTCGATCCAGAGCACGACCTCTTCGCCCACCCGGCGCACCAGCTCAGGCCGGTATCCCATGATGTTGCCGCTCAGGTGGGAGTTGCAGATGGAACAAGCGCGGTGCACGTTGAGCGGGTTGAAGCGGAGCGCCGGCGTGGAGCCGACGCTGCGGTAGTGCGACGCGTGCCATTGGCCATCCCAGGTGGCGGGACGACCGCAGCTCACACAGGGCTTGTCCGCGTCCCGTAGCCGGATGTACTGGTTGAAGATTGCCTGGCACTCCTTCAGGTGATCCGCCCTGCTCTTCAGCTTCTCCTTCCGCGCCTTGATCTCCTTGCGCTGGCGGTCGGCGATGGCCTTCCGCGCCGGAGCCTGGTGCTTGTCCTTGGTAGCCAGGGCGCATGCCGGGGAGCACACCTTTTGCCCCAGGCGCTGCGGGATGAACTTGGTGCCGCATTCGGTGTTCTGGCACTTCTTCGGGCGTGGCTGGCGGGTGGAGAGGTTCATCTGAACTCCCAAATCAGCGCCGCCGAGGCGAACCAAAGAGCCGATGAAATCTGACCAGTGATGAGCGACAAAAAGGTCATGCCGAGAATGAAGATGGTGAACTTGCTCATACCTCCACCTCCTTCGCCTTCTGCTGCTCGGGCTGGAAGTCCCCGCGGAGGGGCGCCAGGTGCTTTTCACGAACCCCTGCGCACGACGTATAGAAACCTTCTGGGCGGAGCTTGCTGGTGACAAACATATCGTCAGCTTGAACCTCCCAGCATGCGTACTTCCTTGGGTTTAACACTTTCGATCCGTCACCGAGGGTGACTATTTCTTGATCAAAGAACTTCACTAGCTCAACCACGCGGCCAAGGTTCTCTTCGTGACGAGAGCTGATGATGAGGGCCAAGTCGCCGGCCTTGAACTTGCTCATGCCGACTGCTCCCATTCCAGTGCCTGCGTCATCGGCGGTATGGGCTCCAGTATCGACAGGTCCAGCAGCGTGAAGTAACCGCCGTCCTGCGGACGCCAGCCCATCGTGTCGATGTGGAAGACATTCCCCAGCACTACGGGGCGGCGCAGAGGCGTATGGCCCACCACAAGAGCGCGAAGGCCGTGCACGGGGCGTTCATCGCCCTGATCGATACGAGTGCGCGACCACATGCAGGTGTTCATCACCAGTTTGCGGCGCTGGTTGCTCGCACAGTCGAGCTCGTGCTTCAACGCATCCCAGGAATCGAAGACGCAATCCGCGTGGAGAAGGCCAACCAGGCCGCCTCCGGTCTCCACCTCGATGCCGATGGGTAATTCGCGGAACTGGGCGGCGAACTCGTTCTGCTCGTCGAACGGAAGGCCGGCGAACCAGGAACCGCCGTTGTAGATCCAGTTGTCCACGTCGCAGGTGTCGAAGCGGCAAACGTAGTCGTCGTGATTGCCGCGCACCGGGTGGAACCAGGGATTGGCCAGCCAGTCGAGCACGTCACGACATTCCGGACCGCGGTCCACCAGGTCGCCGACGCTGAACAGCCGATCTATGGACGGATCGAAGCCGGCGGCATTGAGTGCTTCCTGCAGGCGGGTGAAGTGGCCGTGGATATCGCCAACAGCGAAGTCTCGGCCGGCGGTGTTGCGCTCGAAGCGCTTGATCAGGCTCATGCCGCAGCCTCCTTCACCCGATAGAGGATGTCCCTGATGCCCTTGGCGTACTCCGCCGGGAACCGATCCGCAGTGCGCTCCAGGTTCTCGATTACTGTTGCCACCGGCCCTTGCTGCTCGTAGAAGGCCTTGGGCGTAGTGGCTACGGAGAGCAACATCTCAGTGGCATAGCGTTGGCCTTGTTGGCGTTCGAAGCTCATGCGGCGCCCTCCCAATAGTCTCGGGTGGTGAACTTCACGCCGTGCTCGGCGGCGAAGGCTTCCATCACCAGGAACATCTCGTTGAACCACTTCTTGGATTGCTTCCGGGTGGAGACGCCGAGGACCACGAACCCACCGTTGATGCCCGGAACGGCGTCCTGTTGCTGAACCGCGGCGCTGAAGATGTGCTTCCAGCTCTCGTCGTCCAGCTTCCGGCCGTACCACTCGACCTGGTGGCTGATGTCGCGCAGCATGGCCCACATGCGCCTGTTCTGCGCGTCACTGCGGGCTTCGTCGTGGAGACTCCAGGTCTTGCCCTCAGTCAGGTCAACTCGCTGAAGGATCGCTATGGCGCGCTGGCGGTCGGTCTCGTTGCGGATGGGGAAGCGGGGGTTAGCCATGACTCGCCCTCCTCTCGCAGTTCTTGCAGCGCTTCCAGCTGCCGGCCGAGAACATCGGCACCCTGTCTGCGGTGACGGCATCCACTCCACAGAGAGCTACCCAGTACTTCTCGCGCCCATGCGGGCCGATGGAATCGTCGTAGATAAGCTCGAAATAGTGGGCCTTGTTCCCGCAGAACGGAGCCTTGCCCCAGCCTTTATTGCCGGGAAGCGGGCCGTCAGATACCTGCGTTGTTGGGCTGTTGAGGCGATCAATGAAGTCAGACATTGCGCGCCTCCTTACGCTTGCGTGGCTTGGTAATCGGATCGCCCAGTGTGAAGTCGAGGCGCACGATGTAGGCGTTGTTTTCCTTGCAGATGGCCTTGTTCTGGCGGTGCGTGCGAATGTCGCTTTCACGGGAAGGCTCGAAGTGCTCGCCACCGAACTCCCAGAGCAGGAAGCAGGAGTCGGAGATGTAGAGCACCTTGCGGCGCGGACCTTGAACCAGTGCGTATGCCCTCATCATTCAACCTCCGCAGTCGGCCAGATCGAACGAACCACTGCGAGCGGGTCGCAGTCTTCCATCAGGATCATCACGAAGGGCGCGCGGCCCGGGATGAGGACGTTCCAGGAGCGTTTCATTGGGTGGCCCTCCTTCCTGCCGAAGCCGATGCAGCGGGACCAGTCCCGGTGGGGAAGTAACGGTTGCGCCACCAAGCGATGCCGCGGTCTGAAATCGACAGTTCGCGGTCAATCGAGCGGCGATCATCATTGGTTCGTTTGTGGGTAAGCCGGAGGCAGTCCTCTGCTTCGCTCCTGCCCATCATTTCGAGGAGGACCTCATCAAGGACTTCGCTGGCTGGACGCAGACAATCCAGGATGTTTTCGCGAACCGAGAGAATCGCCCTGTGCCAGGCGTACTCGCCGGCTGCTTTCAGAAAAATCTGACCAAGCCAATCCAGCGACAAGGTTGCCCACTCGTCATCGCGCGGAACCAGCAGATAGCAATTCATGAATCCGCGGGTGTCGCTCTGCGGCCTGGAAACCAGAAACACGACGGGACGCCCCGTTGTCGCGTGAACCTGTTCGGCTTTTGCCTTCTCGATATCGGTCGGCCGCGTTCCTTTGACTTCCAGGTACATGTCAGCCGACGGCAAGTAGAAGTCTGGCAGGTACTTGCATCCTTCAACCTGGAGCAGGTGAGGCTCGTAGAGATAGAAAATATCCAGCGCGTCCATGAGCCGAGCCCACATCAGCTCGGTGTACGAGCGGAGCTTGTATCCCTGGTGCTGGTAGATGGTCCGGCGCTCTTTCATCACCAGTCCTCCTTCTGCTCAGGCTGTTCGCGGTAGTGGCTTTCCAGGGGGACGAACCGGGACTTACTCCCCTGGAAGGCGGTGAAGACGCTGCCGATCTCCCCATCCCGGTTCTTCCGGATCAGGATTTCGCCAATGCCCTTCTTCTCGCTGTTCGGGAAATAGACCTCGTCCCGGTACACGAACATCACGATGTCCGCGTCTTGCTCGATGGCGCCGGACTCGCGCAGGTCGCTGAGCACCGGGCGCTTATCGGGGCGAGACTCACATCCGCGGTTGAGCTGGCAGAGCGGGAGCACCGGGCATCCGATCTCCCTAGCCAACAGCTTCATCTGGCGCGACATGGTGGTGACGTCATCTACCCTCCCCTTGCCCTCTCCTTCCACGAGGCCCAGGTAGTCGATGACGATCAGGCCAAGGTCGCCCATGCGGTGCTTCTGCCGGCGAGCGATTGAGCGGATGCGCGGCATCGTCATGACCGGTACGTCGCTCACGGCGATCTTGGCGTCGCGCAGCTTCAGGGTGGCGGCAGCGAGTTCGGTCGACTCCTTGTGGGTACAGGAGCCGTCCTTGAGGTTCTGCAGGGGTATCCCGCCGACGGCCGCGATCAGGCGATCCATCAGTTGGCTCTTGGTCATCTCGAGACTGATCACCAGGACCGGCCTGTTCTGCTTGATGGCCACGTCTGCCGCGATGTTCATCGCCAGGGTGGTTTTGCCCATCGCAGGGCGGCCAGCGATGACGATCATCTGCCCTGGCTTCAGGCCTTGCATGTACTGGTCAAGGTCGGGAATGCCAGTGCTCAGCCCATCCAGGGTGTCGCCTTTCTGCGCACGGTCATGGCGCTCCTGAAGCACCTCGACATGGTCGCGCAGGATGTCTCCCACCATCTGGCACTCACCATCAGCGCCGCCCGCATCCAGGCTGAGCACCAGGGCTTGTGCCTGCGCAATCTTGTCCTCGATGGCGCAATTCTCGTGGGCGATCTGCTCGATCCCACTGGCGGCGTCCGCGATCTGGCGGGAGATGGCGCGCTCACGGACGATACGGGCGTATTCCTTGGCGTTGGCCACGCTCGGCGTGTTGAGCATGATCTCGCCGGCATAGGCCATCGTGCGCGTTTCGTCCGAAAGGCACTCCCTGGCTTC
>CAZIGW010000307.1:0-6557 GCA_964538565.1 uncultured Hyphomicrobiales bacterium | reverse complement strand
GCGACAGCCCTTGCGCACCGTCGCGAGATCGAGCGGAATCGTGTCCTCGCAGGAGCACACGAAAACATGGCGCGGCGGCTCGACCATGAAGTCTCCCGTGCTGGGGCGCAGGCGCCCCGGACTGGTGTTTAGACGATGCAGGCTATAATTGTCACAAGGGTTACGTAAGGTCCGGGAGGCGAAATGCCACTCGACATGCCCCGTCCGCGCGTGCGGGTCACGCAGGCGCTCGAGCTGCCGCCGCTGTTTCGGCTCGTCACGCTGCGCGAAGTCGGGGATTCGTTCGCACATGCGAAGGACGTCGCCGCGACCGAAGGAGCGGGCACGCTCGTCTACGTCGGCCGCTTCGACGTCGTCGAATTCGCGGTCGTGCTGGAACCGGACGAGCCGCTGGCCACGGCGCGACGTGCGCTCTACGCGGGATGCGCGGCGTTGGGCGATGCGCTGGCCGCCCACGCGCCGCCCGAGAAGGCGATCGCGTTCGACTGGCCGGATGTCGTTCGCGTCGACGGCGGTCTGGTCGGCGGCGTCCGCCTCGGCTGGCCACCGGAGGCATCCGATGACGAGCCTCCGGACTGGCTGGTTCTTGGTGTCATGGTAAGGACCGCCGCGATGGGCCACGACGAGCCCGGCCTGTGGCCGGCGTCGACCGCGCTAGACGACGAAGGTTTCGGCGAGACCGGTTCCGGTCGCCTGGTCGAGAGCTTTGCCCGCCATTTCCTGGTGACGGTCGATGCCTGGCAGGAGGAGGGTTTCGGGGCGGTGGCGAGGAGCTACTTGGCGCGCCTCGCACCCGAGAAAGGCGTGCGTCGCGACATCGCCGAGAACGGCGACCTGCTGGTGCGCCGGCTGGGTAGCGGCAAGGCGGAACGCCGCCCGCTGGTACCGGGGCTTGCGACGCCGTCGTGGTTCGACCCGCAGACGCGGGGACCGCGGCTGTGAAACTGCTGCGGACCATACGGCTCGATCCTTCCGACACGTTCGTGTTCGAGCGCGCGGCCGAACCGGGCGAATGGGCGGTGTCTGGCGGATTCATGTTCTGGGACGTCGATCCGACTTCGCTCGAGGGCAAGGCGCGCGCGGCATTCCGTGCGGGATTTCTCGGCGTCGATACGCTCGGCTGGTCGACCCTGGTGCAGATCGTCGAGGCGAGCGAGGCGGATCGCGTGCTGCTGGTCGAAACCCTGGCGCAGCGCCTCGTCGAACAATTCGGCGCCCCCGGTCTCGACGACGCGCGGGCGGCGGCCGCGGAGGAAGTCGCGTTTGCGGCTTCCCTTTGCGATCATCCGGCAGACACGCTCATCGCCGTCCGCCGCACGCATGAAGCGGGCGAGATCCACGAGACGTTCCGCACGCTGCGTCCGCGCAACGGGCCGAAGCCGCTGCGCGCCTTCGCGTTCCTTGAAGTGGACGAGGAGGACCCGGCGTCCGAGCGCGTCGTTCTCGCGAACCTCGCCACCCAGAGGCAACCGTGAGTCGCCGATGAGGGACTTCTGGATCTCCTGCGGGCATCATCTGCTCGACCGCCACGAAAGCGGCGGGCTCGCGCTCACGGACGAATTCCTCAAGGCGTACTTCGCGCGCCCGGAGCTTGTGCCGCCGCCGGAGGCGTGCCCGGCCGAACGCGCCCTGCACCGCTCGCTGATGGAGAATCCGCGCCGGGCGGTCAGCGACGACGAGCTGGCCGCCATGGCGGACGCCGACGCCCGGGAAAACTGGCAGGTCATGCGCGCGTTCCGCGACCACCTGTTGCGTCATCCGACGCTCGAAGCCGCGTATCTGGCGCTCTGCCGCGACGGCGCCGGCGCGACGCCGCCGCTCTTTCTGGGCCAGCTGGTGCACGTGATCCTGAGAAACGCACTCGATGGCTGCGACGATCCGTTCGTGCTGCGCGCGGCCGAACTGTTCTTCCGGCCACAGCGGATGACCTTGCACGAAGGCTCGCTGCTCGCGGCCGACGAGGAGCGGATCGCCGGGCAGCGGCCAGGGCCGGTCTCGCCACTCGTGTCCATGCTCGGAATCGAGGTGAGCGCCGATATCGACGTCATGGTGGACGAGAATGCGCAGACCTATTGGTCGCGCAGCGACGCCTTCGACATGGCGCTCGATCTCACCGCCGGCCGGCGTGGTCTCGCCGCCCTGGCAACCGTGATCGAACGGTGGATCGCGCACCTCTTGGCCATGAGCGTCGTCGTCGAGCCGCTGACGGAGGTGCGCGACGTCGTGCTCACCTGGTACGTCGGTCTCGACGCCGAAGGAACGAAGATCGGCGACACGCTGTGGAACGGCGAAGCCGTCGACGAGAGCATGCGTGCACGGCTGGCCGGACTTTTCCGCCTGCGCTTCACCGATCCCGGCGTCGTCGGAACCGACGTCTGGAATGACCCGGTCTATCTGATCCTCGCCATGACGCCGGAGCACGTCCTGCGCCTGAAGCCGCAGAATCTCCTCACCGGCCTGCCGGTGCGGCACCTCGAGACGGTCTCATGAGCGGGGCCGTTCCTCTTGCGCGCATTCCGGTCGGCGTCGTGCTCGAGCGGCGCAAGGCGCGAAGTGCCTGGGTCGATTTCATCTGGCGGCCGGTCGCAATCCTGCCCGGCGTCCCGGCGGCGGCGGCCGGCGCGCGCCTCTGCGGCGACGAAGATTGTCTGACATTCTACGCAGGTGCTGCCGACATCGAGCTGTTCGCGTCCGACGCCGCGCAATATCGCGAAAACCTGATGTCCGGCGTTCCGGCGCTGTGGGTGGTGATGCGGCCGGTCGAGGGCGATCTGCCTTTTGCGCCGCTTGCGGTGACGGCGGACCCGAGCGAAGGCGAGGCCTACACCGAGACGGGAGCCAACCTCGTCGAATCCGTTCCGATGCCCGACGACGTGCGGGCCCGACTCGAAGTTTTCGTCGCCGAGCACTACGTGGAAGAGACATTCACGAAACGCAGACGGACGCCCGCGAACCTCGAAGCGCTGGCGCGGCGCGGTCCGCTGGTGAAGGGCGAAAAGTAATGGCGGATGCCGAAACGTTCCTCTCCCGTTGGTCGCGCCGCAAACGCGCGGCGGCGGAATCCGGCGATTCCGCACCCAGTCCGGAAAGCGTGCGCGAAGGCGAGCGCGCGGACGCGGCCGGCGAGCATGTCTCCCGCTCTCCTCAGCGCGAGACGCAGCAGCAGTCGCCGCAGGAGATGCCCCTCGATGCGCCGGCGCCCGAGCCCGTGTCCTTGCCGTCGCTCGAGTCGATCACCGCGTCCACCGACCTGCGCAGCTTTCTCGCCCCGGGCGTCCCGCTCGAATTGCGCCGTGCGGCTCTTCGTCGCGCATGGATCACCGATCCGCAGATTCGCGATTTCGTCGGCATCGCCGAAAACCAGTGGGACTTCACGGCGCCCGACGGCGTGCCGGGGTTCGGTGCGCTGACCGGATCCGATGCCGCAAGGCTTGCGCGCGCGATCTTGCAAGACGCGTCCGAGACTTCCGCGGAGTCGTCGTTGGCGGAACGCGCCGACGCGGCGACACCGGAAACGGACACGCCGATTGTCGCTGCCGACGCGAGCGGCACTGGGCGCGAGCTTGCGCAACTCGCGGGCAACTCCGTGCGCCAAGAAGATACCGCCAGTACTGGCATGGACTTGCCGCAGCACGGCGAAGATGTGTGTGCAGTGCGGGAGGCGTCGACGGAAGAATTCGCTCACGAAAACGCGAGCGCGCGACGGATGCGGCGTCATGGCGGTGCGCTGCCGCAGTAATGTGCGCGAGATAGACGTAAGTCGAGTGCACTCATAGCCTTTGGCTATTGACCCGCATCGCTCCCAAAGCGTAGCGTTTCTCCACGAGAGTCATTCAGACCTCCGACGGACCGATCGTCATGAGGGATGCCGGGCTGAGCGAAGCGATCCGCGCCGCGGGCGGGGTGGGTTCTCTGGCGCGGAAACTGGGAATTTCTCAGCCGTCGGTTTCCAACTGGTCGCGTGTTCCAGCCGACCGCGTGCTCGCGGTCGAGGCGGTCACCGGCATTTCGCGCATGGACCTGCGTCCAGATCTCTACGAGCCTCGGCTCGACGGCGCGATCGATCAGATCGAAAACGCGAGGGCGCAGGAATACGCGCTGCTCGCGACCCTGCTGGCGCGCTCGCCCGGCTCCGAACTTCTGGCGCGCCTCGGCGAACTGCGCGGCGATGCTTCGCCGCTCGGCGTCGCCCACGCGGCGCTGGGCGACGCCGCGAGCCGGGCGCGCGCCGACCGCGTCGAGCGCGAATTCTTCAATCTGTTCATCGGAGTCGGGCGGGGCGAATTGATGCCCTATGGTTCCTACTACCAGACCGGCTTTCTGTATGAGCGGCCGCTTGCGCGGCTGCGCGAGGATCTTCGCCGGCTCGGGATCGAAAGGGTCGAGGGGCAGGCCGAGCCGGAGGATCACGTGGCGATCCTGTGCGAGATCATGGCGGGCGTGATCGGGGGCGGCCTGCCGGCTCCGGCCGGGACCGACCGCGACCTGTTCGAAAAGCATCTCGCGCCCTGGATGCGGCGCTTCTTCGCCGACCTCGAGCAGGCCGACGCCGCCGATTTCTATCGGCGCGTCGGAACGGTCGGTCGCATTTTCATGGACATCGAAACAGAAGCCTTCGCGCTGCCGTCGTGAACGAGCGAGGGCCGCGAACGGGACACGAGGAGGACAGGCGATGAAGAGCGAACACAAAGGCAAGCTTGCTCGCCGTGAATTTTTGCGCGCCCTGGGCGCGGGCGTCGGCGTCACCGTCGCGGCTGTTGCTCCGTTCGCGGCCCCCGCCGAGGCCGACAGCGAGACGAACGACGAGAAGCGCAAGTCCCGCTACCGGGAAACGGAGCACGTGAAGGCGTACTACCGCGTCAATCGCTATCCGAGCTGAGGGAGGCCAACGTGCTGATCAAGAAAACGGAACGTGCAGCGCGACGCGGCAGCCTAGCGACCGCGCTCGCATCGCAAGCCGCCGAAACGCTCGATCGCCGAACCTTTCTCCGCCGTTCGGGGCTCGCCGCCGGCGGTCTCGCGGCGCTCGGAACTCTGCCGCTCGGCTCGGTACGCAAGGCCGAGGCCGGGCCGCCACCACCGGCCGGCGCGCAGGTGACGATCCGCAAGAACATCTGCACGCATTGCTCGGTCGGATGCACGGTCACGGCCGAGGTCGCGAACGGCGTGTGGATCGGACAGGAGCCGAGCTGGGACAGCCCGCTCAACCGCGGCTCGCATTGCGCCAAGGGCGCCTCGGTGCGCGAGCTGGTGCACAGCGATCGCCGGCTCAAGTACCCTCTGAAGCTTGTCAACGGCGAATGGACCCGCATCAAATGGGACCAGGCGATCAACGAGATCGGCGACAAGATGGCGGAGATCCGCCAGAAGTCCGGGCCTGATTCGGTCTACTGGCTCGGCTCGGCGAAGTTCTCCAACGAAGGCACGTATCTGTTCCGCAAGCTCGCGGCGTTCTGGGGCACCAACAACCAGGACCACCAGGCGCGCATCTGCCATTCGACGACCGTCACCGGCGTGGCCAACACCTGGGGCTACGGCGCGATGACCAACAGCTACAACGACATCCGCAACGCCAAGACCATCGTCATCATGGGCGGCAATCCGGCCGAGGCGCATCCGGTGTCGTTGCAGCATCTGCTCGAGGGAAAGGAGCTCAACCGGGCGAATTTCATCGTCATCGATCCGCGCATGACGCGCACGGCCGCGCACGCGACGGAGTACGTGCGCCTGCGTCCCGGCACCGACATCCCGGTACTGATGGGAATGATGTGGCACATCTTCCAGAACGGCTGGGAGGACAAGGAGTTCATCAAGCAGCGCGTCTACGGTTTCGAGGAGACGCGCAAGGAGATCGACAAGTGGACGCCCGAGGAGGTTGAACGCGTCAGCGGCGTTCCCGGCGAGCAGCTCAAGCGCGTCGCCGAAATGTTCGCCAAGCAGAAGCCGGCTACCCTGATCTGGTGCATGGGTCAAACCCAGCACACGGTCGGCACCGCCAACGTGCGCGCAAGCTGCATCTTGCTGCTGGCGACGGGCAATGTCGGCAAGCCGGGCACCGGCGCGAACATCTTCCGCGGGCACGACAACGTTCAGGGCGCAACCGACATCGGCCTCGATGTGGTGACGCTGCCGTTCTACTACGGCCTCACGGACGGCGCCTGGAAGCACTGGAGCCGCGTCTGGGAGGTCGACTACGACTATCTGGTCTCGCGCTTCGACGACAAGAAGAGCATGGAGACGCCCGGGATCCCGCTGACGCGGTGGTTCGACGCGGTCCTCCTGCCGAAGGACCAGATCGCCCAGAAGGACGTGGTGCGGGCGATGTTCGTCCAGGGACACGCGAGCAATTCGATCACGCGCATTCCCGAATCGATGAAGGCGTTCCAGAAGCTCGATCTGCTGGTCGTGGCCGATCCGCAACCGACCACCTGGGCGTCGCTGTCGGTCGCCGGCGGCCGCAAGGACAACACTTACCTGCTGCCGATCTGCACGCAGTTCGAGACCAGCGGCTCGCGCGTCGCCTCCAACCGCTCGCTGCAATGGGGCGAGCAGATCGT
>CAZIGW010000306.1:0-9534 GCA_964538565.1 uncultured Hyphomicrobiales bacterium | reverse complement strand
AGCGTCGGTCGGCGTCAACGCCAAGGCCGTGGTCCGGGGAATCCAGCGCGAAGACAAGAACATCATGGGCACGCTGCATTTCGGCCTCGGCACGAACGTCGACGTCGGCGGCTCGGTCAAGTCCAAGATCCACATGGACGGGGTGATCCTGCACCCGACGCTGTATGTCGACGGCGTGAAGCGGATCGAGGAGGGCAAGTTCCTCGTGCCGGTCGAGGGCTGACAGGAAAAGTTGGGACGTTCGCACGGACGCCCGAGGGCTTGATCCGAAGCGTCACGCCACCGGCACCGGTTCGAGGCTGAGCACGTTGTAGACCTTCACGGGCCGGCGGAAGCCCTTGAGCGCCAGGTCGCCGACTGGCTCGGTGCGGGCGACGCCGGCGATCTCGGCGTGCACCTTCGGGTCGACCAGGATCTGGCCGGCGCTCGCTTCGCCGCACAGGCGCGCCGCCAGGTTGGTGACGGTGCCGATCGCCGCATAGTCGAGCCGCCCTTCGAAGCCTATGCGGCCGAGCGTGGCGTAGCCGTAGGCGATGCCGAGCGCGAAGCCGAGATCGTGTCCCTCCTCGCGCCACTTGCGCACGAGCTCGCCGGTGCGGTCGCGCATCTCGACCGCCATGCGCACGGCCCGGGCCGAGGGATTGGGGCAGGGCAGCGGGTCGTTGAACATGACCATGAGCCCGTCGCCGGTGAAGCGTTCGAGCGTGCCCTCGAAGCGGTGGATCAGCGCCCCGAGACAGGCGTGGTAGTCGCGCAGCACCTGCATCACCTCCTCGGGCGCCGTCGCTTCGGCGAAGGCGGTGAAGCCGCGCAGGTCGCAAAAGACGACCGCGACCTCGCCACGATGGCTGTCGAGCACACGGTCGTCGCCGGCCGAGAGGATCAGTTCGGCGACTTGCGGGGCGAGGAAGCGCTTGAGCCGGCTGACGCGCTCGATCTCGGCGAGCTGATCGGCGACGCGCTTTTCGAGCGTGCGGCTCCACTCGGCGAGGTCGGCGGCCTGCGCCTGCACCTCGTCGTGCAGCGCCTTGACCCGGAGCATCGAGCGGACGCGGGCGGCGAGCGCCGCCTGGTCGATCGGCTTTGTCAGGTATTCGTCGGCGCCGGCGTCGAGCCCGGCGACCACGTCCTTGGTCTCGGCCTTCGCGGTCACCAGGATGACGGGAATGAACGGAAGGGCGGGGTCGCTCTTGAGGCGGCGGCAGACCTCGAAGCCGTCGAGCTTCGGCATCATCACGTCGAGCAGGATCACGTCGGGAAGCGCCTGGCGCACCAGCAGCAGCGCCTCCTCGCCGTCGGCCGCCTGCAACGTCTCGTAGCCGTGCGTTTCGAGCCGGGTGGCGAGGATGTCGCGGTTGGAGTCGTTGTCGTCGACGATGAGGATGCGCGCGGGACTGTTCATGCCGACCTCCGCGTCAGGACTGCGGAAGGAATTCCCGGATCTTGGCCAGCAGCATGCGGGGACTGTATGGCTTTGTCACGTAGGCATCGCAGCCGGCCGCGAAGGCCTTGTCCTCGTCGCCGCTCAGCGCATAGGAGGTGATGACGATGATCGGGGTGGCGCGCAGCTCAGGATGCGCCTTGAGGCGGCGCGTCGCCTCGTAGCCGTCGAGCACCGGAAGCTGGATGTCCATCAGGATCAGGTCGGGCCGTTGCCGCTCGGCCGCCGTCAAGGCTTCCTCGCCGTTCTCCGCCTCGACGAGGTCGTATCCGGCGTTGGTCAGGAGATCGCGCAGGATCTGCCGATTGTCCTCTTGATCCTCGACCACCAGGATACGTGTCATGATGAAGCTACCTGCCGTTCGACGATGATCGGGAGGGAGAAGGAAAACGTCGATCCCTGCCCGAGCGTGGACTCGACCCAGATGCGGCCGCCATGCATCGCGACGATGCGTTTGGCGATCGACAGACCGAGGCCGGCGCCGCCCTTCGAGCGCGTCGAGGAGCTGTCGACCTGCTCGAATTCGTCGAACACCTTGCGTTGATCGGCCGCGGAAATTCCCGGGCCGGTGTCGTGCACGCTGACCAGGAAGCTGCCGCCCTCGGCCGCCGCCCGGATGGTCACGCCGCCGGTTTCCGTGAACTTGATGGCGTTGCCGACGAGGTTGAGCAGGACCTGTGCGATGCGGCGTTCGTCGGCGTGGCCTACCGGCAGGCCGGCGGGAATTTCGGCGACCAGTTTGAGGTTCTTCTCCAGCGCCAGCGGCTCGACCGAATGGACGACGCCGTGGATGACGTCGTCGAGCGAATAGTCGACGAGCGCCAGCTTGAGCTGCCCGGCCTCGATCTTCGTCAGGTCGAGAATGTCGTTGATGAGCCCGAGCAGGTGCTGGCCGTTGGCCTGGATGCGCTCGAGCACGCGCAGCATCTTGTCGGGAACCGGCCCGTAGATGTTGTCGTGGATCAGCTCGGCATAGCCAAGGATGGCGTTGAGCGGCGTGCGCAGCTCATGGCTCATGTTGGCGAGGAACTGCGACTTGTGCCTGCTGGCGATCTCGAGCTGGCGGCTCTTCTCGTCGATTTCCGTGAACAGGCGCGCGTTCTGCAGCGCCAGCACCGAGTGGGACGCGAAGGTCCTGAGCAGGTCGACGGTCGCCTTGGGAAACGCGCCCGGCTCCTTGCGGCGGACCACGAGCATGCCGATGATCTCCTCCCGCCGCATCAGCGGGGCGAGCAGGAGGGCCCGGTAGCCGCCGCCGAGCAGCACGCGATTGAGCGGATTGGGCACCTCGTTGCGCAGATCCGGGATCTGTACCGGCTCGCGCTTCTGGACCGCGGCCGAGATGCGCCTGTTCGCCAGCGAGATGCGCTGCTCGGAAAGGGCGTCGATCATCGCCGTGTCCATGCCGTAGGTCGCGCGCAGGTGAAAGACGCGCTCGGCCTCGTCGAAGACGTAGATCGCGCCGGCTTCGGTGTTCGAGAGCTGGACCGCCTTGGCCACGATGGTGGTCAGCACGTTTTCCAGGTCGAGACTGGCGTTGACCGCCTGGCTGACCTCGCCGAGCGCGCGCAGTTCGCGCACCGACTGGGCGAGTTCGCGGGTGCGGATCTCGACCTTCTTCTCGAGGTCGGCGTATGAGTCCTGCAGCCGCGCCGCCATGTCGTTGAACTGGTCGGCGAGCGCCTCGAGTTCGTCGCCGGTCTTGATCGAGAGGCGCTGCGAAAGGTCGCCGCTGCCGATGCGCGCCGCTCCCGCGCGCAGTGCCTCGATCGGGCCGACCATGCGGCGGGCAAGAAAGAGGCCGGCCAGGAAGGCGAGGCCGAGCGCCGCCAGGAAAACGAACCCGGTGCGCTGAATCGTGGCATAGAGCGGGGCGTAGGCCTCCTCGACCGGCATCTCGACGAACACCAGCCAGCCGAGCGGCTCGACCGGCGCATGGGCGGTGAGCACGCGGCGGCCGCGCAGATCGCGCGCGACCTGTGCGGGCTGCGCCGTATCGTCGGAGGTGGCCGCACGCGCGGCCTGGACCTGCGCGAGGTGCGACAGGTCGGTGTTGCGAAGCACGAGGCTGATCTCGGGATGCGCCACGAGACGGCCGCCGGCGTCGACCACGTAGGCCTGTCCGCTCTGGCCCACCTTGATCTGCGAGACGACGTCCCAGACGAATTTCAGGTTGACGTCGGCGACGCTCACGCCGTTGCCGCGGCTCACGCCGGCGAGCGACAGGATCATGTGCGGTTCCGAATTCTGTCGGAACTGGACCGGACCGTAGTATCGCTTGTGGGCGACCGCTTCGGTGAATTTCGGATCGGCCGAGAAATCGATATTGCTGTCGAGCACATCCATGGCGACGCGCGAGACGCGCAGCCGCTCGCGGCCGGTGGGGTCGATCTGCGCAAGCTCGGTGATCGCCGGCACCTGCCGCAGCAGGCGCAGCGCGTCGATACGGCGCTGTTCGAGGGTGTCCGCGCTCCACGGCAGCTGCGTGGTCCATCCGAGCTGCGCCTCGATTTCCTCGACGAAACGCCCGATCTTCGCCGCGGCCGCTTCCGCCTGCTCGTGCTGGATGCGTACGGCGGCGGATTCCTGCTCGCGGTAGAGAAACAGGATTTCGAGGAGCGCGTTGGCGAGGAGCGCGACGCACACCACGGTCGCGAACAGGGCGACATATTTCCCGAACAGGCGCCCGCGCAGCGAAGGAGCGCCGAATTGGATCGGGACGGCAGTCTGTCGCGACTTGCGAACGGTACCGCCCAAGGCCAGACCGAAAATTGACGGCAGGGCCCGCAGTCTCATTCGATCGTCTCGTTGGCAGTGGCGATCAGGGGGTAGGGCACGGACAGGCCGAGCGACTTGGCGGTCTTGAGATTGAGGATGAGGTCGAACTCGCGCGGGAACTGAACCGGAAGCTCGCCGGGCTTTTCGCCCTTGAGAATGCGGCCGGCATAGCGGCCGATCCACTGGTAGGCCTCGGAGATGCGCGGCCCGTAGCTCATCAGGCCGCCGGCGACGGCGTACTCCCGCCACGGATAGGCCGCAGGCAGCTTGTAGCGCGCCGCGAGCGCGACGATCTGGTTTCTCTGACCGGTGAACGACGGGTCGGCGCTCACCAACAGGGCGCCTGCGCCATCCTGGGCGGCGCCTGCGATCCCGGTTTCGAGTTCGGCCGCGCCCGTCGATTTGACGACCAGAAGTTCGAGGCCGTGCTCCTGCGCGGCTTCGCGCGTGTCGCGCTCCTCGATCGGGCTGACCGGCGCCTTGGGGTTGAGCAGAAGCGCGATCTTCTTGCCCGGCACCAGGTTGCGCAGCAGCTCGAGGCGCTTCTTGATCAGCTCCGTGGTGTAGACGCTGAACCCGGTGGCATTGCCGCCCGGCCGATTGATGCTGGTGACGAATCCCTCGTAGACCGGATCGAATCCGGAGATGAACAGGATCGGGGTCGTCTGGGTCGCCTTTTTCGCGGCCTGCGCCGAGATCACGCCCCCGAGCGCGGCGATGAGCGCCACCTTGTGCTCGACGAGGTCGGCCGCGAGCGCGGGCAGCCGGTCGTAGTGTCCTTCGGCCCAGCGATAGAGGATCGTGACGTTCTGGCCTTCGACGTAGCCGGACTCCCTGAGGCCCTCTCGGAATGACGACACGAGTTTGTCGAACGTTCCGCCGGGCGCGACGCTGTGCAGAAACCCGATGACCGGCCCCGGGGGCGTCTGCGCCCGCGCCGCGATCGCGAGCGGCCATGCGAGCGCGCCGCTGCCAAGAAGCGCTATGAACTTACGCCGCTTCATTTTTCTTGACCCTGCCATCGGCCTGCCGGCGCGAGGACGCCCCCTGTTGCCTGAAAATGATAGCATACCCGATACCGGCCTCTGTGACGCAGGTCACACTGGGGCGGGGCGCTATACTCGCGTATGGTGAATCGGGGCGTCGGGGAGGGATTGCGGTCCCGAGAGATGTGCTCCGGACCGGGGCCTGGACGGGGAGGCGACTGCGCGGGACCGGCGGCAGAAGTCAGGCCGTGTGGGCCAGCCGGGCGGTGCGCTTCAGCCGGGCGTCGGACAGCGAGATCAGTCCCTCCACGAACAGATTTTCGATCCAGGCGAAGTGGCGGGTCACGGCCCGTGAAGCGCCTTCGACGAGATCGTGGATTTCCCCGACGGTGCGGGTACCGTCGCTCAACTGCAGGATGCGCGCCGTCACGGCGTCGACGACGAGCGGACCGCGGCCGCCTTCGCCTGTCCGCGCGAAGGCGACGACGTAGCTTCGGCGTGGATTGGGCGTGGCGGGCAGGTCCTCCGCCCGGCGAACACCAAGGAAATCGGCGACGTCGAAGTCGAAGGCGAGGACGCGCAGTCGCGGGTCGCGCAACGGAACCATGTCGCGGAGGTCGTCGCCCGCGAGCGCCCATCGGCGGCGGGAGATCCGGAACAGCGGATCGGGCGGCTCGCCCGTCGGGCCGTCGTCTTCGGCCGCCGCAATCGCAATCTCGATCGCGACTGCGGCGGCGAACGAGCGCAGGTCGGCGCGTCCGCACGCGATGAGCCGATCGAGGGACACCTGGACGCGGCGCGCCTGCTTGAGTGTGAGCGGCCCGCGCCGGCGCCCGCCCGGCTCGCGCTCGATCGCCGCCGCGGCGAGCCCGGTCAGAGCAAACCGTTCGTTGTGGCTTGGCTCCGTTCCGGCAGCCGCCCGGCGCAAGGTCCCGGGCGGGTCTCGGCGCGCGGCCGCCGCCGCGAGGATCCGTTCCAGCGCCTGCGGGAAATCCGCGTCGCGCTGCAAGGCTGAGGCGAACGCGCGCCCGCGCGTTCCGACAACGGCCGCGTCTTCGGAATTGCGCACGATCGCCGCCAGTCTTTCGCTGACCAGGTCGACGCGGTTGACGTCCGCGATCGCCACGCATCCGTAGGCGTCGGGCAGTCGGGCGTGGCCGGGCAGCTTGCGAAGGAGCTCGGTCGACGCCACGAGGCAGGTGCCGCAGAGCAGCACCTCGCGCGGAATGATCGGGCTGTGAATGGCGATGGGAAAATCCTGCTCGAAACAGCACACCGCCCGGCAGCCACGCAGGAATTCCGGCACGCGCCAGTGCGGAAGAAAGGGAATCTGCAGGACCCGGTCGGCGAGCCCGAGCTCGTGCACGCGGGCGCGGAACGCGGCCTCCACCTCGGGCGTGCCATGCGCGAGCGCGACGAGCCCGACGTCGAGCCCGGCGTCGGCGAGCTGCCGCAGGGCGGCAAGCAGGGCAAAGGAGCCCTTGCGCACGCCGAGCTTGCCGTAGACACCGATGAACGGCCGGCCGGGCGCAAGTTCGCCCCACCACTGCGCCGCGAGATGCGGGTCGGTCTGCGTTTCGGCGCGCAGCCCCGCGAGGTCGAGCGTGGGTCCGCACGGAGCAAACAGATCCTCCGGCACCCTCACGCCGCCCGCGAAGGCGATGCGGTCGGGATCGACGCCGCGGGCGACCGCGCGCTCGGCGACCCTGCCGCCGATGATCACCGCCGCGGCCGAGCGCAACACATGATCGTAAAGCGCCTCGAACTGCGGATGATGCCACAGCCGTCCCGCATCGCTGCCGGCCATGCGCACGACGTGCGGCGCGCCGGTCATGCCGGCGGCGAGGTGCCCGGCGATCCCGTAGGGCTCCATGTAGAAGGACAGGATCACGTCGAGCCGATGCCGCGCGTGCACGCGGGCGGCGAGCGTCGCCAGCTTGGAGACGAACGGGCTTGCCATCGGAATGTGCGACTGCGAGCGGTCGACCGGGTCGGTCCAGTGCACGCTCACCGAGCCGCCGTCCGGGTAAGTCCCTTCGCAGCGCTGCCAGTCGCAGGCGCGCATGTGCATGCGAAACGGCGGTTCGACCTCACGCGCGTTGGTCACGACGTGCACCTCGTGCCCGCGGGCGGCGAGCGCGTGCGCGCTCCAGTAGGCGCGCATGCTGACCCCGCCCTGGATCGGCGGGTATTTGCCGATGATGCAGAGCCTCACGGCCGCACCTCGAGGAGGCCGTGCCGAACGAGGTCGTCGCGAATCTGTTCGACCAGGAAGCCCGCTCCGAGCACGGCCGGATCGGTCCACGCCTCGAGAGCGTCGAGCAGTTCGAAGACGGCCGGCCGCAATTCGCAGATCTCCGGGTGGCCTTCGTGGGCGCAGGCGACAGCCAGACAGAGGTCGCGTCGTTTCGGCGCCGGGGCGACGGGACCGCCTTCGAAAAGGGCGCGCACGTCATGTCGGCACCGCAGCAGCACGACGGCGGGATGCCGGCGGATGCCCGGTGAACGTCCGTCGTTGTCTGTTGCCGCCTGCCGCGCCGCCTCGGCATTGAACCGGGCCTGTGCGCCGGCGAACTCGCAGGCGGCGACATCGGGCAGATAGCGCGGTTGCGCGACGCGGGTGCGCCACAGGGCGGTGAGGAATTCGTGAAACTGGCGGGCGTTGGCGTAGCGGCTGATGTCGGTCGGCGGGACCGTGGCGGCGAAGTCGCGGAGGATCCCGACGCGGCGCTCGCCCAGAAGCGCGAACGTGCGCGGAAAGACCGCGCGGATCTTGTCCATGCGCTTCTCGTGCGAGAACCGCGCTTCGAGACGCAGCAACCGCGCATCGATGCCCCGCAGAACGGGATCGAGCGGCGGGGCGTCGCTGCCGAACAGCGCCGCCTCGCTCGTCAGATAGTCAAGCAGCCGGGCTTGCTGCGCCAGCAACGGTTCGGACATGGGAGGATCCGGGGCGAGTGGCGGCCACGCGGGCGCGGATGCGGGCGATGTCGTCGATGATCTCTCCGGTCGCGTCGAGGCGGTCGTCGCGTTCGAGCACGATCGTCGCCGGCCGGTGGCGCGACAGCACAGACCCGAGCAGGTCGAGCGCCTCCTCGGGAATGGGTTCGCTGTGGGAGTCGGCGAGGAACGGCCGGTCGAGGTCGGGATCCTCGATGGTGATGCCGCCCGCCATGTGCACCTCCTGCACGAGGCCGGGTGGCAGCGCATCGACGAACCCGTAGGGGTCGAGGCCGTGATTGCGCGCGTTGAGAAACAGGTTCTCGACGTCGAGCAAGAGGCGCGCGCCGGTCTCGCGGCAGATCAGGTCGAGGAATTCGGCGTCGGACAGCTTCGAGTCGGGCCACTCGAAAACGTACGAGATGTTCTCGAGCAGGAACGGCACCGGGATGCGCGCCTGCACCGCCCGCACCTTGGCGATCACGGATTCCGCCACGGCCTCGGTGCGCGGCAGCGGCAGCAGGTTGCCGAGTTCGCGGCCGGGCACCCGTGTGAAGGCGAGGTGCTCGCTGTAGGCGGGCGCGCGTAGCCGCTCGACGACACCCGCCACCTTGTCGAGGTAGTCGAGGTCGAGCGGTTCGTCGGTGCCGATCGACAGCCCGACGCCGTGCGCGTTGAGCGGAATGCGTCCGACGAGATCGAACACCGCCGAGCGCGCCGCGCCGTCACCGTGGATGCAGTGGTCGACCGTGACCTCGAGCACGTCGAAGCGATCGAGGTTGTCGCGCGTCCACCGGTCGATGGCCGCGCGATACCCGAGACCGACGCGAGGCGGCGGCGAGGATTGGGAAGGCACGGTCCCTCCGGCTCACAGCCGCTCGTGGAAGGTCAGGTTCGCCGGAGCCCGCAAGTTCAGGCTCTGTGCCGTCCGGTCGTTGAGCGCGCGCTTGAAGTCGGCCTCCCCGACCACCTTGACCGGGAGCGCCGAAGGCTTGGCTCCGTTGAGGATCTTGCCCGCAAGGACGCCGATCTCGCGGTAGGCGTCTTCAAGGCTCGGCCCCTCGCTCATCAGGCCGCCGGCGGCCGTGTATTCGCGCCACGGATAGGACGCCGGGAGCCTGGTGCGGGCCGCGGCGGCGACGAGCCGGTGGCGCTGGCTGGTGAAGAACGGGTCGGCGCTGACCAGAACGGCGCCGGCCTTTTCGGCGGCGGCCTTGTCGAAGGCGGCGTCGATCTCGGACGCCGTGCTGGCCTTGAGGACGAGCAGGTTGGCGCTCTTGCCGTGTGCGTCCTCCATCTGCGCGACGAAGCTCCTCGGGTTGACGAGGAGCGCGATCTTGGCGGCGCCCGGCACCATGGAACGCAACGCGGTGAGCCGGCGCTCCATGG
>CAZIGW010000305.1:0-9615 GCA_964538565.1 uncultured Hyphomicrobiales bacterium | reverse complement strand
GGGACGCGGGCGCGCCGTCTCGATCGGGGCGACTTTCGCCGCGGCGCGCTCGGCCTGCGGCGGGCGCTCGGCGCGCGGCGCGCGGTCTGCCTGCGGCGGACGCTTGCCAGGACGCCGGCCCTGGCGGCCGCGCGATCCGTGCTCGCGGCGTGGAGCAGATGCAGCTTCGGCGCTGATGGGCTCGCCCGACCACGCGATCGACTGGCCGATCAGGGCTTCGATCGCCGCCACGGCCTTCTGGTCGGCCGGCGCCACGAGGCTGATCGCGGTGCCGCTGCGCCCGGCGCGACCGGTGCGGCCGATGCGGTGCACGTAGTCGTCGGCGTGGTGCGGAACGTCGAAGTTGAAGACATGGCTGACCGCCGGGATGTCGAGGCCGCGCGCCGCGACGTCGGATGCGACCAGCAGGGTGATCTCGCCGCGGCGGAACTGGTCGAGCGCCGCCATGCGGGCCGACTGGTCCATGTCGCCGTGCAGCGCGACCGCGGAAAAGCCGTGCCGCAGCAGCGAGCGGTGCAGTTGCGCCACTTCGCGCTTGCGGTTGCAGAAGATGATCGCGTTCTTGAGATCCTGCGCCGAGCGGATGAGACGGCGCAGCGTCTCGCGCTTCTCGTGCGGCTCGCGGCCGGTCTTGACCAGCAGCTGCGTGATCGTTGTGACGGTGGTGGCCGGGCGGGCCACCTCGACGCGAACCGGATTGTGCAGGAATTGTTCGGTGATGCGCCGGATCTCGGGCGGCATCGTGGCGGTGAAGAACAGCGTCTGGCGGGTGAAGGGGACGAGCTTGCAGATGCGTTCGATGTCGGGGATGAAGCCCATGTCGAGCATGCGGTCGGCTTCGTCGATGACCAGCAGCTCGACGCCCGTCATCAGCAGCCGGCCACGTTCGTGGTGATCGAGCAGGCGGCCGGGCGTCGCGATCAGGACGTCGACGCCGCGCGTCAGCTTCATGTCCTGATCGTCGAACGAAACGCCGCCGATCAGCAGCGCGACGTTGAGCTTGTGCTGGGAACCGTACTTGATGAAGCTTTCCTGCACCTGGGCGGCGAGCTCGCGTGTCGGCTCGAGGATGAGCGTGCGTGGCATGCGCGCTCGCGCGCGGCCCTGCTCCAGCATGGTGAGCATCGGCAGCACGAAGGCCGCGGTCTTGCCGGTCCCGGTCTGCGCGATGCCGAGGACGTCGCGGCGCGCGAGAACGTGGGGGATGGCCTGATCTTGGATGGGAGTGGGAGTGGTATAACCAGCCGCAGCGACGGCGGACAGGACCTTATCGGACAAGCCGAGATGTGAGAAGGACATAGAGCCTCAAACCAGCGCCGCCCGGGGCTGTGGCCGCGCCGGGTAAAGTTAACGACGACGGAAGTGCGCGGAAAAGGGCGGCCGAATGTTGCAATCGTGCCGTTGGGCGGAACATAGTGGCGCGCGTCCGAAAGTCAATGCCGCGGCGGCGGCGCTAACTTGATCGATCGTCAAGATTTTTAGGGATTTCCGGCGATTCCAATGACATCGCGCGAACCGATGCAGACCGTGCTCGTGCCGGGCCTGATGTGTTCGGCGCGCCTGTATGCCGAGCAGATCCCGCTGCTTTGGCGATTCGGCGCCGTCATGGTCGCCGATCACGGGCGCGACGAGAGCATGGAGGCCATCGCCCGGCGCATCCTCGGCGAGGCGGCCCCGCGTTTTGCGCTCGTGGGGCTGTCGATGGGCGGTTATATCGCGTTTACCATCCTGCGCCAGGCGCCCGAGCGGGTGCGCGCGCTGGCGCTCCTCGACACCTCCGCCCGGGCCGACCGCAAGGAACAGGCCGTCCACCGCCATGAGCTCATCGCGATGGCGCAGGAGGGCCGTTACGCGGACATTCTCGACGTCCATTTCCCGCATTTCGTGCACCGCAACCGGCGGTTCGACCCCGTCCTGCGGGAAACCGTGCGCCGCATGGCCGAGGAGACCGGACCGGAGGCCTACGTGCGCCAGCAGCGGGCGATCCTTGGGCGGTCGGACGCGCGCGATTTTCTTGGGCGCATCCGCTGTCCGACGCTCGTCCTCGTCGGCGATGGCGACGAGCTCACCCCACCGAAACTGTCCGAGGAAATCGCCGCCGCGATCCCCGGCGCGCGGCTCGCCGTCGTGCCCGACTGCGGCCATCTCTCGACGCTAGAACGGCCCGAGGCAGTCAACGCGGCGCTTACCGATTGGATGGCAGACTGCCGCGACAGCGGTCCGGCACGCCACCACCCCGGAGGCCCATGACCACCTTCCTGCTTCTCTGGCTTGCCGCACAGGCCATCGCGGTGATCTGCGTGTGGCTGTTCGCGCTCGGCGTCGGCGAGCGGGCGTCCCCGCCGGCGACCCCGCGCGTCGCCGTCATCGTGGCGGTGAAAGGCCATGAGCCCGAGTTCGAGGGCTTTCTCGACGGTCTGTTCGCCCAGGCCTATCCGTTCTACCGGGTCATCTTCGCGGTCGAATCGGCCGACGATCCCGCCGTCGCGGCGATCGAGGCGCGGCGCGCGCGCGCGCCCGAACGCGTCGGCTTGACCCTGGTCGTCGCCGAACCCGCCAGGGACGAGGGCCAGAAGACCGCCAATCTGCGTGCCGCGCTCGCCCACGTGCAGCCCTCCGACGACGTGCTCGTCTTCGCCGACGCCGACATCTGGCCGGAGCGCGATTGGCTGCGCCACCTGGTGGCCCCGCTGGTGATCCGGCAGGGCGACGTCGTCTCGGGGTTTCCCTGGCTCGTGCTCGGGGACCGGCGCTGGTCGAGTTTCGCGCTCGCCTCGATGGCGGCAGGCGTCGCCACGATTCCGCGCCTGCCGTTTCTCAACGCCGCCTGGGGCGGCTCGACCTCGATCTGGCGCGAGCGCTTCGAGGCGCTCGACGTCGGCAACGCCTGGCGCGGAACGCTCAGCGACGACCTGCAGCTCACGAGCGTGGCGCAGAAGGGCGGCTGCCGCATCGTCGCGCCGCGCGAGGTGCTGCTGCGCACCCAGATCGTCACCAAGGGGCTGGCCGACATCGCCGAGGGGGTGCGCCGCTGGTATCTGCTCGTGCGCGTGCACATGCCGGTGACCTACTGGATCACGGTCGCCGCGATGACGTTCCTCGCCCTGGGATGGCTGGCGGTCTTGCTCGGGTCCTTGATCGGCCGTGGCGACGCGCTCGCCGCCCTGGCGCTGGCGCTGATCTTCAACCTCCTGCGCGCCGCAGGCCGCGCCGTTCTTGTCGCGCGCCTGTGGGGAAGGCCGGGACTTGCCGAGAACCGGGCGTTTCTGCTTGCCGATCCGGTCATGGCTCCGCTCGCAACCGTGTTGAACGCGGCCTTCGGCTGGTCTGCGCTGTTCACGCGCCGCACCACATGGTCGGGCATCACCTACGAGATCGCCGGGCCACAGCAGGTGAAGGTGCTGGCGCGGTCCTGACGGATGCGGAAACGCGCGCGTTCGGCCGCCGTCGATTGAACCGGCCGGAGGGCCAATGCGATGATGCGGCGGCTGCCGGGACCGGGCGCCGCTTCGCGGCGCGCAATCGGGAGACGGGGATGAGGACATTCGGGACGCTGGTCGCTGCCGCGCTCGTGAGCCTGCTCACGGTCCTCTCCGCATCGGCCGAGAAGCGCGTCGCGCTCGTGATCGGCAACGACGCCTACCAGAACGTCCCGGCGCTGCAGAAGGCCCGCAACGACGCGCGCGCCATGAAGGAGACGCTCGAAGGGCTCGGCTTCTCGGTGATGCTGGCGCAGAACCTCTCGCGTCGGGCGATGAGCGAGCAATTGCTTGCCTTCGACCGCGCGCTCGCGGCCGGCGACGTGGCGTTCTTCTTCTTTGCCGGCCACGGGTTCGAGATCAAGGGCGAGAACTATCTGCTGCCGGTCGACGTGCCGGCGGCGACCGAAGGGCAGGAGGAACTGGTGCGCGACGCCTCCTTCGCGGCGCAGCGCATCATCGATCGCCTGCAGGCGCGCGGCGTGCGCACCACGATCCTCGTGCTCGACGCCTGCCGCAACAATCCCTTCGAGCGGCCGGGCACGCGCGCCGTCGGCGGCACGGGCGGGCTTGCGCCGATGACGCCCGCGGAAGGCGTGTTCGTCGTCTTTTCGGCCGGCGCCAAGCAGACGGCGCTCGACCGGCTGGCCGAGGATGACCCCGATCCGAATTCGGTGTTCACCCGCAACTTCACCAAGGAACTGAAGACGCCCGGGCTGACGCTGGTGCAGATCGCCAAGCGCACGCAGTCGGACGTGCGGCAGATGGCGGCGAGCATTCGCCACGACCAGACGCCCGCCTACTACGACCAGGTGGTCGGCGACGTGGTGCTCAACGGCTCGGCCCCGGACGTGCGCCGCATCGAGGTGCTGCCGCAGATCGCCGCGCTGCCGTCCCGCGTGCCGGGCCGGCGCGAGGCCGACACGAGCGTCAACGCGCCGATCGCCAACTTCATGCGGCACAACGGCGGCTGGTCCGTGACGCTGTCGTTTCCCGACGTCGCCACCGCGATCGCCTGGCGGTTCGGCGAGGCCGGCGACTTCAAGGAGACCGGATTTCTCGACCAGTTCGATCCGCGCACGCGAAAGCGCATGCCCAACCCGTCGATCGAGCTTGCGGCCGACGCGCCGGCCGGCACCCTCTATGTGCGCTACGCCGATGCCCGCGGCGAGTGGGCCGGACCGTTCCCGATCCGCTTCGAGCCGGAGGCGGCGCTCGGACGCGAGCAGCGCAAGATTTTGGAGATGACGGCCGGAAGCTGGCTGTCGTTCCGCGAGTTCAACGGGCTGCTCGTCTACTTCACGCACCTCGTGTCGTATCGCTGCGGCATCCGCGAGGTGCGCATCGGCATCGATACCACCATGCCGGAGCGCAAGCTGGCGCTGCCGCCGTGCGACCCGAAGAACCCGGGCGCGATCGGACCCAGCATGCAGACCTATCTCGAGCTGCCGCCCGCCACCAGGATGGTCTCGGTGGAATTGACCTACCGGGACGGCAGCGTGTCGGAGACCAAGACCTTCCGGCGATAGAGCATGATCCCGAAAAGTGGTTACCGGTTTTCGGAAAAGATCACGCTCGAATGACAGAGTTGGAGCGGAGATCGCAGAAATCATCCCGCTCCGAGCCAGCCGCCGGCCGGCAGAAAAGTCCAAGCCATTCCCGCATCCGTCCCTTCTCACCCCCGCGGGCGCCGTCCTTATAGGGACCGGACGGTGGTGGAGGGACGTTGATGCGTACGCAGGTTGGGATCGTGGGCGCGGGACCGGCGGGGCTGATGCTCTCGCATCTGCTGCATCTGCAGGGGATCGAGTCGATCATCGTCGAGAACCGCACGCGCGAATACGTGGAAAACCGCATCCGCGCCGGCCTGATCGAACAATGGGCGACCGATCTCCTCATCGACACCGGCGTCGGCGCGCGGCTCAGACGCGAGGGGATGTTCCACGACGGCATCTATCTCTGCTTCAACGAGAGCCTGCACTACATCAATTTCCGCGAGCTCGTCGGCAAGGGCGTGACGATCTACGGCCAGCAGGAAGTCGTGAAGGATCTCATCGCGCGCCGCCTCGCCGACGGCGGGCAGATCCTGTTCGAGGTCGACGACGTGTCGCTGCACGACATCGAGGGCGACCGGCCGAGGATCCGCTTCCGCCACGGCGGCGAGGCGCGCGAGATTGCCTGCGACTTCATCGGCGGCTGCGACGGGTTTCATGGCGTCAGCCGCCCGAGCGTTCCGTCCGGCGTGCTGACGGCCTACGAACGCGAGTACCCGTTCGGCTGGCTCGGCATCCTGTCGGCCTCGCCGCCGCCGGAGCATGAGCTGATCTACGCCTTCCACGAGCGCGGATTCGCCCTCTACACCATGCGCTCCCCGACGCTCGCGCGGCTCTACATCCAGTGCGCACCCGACGACGACATCGCCAACTGGCCGGACGCGCGGATCTGGGAGGAGTTGCACGCGCGCATCGGCGGGACGCGGCCGCTCGCCGAGGGCGACATGCTGCAGAAGGGCATCACCCCGATGCGCAGCTTCGTGGTCGAGCCGATGCAGCACGGCCGGCTGTTTCTCGCCGGCGACGCGGCCCACATCGTGCCGCCGACCGGCGCCAAGGGCATGAACCTCGCGCTCGCCGATGTCGTGTTCCTGTCGCGGGCGCTGGTCGACCACTATCGCACCGGGCGCACCGAGCTGCTCGAAGGCTATTCGGAGAAATGCCTGCGCCGCATCTGGAAGGCGCAGCGCTTCTCGTGGTGGATGACGCAAATGCTGCATCGCTTCAACCGCGAGAACGACTTCGACCGGCGCCGCCAGCTCGCCGAGCTCGAATACGTGGCGACCTCGGAAGCGGCGGCGCGCTCGCTCGCGGAGAACTACGCCGGCCTGCCGATGGATTGAGCGGCGGCTGCGGGCCTCTTGGCGGGCGCACTGTCGTCCCCGCGCGCGGCGCAGCATAGAGTGATGTGCCGCAGACCCGGGGCCCACGTCGCGGCGCGCGCAAATGAGATCCGCGCAAACCTGATCGCGTGCCTGGCCCCTCCAGACCAGGTTTCACAACAGGAAGGACGTTGGGTCCCGGATCGGCGGCGCGGGACGTGGCGCCGCTGCGTCCGGGACACTACTCCGTCCTCTAGTCGAGCGGCTCGACCTTGACGATCGAGGCGCCGTGATTGCTGCCGACCCACAGCACCGGCTTGTCGGCCGTGCCCGCGACGAAGACCCGCCGGATGTTGGTCGGCCGCGGCAGCAGATAGTCCGTGACCTTGCCGGTCTGCGGATCGAGACGCGAGACCTCGTCCGTCAGCATCGAGCCGGTCCAGATCTCGCCGTTCGGGGCGCGCACGACGTCGTAGGGATCGCTCCACGGCGTCGGCAGCCGCCACTCGGTGATCTTCTGCGTCGCCGGCTCGAACAGGCCGATGCCGTTGCCGCCATATTCGGCGAACCACAGGCGGTTCTGCTCGTCGACCCGTCCGCGGCGCGGGCGTGAGCCGACGAACGGGGTGCGCCAGATCTCCACCTTGTGAGTCTTGGCGTCGACGTGGCCGATGCTCGTGCCGCCGAATTCGAGCAGATAGAGATTGTTCTGCCGGTCGGTCGGCATACCGTAGCCGCTCACCTGCTTGCCGGAGGCGTCGCGCGAGGGCCCGAAGTTCTCGTAGGCGCCGGTCGCGACGTCGAGCCGGTAGGATGCGTGCATTTCCTGGTTGTTGGTCCACACCTTGCCGTCGACGTCCGAATGCTGCGGCGACACCATCGAGGCCTGGGTGCTCGGGCTCTGCCATTCCTTGGGGAACGGATAGGTGCGCACCTCGTGCGTCTTGCGGTCAATGTGCGCGACGCCGGCCTGGTACATCATGGCGAGCCAGAGATCGCCCTTGGGATCGAGTTCGAGGTCGAGTCCACCCTTGGGCTGTTCCGGCTTGAGCACCGGAATCGGAATGTCGGTGACCTTGCCGGTCTTGGGATCGAGCTCGCCGACGAACATCGCGCCGAAGTCGGAGTACCAGACGTTGCCGTCGGGATCGACGATGACGTCATGCGGCTCGGCCTCCTTGCGCGGCAGGTCGTACTCGGTGATCACCACGCGCGTGGAGCGGCCCTTTGGGCGCGGCAAGGTCTTGAGCGGCCATTCGCGGGTCTCCGCCACGCTGAGGTTGACGCTCGCGAGATAGGCCGCGGCGGCGGGTGCCTTGGCGGCCGGGACGGCGGGGCGTTCCCCGCGCGGGCCGGGCAGCAGCGGCTGCGGGCGCAGCGGCGTGCTGCCGGGCGAATAGGAGCCCATGCGCTTGAAGATCTGCTGGAATTCCTCGGCGTCGTGGTTCGACGTCACGATGCGCTGCAGCGTGTGGCAGCCGACGCAGTTGGTCAGAAACGACTTCTGCCCGTCGGCGCCCGGCATGCTGATGAGCCATTCGGCGTTCGAGAGCTGGTTGGCGAGGTTGCGGGTCTTGACGAGCTTGATGTCGGCGGTTGTGCCGCCGACGGCGATGTCAACGGCCTTGGGCGCCTGCAGGTTGTAGCCGACGGCGCGAATGGCGAGCGTGTAGTGGCCGGGCTCGAGCCGCGCGGTCGGGAAGCTGTAGCGGCCCTTGTCGTCGCTCACCACGGTGACGGTGATGTTGGAGCCGTCCTTCCTGGCGCTCACCAGCACGCCTTCCATCGCGCCTTCCTCGGCCGAGGAGACCTGGCCGGTCAGGGCCGCGGCGGGCGTCTGCGACCGCAACGGCGTCGCAGCGAACAGGAACAATCCGGTCAACAGCGCGACCGGCATGAGCGAGACTCCTCGCGCGCGCATCGATCCCTCCCGAACATGTTGTTGTAGGCACGCGAGCATAGGCCGGCCCGAGGGCCGCAACAACGCTCGGACGCCGGATCTCACCGGTCGAGAACAGATTTGAGCGGCCGGCCTGCCACCCAGATGAACAGGGCCGCCGCCGCGGCGAGACCGGCGACCAGCAGAAAGAAGCCGGGCTTGTCCATGCGGCTCCAGAAACTTCCGATGTATCCGGCGAGGAAATTGCCGGTAAAGCTCGTGGCGAGCCACACCCCCATGAGCATCGAGCGCAGCGACACCGGCGCCACCTTGGAGACGAGCGAGAGCCCCACCGGGGAGAGGTAGAGTTCACCCGTGGTGATGACCGCGAAATAGCCGAAGAGCCAGATCCAGCTCGCTTTTCCGTCGGGACCCGCCTGCCAGGCGGCCAGCACCATGAGAAGATTGCCGAGCGCGATGCCGAGACAGCCGAGCGCCATCTTGGTGACGCTCGAGGGTTCGCGGCCGCGCCCGGCCTGCCGGCGCCACAGCCCGACCACGAACGGCGTGAAGGCGAAGATCATGAACGGGTTGAACGCCTGGAACCAGGTGACGGGGATCTCGCCGCGCCAGCCGAGGAGGCCGATCGAGCGGTCGGTGAAGGCGTCGGCCCAGAGCGCGATGGTGTTGCCCTGCTGCTCGTAGGTCGCCCAGAAGAGCGTCACCGGGACGAACAGGACGAGGAGGGCGGCGATCGACCGACGCTCACCCCGCGTCAGGGGGGCGCGAGCGTGCGCCGCGGCGCGAGGGTCGCGCAGCGGGTCGGGCGGAAGCGAGGGCAGGGCGTAGAGATAGATCGAAAGCCCGATCAGCATGCCGACGCCGGCCGCCGCGAAGCCGTAATGCCAGCCGGCGCGTTCGCCGAGCGTGCCGCAGACGAGCGGGGCGAGGAAGGCCCCGAGGTTGATGCCGACGTAGAAGATCGAATAGGCGCGGTCGCGCCGCGCGTCGCCCGGCGCATAGAGGCCGCCGACCTGGGTCGAAATGTTGGGCTTGAACGCGCCGTTGCCGAGAATGAGCGTGAGGAGCGCCAGCAGGAACAGCGGCTCGAACGCCATCATGAAATGGCCCGCCGCCATGAGCGCGGCGCCGAGGATCACGGTGCGGCGCGGGCCGAGCACGCGGTCGGCGAGGAACCCGCCGAGCAGCGGCGTGAAATAGACGAGCGCGGTGTAGAGGCCGTAGATTTGCGAGGCGAGCGGCTGGACATCGAGCGGCCCGAACAGCGCCTCGAGCGCGTGCCTGGCGACGGCGAACCCCCAGACGTTCTCGACCGCGCCGGGCAGCAGCAGGGACTTCACCATGTAGAGCACGAGGAGCGC
>CAZIGW010000304.1:0-12513 GCA_964538565.1 uncultured Hyphomicrobiales bacterium | reverse complement strand
TCGATTCTCGATGATCTGCAGCAGGTGCAATCCGGTCTGCAGCAGCAAGTCAGCGCCGGTCAATATTCCGGGGCGACTCTCGTCCACGTGCAGGAGATCATCGATCAGCTCAACCAGGAAATCGAAGCGGTCTTCGAGACGACAAACGGCGGCGTCGCCGCCAACAACGGCGCCGGCGCGGCGGGCAGTGGAACCGTGTTCGGCCCGGATGCCGCCAAGGCGATCAACGACATCCAGCGCGACATCATCGACATCGTGCAGGGCGACGACAACCTCGCGGCACTGGCGACGCAGAACGGCGCGAACGGTTTTCAGACCGTCCCGGATCTCCTGAGCCCGGCCACGCCCTTCGCCGACAACGAGGCGCAGACGGCGTTCCTTGCGCAATTCGTCACCGATTCGAACAATCTGGGCGCGCAGGCGGTGAACCTCGTCGGCTCGGGCGACACGGCCGCGATCGACGCCCTGATCCAGGAGATCCAGACCTACGCCAACAACGCAAATACGTTCGTCAACGCGCAGGATCCCCTGTACATCGCCCGTTTCGCCAACGAACTGGCGCTCAACGGCAACGCCGGGACGATCGCCAAGGAGCTCGTCGCCGGGCTGCAGACGGGCAACGCCGATCTCGTCAAGGCGGCGGCCGACGCCTTGGCGGGAAACGCCGCAGACGTCGCCGGCAACAACGCGCCGTTCGGAACGACGCCGACGCCCCCGGCCGTGACCGCGGCCAATGCGCCAGCCGACAATCTTGCCGAGATCGGCGCCATCTACAATGACGCCACGACGCGTATGATCGGCGGCATCGACGGCACCAACAAGTCGGCCGTGCTCGCGGACCTGCAGGCGACGCAGACGGATCTGCAGAACCTGATCAGCGCCCATCCCGATCTGTTCACGGGGCTGACCGGCATCCATGCCGACACGATCGTGCGCCAGCTCACGCTCGAGATGCAGGCGGTCAACAATGTGGGCGTCGACCCGACGGCCCCGAAGGAGATCAACGATATCCAGCGCGACATCATCGACATCGTGCAGGGCGACGCCAATCTGCAGAACATGGCGAGCCAGGGCGGGGTGAACGGATTCAGCGCCGTCCCGGATCTGCTCGCGCCGGCCGCGCCGTTCCAGGACAACGCCGACCAGACCGCCTTCTGGGCCAAGTTCATCGCGCAGTCCAATTCGCTGGGAAGCCAGGCGGAGCAACTGGTCGATTCCGGCAATACGCACGCGATCAATTCGCTCATTCACCAGCTGCAGACGTTCCAGCAGTTCGCCAACGACTTCAGCGAGGCGCAGGGTGGTGTGTTTTCCGCCCGGTTCAACAACGAGCTGCTGACCAACGGCACGCTCGGCGCGGAAGTCTCCGCCATGATCAAGGGCCTGCAGACCGGCAACGCCGCGCTGGTCACGGCAGCGGCCGAGCAGATGCACGCCAACGCGGCCGACGTCGGCGGCAACAACGTTCCGCTCGGCGGCGGGACCTACAATACCGACGGAACGACGGCGAACGCCGTCTTGCCGGCGCTGGCCTCGGGCGGCGGGCCGGCGCCGTCTCCCGCGCCCGGACCCGGGCCGGCGCCTGGACCGGGAGCCGGTCACCATGGCGGCGATCACTCGCACAGCATGCCAGTCCAACACTTCGATCACATGTGGGGC
Source organism: uncultured Hyphomicrobiales bacterium (assembly GCA_964538565.1). Taxonomy (GTDB): domain Bacteria; phylum Pseudomonadota; class Alphaproteobacteria; order Rhizobiales; family Xanthobacteraceae; genus CAYVBN01. The sequence continues at coordinate 10,854 of CAZIGW010000304.1, read as the reverse complement.
TAGGCGGGGGACGTTCGGTGCCGCCGCGTGGTGGCGGCACCGGGCGTACAGCGGCGATCGGCAGGGCGCACCGATTCAGTCAGCCGCCGGTCGCACCGCCGTTCGCGGGGGCCCGCGGGCGGGATCACCATCTGTGTCGATCGCTCCTTCGCGTGACGTTGCGTGTCGCTGAATTGGCCGAGCAGGTCGGAGCTCGCGTGTTGAGTCCTTCGGGGGGAACGGGATGGCGGTGAGCAGCCGAGACCGGACGATCCGGCGGCCGGCGATGGCGCTCGTTGCGGCGGCCTGCCTGTGGTCGACCGCCGTGTCGGCGGAGACGATCGAGTCGGCGCTCGTGCGCGCCTACCAGAACAATCCGCAGCTCAACGCCCAGCGCGCCGCCGCGCGGGCCGTGGACGAGACGGTTCCGCAGGCGCTTTCCGGCTACCGGCCGAAGGTCGCGGTGACGGCGAGCGGCGGCGAGCAATATTCCGACACGACGTCCAAGACCGTGACCTCGATTCCCGGACAGCCGACGATCGCCACCTACGGCCGGCAGCCGTCGACGCAGACGCCCTATTCGGTCGGGGCGACCGCGACGCAGACGCTGTTCGACGGATTCCAGACGCCGAACCGCACGCGCGCGGCGGAGAGCCAGGTCGCGGCCGCGCGCGAAGCGCTGCGCGTCATGGAGCAGAGCGTGCTCCTCGCCGCCGCCACGTCCTACATGGACGTGCGGCGCGACATGGAAAATCTCGAGGTCCAGCGCGACAACGTGCGCATGCTGGAGGAGACGCTGCGACAAACGCGCATCCGTCTGAAGGCGAGCGACGTCACTGCGACCGACGTCGCGCAGGCGGAAGCGCAACTCGCCGCCGGCCGCTCGGCGCTCCTCGGGGCGGAGGCGACGCTCAGCATCTCCAAGGCAACGTACCGGCAGGTGGTCGGCGTCGAACCTGTCGACCTCGCCCCGGCGAGCCCGGTCGACCGTATCTCGCCGCCGACCTTGCCGGACGCGATCGCGCAGGCGGTGCTCGAAAATCCCAGCATCCTGGCCGCGATGCACGGCGTGGACGTGTCGTATCTCCAGGTGAAGATCAACGAAGGCGCGCTGTTTCCGACCCTCGCGCTGCAGGCAAACGTGCAGCATGCGAACTCGCCGCAGTTCGGAGTGGTGCAGCAGACGAGCGCCGCCGTTCTCGGCCAGGTCACCGTTCCGATCTACCAGGGGGGCGCCGAGTATTCGCTCATCCGCCAGTCGAAGGAGACGCTGGCGCAACAACGCCTCAACCTCGACGTCGTACGCAGCCAGGTGCGGCAGAACGTGGTGCAGGCCTGGAGCCAGCTCGAAGCCGCGAAGGCGCAGCTCGATGCAGCACACGCGCAGGTGGCCGCCGCCAATGCGGCGCTCGACGGCATCCGCCAGGAGGCGCGCGTCGGCCAGCGCACCACGTTCGATGTCCTCAACGCGCAACAGGTCGTCGTCAACGCGCGCGTTGCGCAACTCGTCGCCGAGCACGATCGCATCGTCGCCTCCTACAGCCTGTTGTCCGCGATCGGCCGTCTTTCTCCGACGGCGCTCGGCCTGCCGACCCCGACCTACGATCCGACGCTGCATTACCGGCAGGTGCGCGACGCGTGGTTCGGGGTCCGGGCTCCGAGCGGCCAGGCGTTCGCCGCGAACGGGCAGCCGGAGCCGACCCGCCAGGCCGCGGCCGAGGACACCCGCGGCGCGGCGGCACCGCCGACTCCGGTGCACACCGCCGCGCAGACCAAGTCCTCGAAGCCGTCGAAGCCGCTCCAACTCATCCAGGCGGCTTCCGGCGCGCCGCGCCCCGCCACCGGATCGCCGGCGGTCCGACCGAAAGTGGCTGCCGCCGCCCAGAAGGCGCCGCCCGCCTCGCAGCCGGCCGCTTCGAGCAAGAGCGCATCGAGGCAGCGACCGGCGGAGCAAGGTCCTCAGCTTGTCTCGAGCGCGCCGCCCCCGCCGGCAGCAGTCGGGGTGGAGCCGCCGCGCACCCGGATGGCGGTCTCGAACCAAGGCACGCCCGACCGCTTCTCGACCGAGAACAACTCCGGACTGCTGTCGGCGGACAATGACAGCGCCCTCTTTTCCGGCACGAGCAGCTCCGGCGTCCTGCCGGGCGTCGAGCCGGTGGTGCCCTCGGGCGGGTCGGGCAGCCAGTGGCTGTCGCTTCGCTAGCGCATGATCCGGCGAAGCGGAATCGGTTCGCCGATGAGATCGGGCGCCAGGTTGCGGAATGCGAGCGTGAGCTTGCGCGAGAGCCGGTTTCCGCTGTCGCGGATGGCGCTCCAGGGGCCGCACGGATCGTCGGGTTGGCGCGTTGCGCGGCCCGTCTCAACAAGGGAAACGTCGCATGCGCACACGTTGTTCTCCGCGGCCCTCCGGCCGCCACGTGTCTTGGTCGATGTTCGTCCTGGTGGCGCTGATCGCGTCGGCCTTGGCGGTGCTGCCGCGCCACGCCGCCGCGCTTTCGCCGCAGGCACCGTCCGGTTCGGCGGCCGGCGCGACCGCGCCGATCGCAACGAACGCCACCTGCAAGGAGGAGTTCATTGCCACCAAACGTCTGCTGCAGGCGAGCCAGTCCGATCTGCAGGCGGCGCTGCAAGGCCCGGCGGCCGCGCGGTGCCGGGCGATGCGGCAGAACTATGCGGCCATGATCGCGGCGCGCGCCGTTTTCGCCCGATGCGACACCGGGGAAGCTCGCGCCCAGCACACCGCGCAGCTCGACGCCTCGATCAGCCGTTTCAGGCAACGCATTCCGCCCGAATGCGGATTGCATTGAGTTCGGCGCGGCGATCGCCGACGCGAGGCGTCCGCCGACGATCGCCTGCGATCGCACTCACAGGCCGAGCGTGCGGGCAATCTCCTCGACGGCGAGCGAGGGGGAGAGTCGACCTTCGGCGACCGCTTCCTCGATTGCCGGCAACCTCGACCTGAGCTTGGCGTCCGACCTCAGGCGCTCGCGCAGGCGCTCGTCGAACATCGCCCACATCCATTTGACCTGCTGCGCACGCCGCCGCGCTTCGAACTCGCCCGAGGCGGCGACCAACCGGCGATGCTCCACGACCCTGGTCCACAGGTCGTCGATGCCGGCGCCGGTGAGCGCCGAACAGGTGATCACCGGGGCAGACCAGGTGGGCGAGTGCTGCGCCAGAATGTGCAGCGCGGCGCGATATTCCGCAGCCGCCGCCTTGGCGCGCTCCAGGTTGTCGCCGTCCGCCTTGTTGACCGCGATCATGTCGGCGAGCTCGACCACGCCCTTCTTCAGTCCCTGCAGCTCGTCGCCGGCGCCGGGCAGCATCAGCACGAGAAAGAAATCCGTCATGTCGGCGACCGCGGTTTCCGACTGGCCGATGCCCACCGTTTCCACGAGCACCACGTCGTAGCCGGCGGCTTCGCAGATCAGCAGGCTCTCGCGCGTCCGGGCGGCGACGCCGCCAAGCGTGCCGGCGGCCGGTGAGGGGCGGATGAAGGCATGGTCGTCGGCGGCGAGCCGCGCCATGCGGGTCTTGTCGCCGAGGATCGACCCGCCGGTGCGCGCCGAGGAGGGGTCGACCGCCAGCACCGCGACCTTGTGGCCGCGACCGGTGAGGAAGGTCCCGAGCGTGTCGATCGTCGTCGACTTGCCGACGCCCGGCGCGCCGGTGATGCCGACCCGCATGGCCCGGCCGGTGCGGGGCAGCAGCCGCTGCACGAGCTCCCGCGCCAGCGTCTGGTGGTCGGCGCGCTTGGATTCGACGAGCGTGATGGCCCGCGCCAGCGCCGCGCGATTTCCCGCCTCGACGCCGCGCAGGAGAAGCGTGAGATCCGGGCCGGCCGACTCGGGGCGCGTGGTCATGCGCCTGACCTCGACGAGGGCGCGCCGGCCGTCAAGCGTGCCGGGGGCCGCGGCCGGCGCGCGGCCGAATACGCCCCTCTGCGTCCATCGTGGGGCAGCCGGCGAGCGGCCTGGATTCTGAAGGAAATTCAAGCGCATAAAATTTGCTTAACAGGGCATGAACTTGGCGGTGCCGCAGCGACACTAAAGAGGTATCATGCGCCCGATGGGGAGCGCGGGAGAGACATCATGCGGAAGGTGGCGCTCGCGACAATCCTGTTCATTTGTTCATTTTGGTCCGGCCTGGGGGTTACGATCGGTCAGGCCGGGGACCTCGTGTGGGAGGTCGAAAGCCCCTTCCGGTTCTTCAAGAAGACGACGTCCTACGAGGTGCAGGAACGCGCCTTCGCGGCGGTGCGCGGGAATCCCAACGGCCCGCTGCCGTCCAACATCGTCTGGCGGCTCGAGCGGCGGCTGAACGACCCCGACTGCCGCGATTCCTCCAGTCCGACCGCCTGCGCCAACACGGCGCGCGCCCGTTACGAGACGAGCCGCCTCGGCTGGGCCGCGCAGACGGTCGAGGTCAACTGCTACGACCGCAACGCCCGCCCGCGCCGCTATTCGGTGGTGTGCGACCGGCAATATTCCTGGGGCGTCGCCAAGGAAGACTACGTTCTCCCCGACGCGCACACGGTGCACGTCCGGCTCGCGCCCGAGGAGCTCGCGCAGGCCGGGACCGGCGAGTGCACCTGGACCTGGCAGCCGCGGCGTCCCGGCGGCAAGGTCGAAACGCTCCGTCAGCCGTCCAAGAACAAGCTTGTCATCAAGCGCGTGCCGTTCTCGCTCGATCGCAAGCTGTCCGGCGTCTCCGTCAAGGTGCAATTGCCTGACGGGCGCGAGATCGCCGATGCCAATGTGATCGTGGAAGACCTGTTCCTGGTCGCGATCGGCGATTCCTTCGCCTCGGGCGAAAGCAATCCCGACCGCCCGGTCACCTTCAGCGCGACGCGCGAGATGGTCTACGACCCGGTCAACGCCGACACGCGCGAGCAGCTCGCCGCCAGGCCGGCGGCGCCGAGCAATTTCGGCCTCGCCTCGGCCGATCCCGGCATCGATCCGAAGGCTCTGCCCAAGCGGCTGATGGAGGACGAGAAGAAGGGTCTGATCTACCGCCCGAACACGGCGGAGTTCGAGGGCGCCTTCAAGAAGGCAGGGGCGCAATGGCTCAGCGCGGACTGCCACCGCTCCCAATACGGCTATCCGTTCAGGGTGGGCATCGAGCTGACGCTGGAGAACCGGCATCGCGCGGTCACGTTCGTCAGCCTCGCCTGCTCGGGCTCCGACGTGATCGAGGGCCTGTTCCGCGAGCGCGACGCGCGCGAGCAGTTCAGCGAACCGGGCGGCGCCAAGGCGCCCGCGCAGTTCGAGATGCTCAGCAACCTGGTCTGCCGCAATGGAAGCGCCGGGCGGACGCGCACCGCATCCTACACGCTGCCGGTCTATTCCTACGGCAGCACGCAGATCTCGAGCCAGACCATCGACGAACGCTGGTGTCCGCCGGAGAACCGCAAGCGGCCGATCGATCTCGTCATGCTGTCGATCGGCGGCAACGACATCGGCTTCGGAGCGCTGGCGCTCTACGCCATGACCGACAGCGCGTCGGACCTCGCGCCGATCGCCGGTTGGGTCGGCAGTCAGATCCGCTTCGGACCCGAGGTCTCGCGCGCCTATCTGCAGGTTCTCGACAGGCGCATCAAGGCGGTGAAGGAGGCGCTCGTCGACGGCTTCGGGGTCGATCCGTCACGCGTGCTGCACAACGCTTACGAGCCCATTCAATACGACGAGACCGGCGGTCTGTGCGGGCTTCAGCCGACACTCGGGATGGACGTGCATCCCAAGCTGAAGGTGAGCCGTGCGCGCATCAAGGAGGCCTCCGACGTCGCGCACGAACTGCAGACGCGGCTCGAATGCATCGACGGCGCGCGGCGCGACGGCTGTCCGGCCGGTCTTGCCACCGGATCGGGGACGGGTTTCCAGCTCATCACCGACCACCTGGCGGAGTTCGCCAAGCGCGGCATCTGCGCCCGCGACCCCAAGCACGCGTTCGCCGACCAGACCGCGATGGCGATGCCGCGGCGCTCGCCGCAGACCGGCGAGTTCGAGCCCTATTCGCCGGCGGCGACGCTGCCCTATGGCCACCGCTGGCGGCTGATCCACAATCCGAACGACGCGTTTCTCGCCGGCAACACGCATCGCGAGGGAATCTCGGACTTCGACCTACTTCAGCCGGCGTATGCGGCGCTCTACAGCGGCGCGTTCCATCCGACGGCGGAAGGCCACGCGATCGTCGCCGATCATGTGATGCGTCACGTGCGGGCGATCCTCGACCGGCGCGAGATCGTGGACAGCCGGCGGAATTGATCGGCCAGGACCTGCGGCTTCGCCCGTCCGCCGCCGCAGGGACGGAGCCCAACAGCGTCCGTATCGTGTTCGACGGACCGAGACCGTCACGCGAAGCCAGGGCTGAACTCACGGGTCGGCGCTCCGCGGATTTTCCTGTGTTCATGCGTCGCCGCTCGTGGATTGTCCGTTGACCGCGTGCATTCGCCTGATCCGCGACACGATTGACCGCTGAATCGTCGCGCCCCAGTCGTACTGCTGCCCCATGGCGGCGTTCTCATGTGCGTCTGCCGACGCGTTGCCGGTCGAAGAGATCGTTCCGCGGGCGCGGTTGAGAGCCCCTACCTTCTGCGATTTGCGGGCGGTTTACGCGCGGCGTCGCGCCGACAAAGGCCGGCTCGGGCCAGCCCGGGCCGGCCTCGTCGTGCCCGGTGGGGGAGGGCCGCGCAATTCGCACCGCCGCCCCGGTATGCGTTCTCGATCGCGCGCGCCGGCGTCCGAAAGCGGCGACCGGCTTTCGGACCGCGCTATTGCCGCACCATCTTCGAGGTCGGCTTGCCGAGCGACAGGACCGCGAACAGTCCGGCCGGGTCGGCGACGTGGTCGAGAACGCATTCCTCGTCGTGCACCTCGACCCCGAAGGTCGCGAGCGTCGCCGTGTCCTGCGCCTTGCATTCCGGCGCGTAGAGCAGCGCTTCGGCTCCCCCGCGCGCCGGCTTGATGACCACGTAGTGATAGCTGTTGCGGTTCTCTTCGGTCTTGCCCTGCGCCACGTAGTAGCCGTTGGCGATCGCGTGCAGCGAGATCGGGGCCGTCACGCCCTTCTCGTCGATCATGTCGTAGCCGCCGTCGGCGCGGTGACGAAGCTCCATGATCGAATCGGGCTTGAAGGTGCCGCCTTCGCGCACCAGCGTCGCGTAGCGCCCGCCCTCGCCGAACGCGGCGGCGGCGCTCGAGAGCGGAAACTTCGGCTGTTCGGACACGAAGCAGCCCGACAGCAGGGAAGACAGGAGCGCGAGAGTGCCGAAGCGCGCTCGGCGATCGGATAGAAACCGCAGGATCTGCCTCATGCGCCGCGGTCACTCCGCCGCCGCGCGGCCGTGACCGAGCCGCCGGTTCAGGGTCTCGATCAGGTCGGCCGCCGCGTCCGCGATGACGGTGCCGGGCGGAAAGATCGCCTCTGCGCCCGCCGCCTTGAGCGTCTCGTAGTCCTGCGGCGGCACGACCCCGCCGACCACGATCATGATGTCGTCGCGGCCGGCTGCGGCAAGCGCCGCCTTCAACTCCGGCACGTGCGTCAGATGGCCTGCGGCAAGCGACGACACGCCGACGATGTGGACGTCGTTCTCCACCGCCTGGCGTGCGGCTTCGGCCGGCGTCGCGAACAGCGGGCCGATGTCGACATCGAACCCGAGGTCGGCGAAAGCCGAGGCGATCACCTTCTGGCCGCGGTCGTGGCCGTCCTGCCCGATCTTGGCGACGAGCAGGCGCGGGCGACGGCCTTCGTTCGCCTCGAACGCCTCGACCAGCCTGTGCACGCGTTCGACGGCGTCGGACATGCCGACCTCCCGCTTGTAGACTCCCGAGATCGCCTTGATCTCGGCGCGATGGCGTCCGAACACCTTCTCAAGCGCCGCGGAAATTTCCCCGACCGTCGCCTTGGCGCGGGCCGCGTCGATCGCCAGCGCCAGAAGGTTGCCGTTGCCGGCTCCGGCGCTGCGCGTCAGCGCGGCGAGCGCCTGCTCGACCGCCTGCGGGTCGCGCTCGCGCCTGAGCCGCGCGAGCTTGTCGATCTGCAACTGCCGCACGGCGGAATTGTCGACCTTGAGCACGTCGATGGCCGCTTCGCGCCCGGGACGATAGGCGTTGACGCCGATCACCCGCTGGTGGCCGGCGTCAATGCGCGCCTGCGTCCTGGCCGCGGCCTCTTCGATGTGAAGCTTGGGGATGCCGGCTTCGATCGCCCTCGCCATTCCGCCGAGGCTCTCGACTTCGCGGATGTGCTCCCACGCCTTGCGGGCAAGCTCGGCGGTGAGGCGTTCGACGTAGAACGAGCCGCCCCACGGATCGATCGTGCGCGTCGTCCCGGACTCGTGCTGGAGAAAGAGCTGCGTGTTGCGTGCAATCCGCGCGGAGAAGTCCGTCGGCAGCGCCAGCGCCTCGTCGAGCGCATTGGTGTGCAGCGACTGGGTGTGGCCCTGCGTCGCCGCCATGGCCTCCACCGCCGTGCGCACGACGTTGTTGAACACGTCCTGCGCGGCGAGCGACCACCCCGAGGTCTGGCAGTGCGTGCGCAGCGAGAGGGAGCGCGCGTCCTTCGGCTCGAACGGCTTCATCAGCTTCGCCCAAAGCATGCGGGCGGCGCGCAGCTTCGCGACTTCCATGAAGAAGTTCATGCCGATCGCCCAGAAGAACGACAGCCGCGGAGCGAAGCGGTCGATCGTCAATCCGGCGTTGAGGCCGGCGCGCACGTATTCGACGCCGTCGGCGAGCGTGTAGGCGAGTTCGAGGTCCTGCGTCGCGCCCGCCTCCTGCATGTGATAGCCGGAGATCGAGATCGAGTTGAACTTCGGCATGTGCGCCGAGGTGAACGCGAAGATGTCGGAGATGATGCGCATCGAGGGGGCGGGCGGGTAGATGTAGGTGTTGCGCACCATGAATTCCTTGAGGATGTCGTTCTGGATCGTGCCCGACAGCTTCTCGGGCGGAACGCCCTGCTCCTCGGCGGCCACGATGTAGAGCGCGAGCACCGGCAGCACCGCGCCGTTCATCGTCATCGACACCGACATGCGGTCGAGCGGGATGCCGGCGAACAGCGTGCGCATGTCGTAGATCGAGTCGATCGCCACGCCCGCCATGCCGACGTCGCCGGCGACGCGCGGATGGTCCGAATCGTAGCCGCGGTGGGTGGCGAGATCGAAGGCGACCGAGAGGCCCTTCTGCCCGGCGGCGAGGTTACGCCGGTAGAAGGCGTTGGAATCCTCCGCGGTCGAGAAGCCGGCGTACTGGCGCACGGTCCACGGCTGCGTGACGTACATGGTCGGGTAGGGGCCGCGCAGGAACGGCGGAAGGCCCGGATAGGTGTCGAGAAAGTCGAGCCCCTGCGTGTCCTCCGGCCCATACGCCGGCTTCACCGGAATGTCCTCGGGCGTGAGCCAAATCGCGGCCGCGCCGGCCGGCACCGGGGTCGGTGTCTGCGCAAAGGCGACTGTCGAGAAGTCCGGAATGCGCGTCATCTGCGCGTCTCTCCAGCCCGCCCGCGGCAAGGGCAGGGCGCGATCAAATCAACGTCAGAATACCATGCCGGGCCGCAAAGGTCGAAGCAGGCGGGGTCTCGCCAGGGCCGCAAAGTTCGGCCATCCTGCGATTTTCCGCCGTTCCCTCCCGTTCAGCCCGCGCACGATCCCGCCGGCTGGTCGCTCGTCTCTTTCGGAAAGCTCAGCGCCTGGTTCCTGCTGCTCATCATTGGCTGCGCGATGGTGGCGGCGTCAAGCGGCCAGAGCCCTACGAGCCGGACGAGAATCTGTGAGCGCCGGAGTTTCACGCGAGGCCCAGCAGGCGCTGGGCCTCGGCAAGGACCTGCAAGGCGTCACAGCCGCGATAGATGAACGCATGCACGCCCGAATCCCTCAGCATGCGCTCGCGTTCGCCGGGGCGGCCGGCGAGATAGACGTATCGGGCGCCGGCCTGTGTCAGCGCGCGGACGGCCGCCGCAGCCTCGCGGTCGTAGATCTCGTCCGATGAACACAAGCAGGCCGCCGCGGTTCCGCAAGCCGCGAAGCCGGCGGCGAGCGCCGCAAGATCGGTGCGCACGTCCGAGGCGGCGGCATCCGGCCGAGCGAAACCGTCGTTCGTCACCGCCTCGATGCCGCCGGCTTCAAAGAAGTTCCGGGCGAAGGTCGCGCGCGCGGTGAACGCGGCGAGCGGCCCGAGATTGGCGAGAAAGATCCGGGGACGCGAGCCCGTGGCCGCAAGCGCGCGGTCGGACGCATCGCGCAGCCGCTCGAACGGCTCGGCGAGGCGCCGGCGCGGCAGCGGCGTGAATGTGACGGAGGGGGTCCCGACAGGGGGCGTGCCGACCGCGCCGACGTCGAGCACGGCAACCGGCGCCTCGTTGATATCGGGAAAGTCGCTGGTGCCGGTCAGCACCTCCTTGCGGTGCGCCACGGCGCGCTCGCGCGCCTCCCGTGCATCCGCGGCGCGCGATTGGATGAGGTCCTGTTCGAGCGCCGCCCACACGCCGCCCGCCCTCTCGATCTCCTGCAGGAACGTCCAGGCGGCACCACACAGGTCGCTGGTCAGGTTCTCGATGGCGCCGGAACCGGCGGCCGGATCGCTCACCTTGGCGAGATTCGATTCGTGCAGCAGCACGAGTTGGGTATTGCGGGCAAGGCGCCGCGCAAAACCGTCGGGCAGACCGAGCGCGGCGGTGAAGGGCAGCACGGTCACGGCGTTCGCCCCGCCCAGCCCGGCGGCGAAGGCCGCCATCGTGGCGCGCAGGATGTTCACGTGCGGATCGCGCCGCGTCATCGTGCGCCACGCCGTCTGCGCCGAGACGAACGCAGGCGCGGGCTCGAGCCCGCAGGCGGTTTCGACGCGCGCCCAGAGTTTCCTCAGGGCGCGAAACTTGGCG
>CAZIGW010000303.1:0-43091 GCA_964538565.1 uncultured Hyphomicrobiales bacterium | reverse complement strand
CGGCCCCCGCGGGCCGCGCCCTGGACGGCCCATCGCGCGGCCTGCAAACACGGGCAGGCGTTCCGCTCCCGGGAAAAGCCATGCCGCGTCCGCTCGCCCGATGCATTGTCGGCTTGCTGCGGGGGCGTCCGGCGCGTTAGACCTCGCCGAGCACAACGCTCGCAAGAGGACCCTCGTTGGCCGCGAAAATCATCGATGGCGTCGCCATCGCCGCACAGATCCGCGCAGGCTGCAAGGAGCGCGTCCGCGCGCTGCTGGGCGAAGCCGGCATCACGCCGGGACTGGCCGTGATCCTGGTCGGCAACGATCCGGCCTCCGCCGTCTACGTGCGCAACAAGATGCGCGCCTGTGCCGATATCGGCATCCGGTCATTCCGCTACGACTTTCCCGCCGACGTGGATCCGGATGAGGTGATCGCCCGAATCGAGCAGCTCAACCGCAATCCCGAGGTCCACGGCATCCTCGTGCAGTTGCCGCTCCCGCCGCATTTCAGCATCGCGCGCGTGCTCAGGACCATCTCGGCCGACAAGGACGTCGACGGCTTCCATCTCTACAACGTGGGCGGGCTGGTGGTGGGCGACACGGTGTTTCCGCCCTGCACGCCCTACGGGGTCGTCAAGCTGCTCGAGCACGAATCGATTGCGCTCGAGGGGAAGAACGTCGTGGTGGTCGGCGCCAGCAACATCGTCGGCAAGCCGATGGCGCTGATGCTGATGCAGCGCGAGGCGACCGTTTGCATCTGCCACGCCAAGACGCGGGATCTCGCCCAGTTCACGATCCTGGCGGATATCCTCGTCGTCGCCGCCGGTCATCCCAACCTCATCCTGCCGCAGATGGTGCGGACCGGCGCGGTCGTGATCGACGTCGGCATCAATCGCCTGCCCAACGGCCGGCTGGTCGGAGACGTCGATTTCGAGGGCGTCCGCCAGAAGGCCTCCTACATCACGCCGGTGCCGGGCGGGGTGGGACCCATGACCGTCACCATGCTTCTCGTCAACACGATCGCCTCGGCGGAACGCGCAGTCGGGCGCGCTGGTCGGACCCTTCCTGAACTCGAACCGGCCGCGCCCGTCGAGGCGCCTTGAAGCGGGTGGCGAGGCGCCGAGCGGCACGGCGCCCGGTCGGGGGGAGCACCGAGGGTTGAAGCGTTCCGGCGCAATTCAGTCATAAAGTCCGGCACTAGCTGATAGAAATCCGTTCGCCTGCGTGCTTGTGTGGTATCGGACACCCCCTGACAGCATGCCCGATGGAACCCGCCCCGAGCCCGTGCAACCAAGCCGGGACAGGGCGAATTGTCCCGCAAGAGGTGCGAAACCGATGCGCCGATTTGTCCTTGCTTGCGGACTTGCGCTGGTGGCGTCCCCTGCGGCGGCCGTCGATGAGCCGATCGGGGACTGGGCCGTCGCCAACGGGCACGCGCACGTGCGCATCGACAATTGCGGTGGAGCCCTGTGGGGGGCGATCTCGTGGGAGGAGCGAGCCGGCGGCCGCGATACTCAGAATCCCGATCCGGCCAAACGCAACCGTCCGACCCTCGGCATGCCGATCCTGCTCCACATGACCCCCACCGAGCCGAACCGGTGGGAGGGCGAGGTCTACAACGCCGAGGACGGGCGCACCTATTCGGCCTCCATCAGCCTGCTCGGTCCGAACACGCTCCACATCGAAGGCTGCGTGCTCGGCTTCCTGTGCGGCGGGGAAGACTGGACCCGGGTCACGACGCAACCGCCGCAGACATCCCAGGCGCCGCAGCCTCCCGCTGCGCCGGGGCGAACGCTCGACGGTACGCAACGGGGCGCGGCCCCCTCTCGGGGCACGAGCGGCGCCGGCCGGCCCGCCCAGACCCCGACCAAGCCGCCGGTCGACGTGTGTTCAAGCGTCGTCGACCGCCCGGGGCGGCCCCATTAGGATCGGCTGGAACAGGACCGCGGCCGCGAGCGTGCACATCAGCGAGATCGCCAGCAGCTTTCCCATGCTGGACGTGCCGGGGTGATCCGACAGCCACAGGCTGCCGAAGGCCGTCGCCGTGGTCAGCGCGCTGAACAGCACCGCGCGGGTCAGGCTCGACTGCAGCAGGCTGGTCTGACCGGATCGCCACGCCATGATGTAGTAGATCTTGAACGCGACGCCGATGCCGAGCAGCAGCGGCAGCGCGATGATGTTGGCGAAGTTGAGCGGCAGTCCGATCAGCACGCAGACTTCGAGCGTCACCACGCCGGCGACCAGCAGCGGAATGATCGTCAACAGCACGTCGGTGATCCGCCTTAGCGTGAGCCAGAGCAGCACCGCGATCGAACCCAGTGCCCACATGCCGGCTTCGGCGAAGGCCCTCACGATCGTGTCGCCCGATTCGAGGATCGAGATCGGACCGCCGGTCGCGTCCGGCTGCACAGCCCGCACGGCGCGCGCGAACGCCCGGATCGTCTCGTTGTTGTTCGGGTCCCCGCTCGGGAACACCTCGAGACGCGCGCGTCCGTCCCGTGTCATCCACTCGCCGGTGATTTCCGGCGGCAGCGATTGCAGGCTGACGGGCTCGGCCTGCAGCGAAGCCTGCAGCCCCTGCAGCGAGACCTTGAGCGGCGACACGAGGACGGATTCGGCGCGCCGGCGGGTGGCCTCATCGGACTTGGCAAGCTGCGACAGCGCCGCCGCCAGTCGCCGGGCGGACTCCGCTCCCGCGCCGGTCTTGTCGCCGGCCGCCTTCAACAGGTCCTCGGCCCCCGCCCTGAGCGCGGCGACGTTTTCTGCGTCCGTCGGAGCCGGGTCGGCCGCCGCCTCGAGGTCCGGCCCGAGTTCTTTCGCGGCCGCCTGGATGAGCGGAAGCTTCTTGTCCTGGTCCTGGGGCACGAAGCTCGCAAGCGTCATGACGCGGGAGACCTGCGGCAGCTTGGCAAGGCGCGTCCCTTCCGTCCGCGCGGCGTCGAGCGAGGGCGCCAGGACGTCGATCGAATTGGCGCCGACGGCCGGGTCGGTGCGCAGGTCGAGATAGGTCGCGATCGATTCCACCTTCGGATTGCGCAGGTGGATCGGGTTGAAGTCGAATTGCAGGAAATAGAGCAGCGGCAGCCCGGCCACCACCACCACGGCCGTGCCGATCAGGATCGCCATGCGGTGGCGCTCGGTAAACCGATCGACCGGCGACAGGAAAGAAAAACCGAGCGGCTCCTTCTCGCCGGGCGGATTGAGAAGCCGCAGCAGCGCCGGCAGGACCGTCACGCTCATCACAAAGGCGATGATCATGCCGGCACCGGCGATCTGGCCGAGTTCGGACACGCCACGGTAGACAGTCGGCAGGAACGACAGGAATCCGGCGGCCGTCGCCGCGGCCGCGAGCGTCAGCGGCGCACCGACGTGCTCGGCGGCGTTTTCCAGCGCCAGCCGCAGATCGTCGTTCTCGTAGCGCTCGGCACGGTAGCGCACGCTGAACTGGATCGCGAAATCGACGCCGATGCCGACGAACAGCACCGCGAACGCGATCGAGATCAGATTGAGCGCTCCGACCATCAGCAGGCCGGCGGCCGCCGTCATCGCAAGCCCCATGGCGAGCGTGATGAAGACCGCGACGATGATCCGTCCCGAACGCAGCGCGAGCCACAGGATGCCCAGCACGATCAGCACGGTCGCTATGCCGTTGAGCACCGCCCCGTGCTGGACCGTGGCGAACTCCTCGTCGGCGATCGGCACCGGACCGGTCAGGCGCACGCGGGCGAAATACCTGGTGCCGAGCTGAAGATCGGCGGCCGCCTTGCGGATCGCGTCGGTCGCGGCCTTGCCGGGCTCGAGCGCCGAGTAATTCAGTACCGGGAAAATCTCGACGAAGCGGCGCAGATCGCTCGGCTCGGCCGGGCGCCCACTCACCATCTCCCGCCAGGAAAACGTGGCGGGCCGGCCCGCCAGCACGTCCTCCAAGGTACCACTGAACCGGTCGAACGGGCGCACGGCGTCGTCGAGCGAAAACTGGCCCGTTTGCATCCCGGTCAGGACGAAGGACAACGCCTGCGTCATCCCTCGCAGGCTCGGGTCGCTGGCCAGCACCTGGATCAGCGGCTCCGCGTCGGTGAGCTCGCGCGTATAGCGGGCGACTTCCTCGGTCGGCAGAAAGAGCAGCGCGTTCCGGCTGAAAAAGGCACCCCCGGTGGTTTCACGCACGTTGCGAAACAGATCCGAACGGCCCGAGAGAGCCTGCACGAGGGCGGCGCTCGCCTGGCTGGCGAATTCGGATGTCGGGGCGTCCACCACCGCAAGAATCGTCTGGAAACGCTGCGGAAACGCCGCGTCATAGGCGATCTCGCGCTGCCGCCAGGGCAGCCGGTCGGAAATGAGCTTGTTGATGTCGGTGCTGATGGCAAAGTTGCGAACCGTGTAGACGCCGCAGACCGCAGACAAAATCAATGCAATTACAATCACTTGCCATGCATACTGCATGGAAATGTGAACGAGTTTCTTGATGCTCGCATTGATCATGGGCTTGCTTTCGGTCAGGGACGAGGGCGTTGGTAGAGATCGAACCAACGGCGAGTCAATGCGTTGTGTGTTTAATGCATTGAAGTCGCATCCGATGTCCTATTCATCAGGATCATCCGCAAGGAGCGCCGGTCGATTTCGTCCCTCTTCTCGGGCCCTCGCGTGCGAAACGTCGTTGGCAGCGCGTCCGTTTCCCGCCCCGGCGGGACTGCTAACCAGAAAGATGGTCCGATGATGACAGTCCTCGCCCCGCCCCGCATCCCGTCGGGACCCGCGGAACCCGCGCCGGGCGCTCCGATCAGATGGGTTCAGCGAACCGCCAGAGCAAACGACCGCACGGGTGCCGCTTCAGCCCGCGCGGGAAATTCGCAGGCAGGCTTGCGGACGCCAGGGAATGCGCGTCGAGACCGACGTCGTTCAGACGCCGCAAAACCATGATTGCTTGAACCAGCCCGGGGGCCGAGTCATCTTCGCAAGCTCGGCTTGCGCGGCTCTCCCGTAATCGAGCGAATACACATGAAAGTGATTTTGGCACAGCCTCGTGGATTTTGCGCCGGCGTCGTGCGCGCCATCGAGATCGTCGAACGCGCGTTGCGAAAGTACGGACCGCCGGTTTATGTCAGGCACGAAATCGTGCACAATAAGCACGTGGTCCAGAGCCTGAGGGCGAAAGGGGCTCGCTTCGTGGAAAATCTGTCGGAGATCCCGGCGGGCGCCATCACCATCTTCAGCGCCCACGGCGTGCCCAAGAGCGTCGAAGAGGAAGCGGCCGCCCGCAATCTGCCGGCGTTGAACGCGACGTGTCCGCTCGTCACCAAGGTGCATCGCCAGGGCAACCGCTACGTGGCGCAGGGACGGACGCTCATTCTCATCGGACACGCCGGGCACCCGGAGGTCGAGGGGACACTGGGGCAGATTTCGGGACCGGTCGTTCTCGTCCAAAACGAGGCCGACGTCGAGGCGCTCGACATTCCGGCCGATCATCCGGTCGCCTACGTCACCCAGACGACGCTGAGCGTCGACGACACGCAGGGAATCATCGCTGCCCTGCAGCGCCGGTTTGCGGACATCGTCGGTCCGGAGACGCGCGATATCTGCTATGCGACGCAGAATCGCCAATCGGCGGTAAGGGATTTGAGTAGACTTGTGGACGTCATTCTGGTTGTTGGTGCCAGCAACAGTTCCAATTCCAATCGCCTGCGGGAGATCGGCAGCGAAGCCGGAGTGCCGAGCTACTTGATCGCCGACGGAAGCGAACTAGATCCGGAGTGGGTTCGGGGCGTGGAAACCGTCGGCATCACCGCAGGCGCATCCGCGCCGGAAGTGCTCGTCGAGGAGGTCATTGCCGCGCTGCGCCGCCTCGGACCGGTCGAACTGTCCGTCTTGCCCGGCCTCGAAGAGAAGATCGAATTCCGCCTACCGCCAGAATTGATCGACAACACCGCCGTTTCGTAGTCTCCACAGGAAAGTCGCAGGAATGGCAATTCCGTTTTTCAAGGAAATGCGAATTGGCGCCTATCTGCTCAAGCAGAAGCTGATGGGGCGCAAGCGCTATCCTCTGGTTCTCATGCTGGAGCCGTTGTTCCGCTGCAACCTCGCATGCGCCGGCTGCGGCAAGATCGACTATCCCGATCCGATCCTCAACCGGCGCCTGTCGGTCAAGGAGTGCCTCGACGCGGTCGACGAGTGCGGCGCGCCAATGGTCGCGATCCCGGGCGGCGAGCCGCTGATCCACAAGGAGATCGCCGAAATCGTGAAGGGCATCGTCGCGCGCAAGAAGTTCGTCTCCTTGTGCACGAACGCGCTGCTGCTGGAGAAGAAGCTGCATCTGTTCGAGCCCTCGCCCTATTTGTTCTTTTCGGTGCATCTCGACGGGCTGCGCGAACATCACGACAAGTCGGTGTCACAGAAGGGCGTATTCGACCGCGCCGTCTCCGCCATCAGGGCGGCGAAGGCGCGCGGCTTCTCGGTCAACGTCAACGCCACGATCTTCGACGGCCACTCGGCCGAGGACATCGCGGCGTTCCTCGATTTCACGCGTGAACTCGGCGTCGGCGTCTCCATTTCGCCCGGCTACGCCTACGAGCGCGCTCCCGACCAGGAGCATTTTCTCAGCCGCCGCAAGACCAAGGAGCTGTTTCGCCGCGTCTTCGCCCTCGGAAAGGGCAAGAACTGGCAGCTCATGCATTCCGGCCTGTTCCTCGATTTCCTCGCCGGCAACCAGAGCTTCCATTGCACCCCGTGGGGCATGCCGACGCGCAACATCTTCGGCTGGCAGAGACCCTGCTATCTGCTCGGCGAGGGCTACGCGAAGACGTTCAAGGAGCTCATGGAGACGACCGACTGGGACGCCTACGGCACCGGCCGCTACGAGAAGTGCGCGAACTGCATGGCGCATTGCGGCTACGAGCCGACCGCCGTCGCCGCCACCTTCGCACATCCGCTGCAGGCGCTGGCAACCGCCGTGCGCGGCGTGAGGACCGAGGGCCCGATGGCGCCGGAGATCCCGCTCGATCGCCAGCGGCCGGCCCAGTACGTCTTTTCGCAGCAGGTCGAGATGAAGCTCTCGGAGATCCGTGCCAACGAGACGCGCGCCGAGCTCAGCGCGGCCGAATAGGCCGGCCGTTCGGCCGCTACATGCCGAAGCGCACCCTGCGCGCGTTGGCGGTCTTGAGGTTGCGGTAGCGCGCGAGCGCCCAGAGCGGGAAGAACTTCCGGTACCCGTGGTAGCGCAGGTAGAACACCCGCGGGAATCCGGTGCCGGTGAATTCCTCCTCGTCCCACAGCCCGTTGGGCCGCTGCGTGCGGACGAGAAAGGCGATGCCCTTCTCCACCGCCGGATGGTCGAGGTCACCGGCCGCCATCAGGCCGAGAACGGCCCACGCCGTCTGGGATGCCGTGCTCGGCGCCGCCTGGTAGCCGGCGTAGTCGAGCCGGTAGCTCTCCCCGCCCTCGCCCCAGCCGCCGTCGGGGTTCTGGATCGAGACCAGCCAGTCGACCGCCTTGCGGATCTCCGGGGCGCCCGGGTCGACTCCCGCCGCGTTGAGCGCGCACAGCACCGACCAGGTGCCGTAGATGTAGTTCACCCCCCAACGGCCGTACCAGGAGCCGTCCGGCATCTGCGCGCCGCGCAGATAGTCGATGGCACGCGCGAGGATCGGCTCCTGCGTCGCTGTCCCACCGAGCTGCGCCAGCATAGACAGGCAGCGCGCACTGACGTCCTCGGTCGGCGGGTCGAGCAGCGCGCCGTGATCGGCAAACGGGATGTTGTTGAGATAGTCGTAGGTGTTGTCGACGTCGAAGGCCGCCCACGCGCCGTTGCTGCTCTGCATGCCGGCGATCCATTCACGGCCGCGGGCGATGGCCGCGTCGAAGTCGCGCCGGCCGTCGCGCGCGCGGGCGCGATCGAGCGCCATCACCACGACCGCGGTGTCGTCGAGGTCCGGATAGTGCGGATTGGCATACTGGAAGGCCCAGCCGCCCGGGCGCAGATCGGGGCGCCGCACCGACCAGTCGCCCGCGACGTCAAGCACCTGTTTCGACACGAGCCAGTCGAGCCCGCGCCCCGCCTGCTCGAGCGCGCGTTCGTCGCCGACCTCGAGCAGTGCATGACAGGCGAGCGAGGTGTCCCACACCGGCGACACGCACGGCTGGCAATAGGCTTCGTCTTCCTTGATCACCAGCAGTTTCTCGATCGAGGTGCGCGCGAGCTTCACGTGCGGATGGTCGTTCGGATAGCCGAGCACGTCGAACATCAGCACGCTGTTGGCCATCGCCGGAAAAATGGCTCCGAGGCCGTCCTCGCCGTTGAGACGTTCGGTGACGAATGCAACCGCACGATCGATGGCGCGCTGCCGCGACCGCTTGGGAAAGAACCGCTCGAGCCAGCGCAGGAGGATGTCGACGACATGGAAGAACAGGAACCACGACCATTTCTGGTGCGGCGCCTTGGGGGCCGGACCGACCGTCGAAGGATCCTCAAGGAAGAGCTCGTCGATCGTGACGCCGCGCGGGTTGCGCGCCTTCGGCTTGAGCGCCTGCAGGACGAGCAGCGGCACCAGGACCGTGCGCCCCCAGTAGGAGATCTTCGAGAGGTGGAACGGAAACCACTCCGGCAGCAGCATGATCTCGACCGGCATCACCGGCACGCTGCGCCAGGGAAGCACGCCGTAGAGCGCGAGCAGGATGCGCGTGAACACGTTCGAATGGGCGGCGCCCCCGCGCGACCGGATTGCCTCGCGCGCACGGCGCATGTGATCGGCATCGACCGGATCGCCGATCATCTTGAGCGCAAAGTAGGCCTTCACGCTCGCGCTCATGTCGAAGGCACCGCCGTGGAACAGCGGCCATCCGCCGTGTCCGCCCTGGATGCGGCGAAGGTAGCGGCCGATCTTGGCCTCGAGCGCGGCGTCGACCGGCTCAGCCCGAAAATGGCGCAGCAGCACGTATTCGGCGGGAATGGTCGCGTCCGCTTCGAGTTCGAATATCCAGTGGCCGTCCGGACGCTGGGTCGCCAAGAGCGCGTCGGTGGCGGAGCGAATGCGTTCTTCGAGCGCGGGAGCGCGGATCGCCTCCATGGTCGATGCCCTCGTGTCGAATGACGTTGCGCGCATGTATTCACCAATCATGCGGCAGCCACAAGGTCCGCCGCCCTGTTGCCCGAGCGGATCGCCCCTTCGATCGTCGCCGGCAGGCCGGTCGCGGTCCAGTCGCCCGCCAGAAGCAGATTGCGCCAGCGGGTTTGCGCACCCGGACGTTTGGCCTCCTGGACCGGCGTGGCCGCGAATGTGGCGCGACGCTCACGCACGATCTGCCACGGCGGCAATTCGGCAGGCAGACCCGCGACCGCCGCCACTTCGTTCCAGATGGTGCGCGCGAGCTCTTCGCGCGCGACGTCGAGCAGGTGATCGGCGGCACTGACAGTGACCGACACGCGCCCCGGAAAGGCGAAGATCCACTCGGTCGTCGCGTTGAGAACCCCGACGATCGGCGGCTGACCCGGCGCAGGCGCGATCCGGAAATGCGCGTTGACGATCGCGCGGAACTCGGTCGGCACCCGCAGACCGGAAACAAGCGCGGCAGCGACAAGGGGCGGAACGGCGAGGATGACGCCATCGCCGGCCCCGAGCGCGATCTTGTCGTCGCCGAACGCGAGCGCCTGCACGCGATCGCCCGGACCGACGATCCCCTGCAGCCGGCGGCCGAAACGGACGTCGACTCCGCGTTCGCGCAGATACGCGATGGCCGGGTCGATCAGCGCATGGGCGAGGCCGTCACGGGCGACGAGCGGCCGGCACGCCCTGCCGCCTGCCGCGAACGTCGCACGGACGACCGCCGAGGCGAGCCTCGCCGAGCCGAGCGGCGGCGACACGTTGAGGGCCGCCCGCAGGAACGGCTGCAGCAGGCGATCGTAGAGCGGGCCGTCGCAGATGATGACGTCGCCGATCGGCGCGTCCGACCCGACCCAGAGGAGCCGGGCGAGCCGCAGATATTCGCCGACGCGCGTGCCCGGAACCCGGCGCTTTCGATCGGCGACCCACCACGGAATGCGCCCGTCGTCGAGCCGCAGGGTCCAGCGCTCGCCGGACGCGAGATCGCAGAAGAAGAACTCTGCCTTCGAGGGACCGACGAGCCGATCGCTTGCGCCGATCGCGGCCGCATAGGCGAGCGCCGCGTCATTGCCCGACAGCAGCAGGTGATTGCCGTTGTCGATCACCATGTCGAGCGCCGGATCCGGATAGGAGCGGCAGCGCCCGCCGGCGATATTGGCGGCCTCGTGCACGACCACCCTGCGGCCCGCACCGGCGAGACGCACCGCCGCCGAGAGGCCGGCGAGGCCCGCCCCGATGACGTGAACGACGCCGGCCATCACAGCAGTCCGAAACGCAGCACTGTGGCGATGAGGCGCCAGCGCCCGATCCGCACCGGCCTGCGCGGCGGCCGCCACCCGCGTCGGATCAATCCGTCGAGGATCGTCCGATAGGCCTCGCCCATGATGCGCGCCGCGCGCACCGTCCGGCGCGGAGCATCTGCCATGATCCGATCGGACGCGGCGAAGTGCTCGCGCGCCCTCGCCACCACGACCTCGCACGCAGCGCCGATGTTGGGATGGGCAAGGACCATCTGCGGATCGCTGCCGTCGATTCCGGCGGCGCGCAGCGCCTCCTGCGGCAGATAGAGGCGACCCATTGCGGCGTCTTTGTCGAGATCGCGCAGGATGTTCGTGAGCTGCAAGGCGCGGCCGAGGTGGTGCGCGAGCCGCAGGCCCGCATCCCGCTCCATCCCGAACACCCGCACCGACAAGCGCCCGACCGCGCTTGCCACGCGATCGCAATAGAGGTCGAGGGTCGCAAGCGCGGGCGCGCGGATGTCCTCGCGCACGTCCATTTCCACGCCGTCGATGATGGCGAGGAAATCCTCCCGCGCGAGGCCGAACCTGCGCACGGTTCGCGCCAGCCCGGCGAGGTGCGCGGCCGGACGGCCGTCGTAGAGCGCGTTCACGTCGCTTCGCCAGCCTTCGAGCTCGGCAAGACGCGGTTCACGCGGCCCTTCGGTGTCGGCGATGTCGTCGACGCTGCGGCAGAAACTGTAGACCTCGAACATGCCCTCGCGTTGCGGGCGCGGCAGGATGCGCATCGCCGTATAGAACGAGCTTCCGGCGGCCCGCTGAGCCGTCGTTTCCGTGAATTGCGCGGTCATTTTGCTGCTCGTGCCCCCCGCGTCGCACGCCCGACCGGCGCCGCCATCCGGCGAAGGAGGTTGCCGAGCACGCCCGCGAACCCGGCGGCGAGAAAGCCCGCGCCGCCGAGATGCACGCGTTCGCTGAGCGGATCGCGCGTCTCGAGGAGATCGAGCAGGCGCCGCGCCGCCGACTGGATGACGGCGATTTCCATCGACAGGCGGAAATCTCTGGTTGCGACCGGCAGGGAGAGACTCTCGCCCAGCAAGGCGCGCGTGCGCGCCGCAAGCCCCTGCAGGCACGCCCGCAGCGCCGGCGACGCGCGCTCCCGTCCCAGCTCCTCGACGCTCGCACCCGCGGCGGCGAGCGCATCGAGCGGCACGTACACGCGATCGAGGCGGCGATAGTCGGCGCCGCAGTCCTGCAGGTGGTTGATGACCTGGAGGGCGGCGCACAGCGGATCGTTGGCCGCCCACGTCGCCTCGTCCTCGCCGTGCACGTCGAGCACGAATCGTCCGACCGGCATCGCCGAATAGCGGCAGTAGTTCATGAGATCGGCCCAGTCGTCGTAGCGCAGCTTCGTCACGTCCATGCGAAACGCCTGGAGCAGGTCGCGCGCGTGCTGGGCCGAGAGATTTCGCTCGCGCAGCACCGAGCGCAACGCGACGGCCTCGGCGACATCGTCCCGCTCGCCCACGAGCGCGCAATCCATGCGGTGGAGCAACGCGAGCTTCTCATCGGCCGCGAGCGTCGCGTGGTCGGCGATGTCGTCGGCGGTGCGCACGAAGTTGTAGAACGCCAGGATGGCCGGCCGATGGCGCGCGCGCACGAGGTGCGAGGCGACCGGAAAGTTCTCGTCCCGATGGGACTTGCCCGAACGCCAGTCGGCCGGATTGGTCATGCTGATCCCGCCGCCTGTGCCCGTCCCTTCCACAGCCCGCCGCGGCCGCGCGCGTACTGAAGGGCGGAATCGAGTGTGAAGACCATGTAGGACAAGGCCACCGCCGGAAGCGCGATCCCCCACAGGGCCGACAGCCGGTAGAACCTCAGCGTCGGCTGAAACAGGACGGCCATCGCGATCCACGACAGAATTGCCGCAAGCCGCGCCGAACCCGTGGCGAACACGGCGAGCAGCGGCGGCGCCAGATAGGTCAGGCCCATGCCAAGCGTCGTCGCCGCCAGCGCAAGCGGCGAATAGTTCAACTGGGCATAGGCCGAGCGCGAGATCATCGAACCGACATCCTTGAATCCCGGATAGGGTCGAACACTTCGAACCCGTTCGGTCAAGCCCAGCCAGATGCGGCCCTGCGCCTTGAGAGCCCGCGCAAGCGCGCAGTCGTCGATCAGAGCGTTGCGGATCACCGCGATCCCGCCGGCCTTCGTGAGGGCGTCGACGCGAACCAGCATGCATCCGCCGGCGGCCGCCGCCGTCGCGCGATCGGGCCGGTTGACCCATGCGAAAGGATAAAGCATCTGAAAGAAGAAGATGAACGCCGGGACGTGGCCGCGTTCGGCGAGGCTCGCGCAGCGAAGCTTGGCCATCAGAGACGCAAGCACGAGATTGCGCGCGCCGGCGCGTGCAACCAGACGGGTGAGAACGGTCGGCGCATGCACGATGTCCGCATCGGTCAGCAGCAGATATTCAGGCGGCCTGTCGTGCGCCAGGGCGGCGTCGATGCCCTGCTTCAATGCCCACAGCTTGCCGGTCCAGCCGGCCGGCAAGGGGCACCCTTCTACCGTATGGAGCCGCTCGGCCCTGCCTGCCTCAACGGCAGCCCGCAACGCGATCTTCGCCGTGCCGTCGGAGCTGTTGTCGTCGACGAGAATGATCCGCCAATCGCCCGGATAGTCCTGGCGAACCAGCGAACCGATGCTGGCGGCGATGCACTCGGCTTCGTCGCGCGCCGGCACCACCACGCACACCCGCGGCCAGCGAGGCGGTGCGGGCGGTTCGTCATCGTCGCGTTCGGCTGCGAGCCAAAATGCACCCCGCCCCGCCGCGAGGTAGATCCAGATGGCGAGGCTGGCCCAGGCGAGGATATCGGCCATAATGGCCATGTTCATGCGGGAAATGCCCCTTGTTCGGCCCCTGCCGCCCGCCCGCCTGGGCGGCGCCGGCCATTCGAGGTACTCAATGCACGTTGAAACGCGAAGTTCGAAAGCATCGCACCATACCAAACGATAAACCTGTTAAAGGACCCTCCGTTGAACCTCCAGTCATCACCCCGTACGGACTTTTCGATGAAAGACAATGGCAAAGCCGCGGCGCGATTTCAGGAAGAATTGAACGCCGTGGCGGACGAGACCGAGGCGCTGCTCGGACGCCTGCTCGAGCCGGGGCCGGTCGGCGGTGCCGACGCTCCGCCCCGGCTGCTCGAGGCGATGCGTTATGCGAGCCTCGGCGGCGGCAAACGCTTTCGACCGTTCCTCGTCGTCGCGAGCGCGGCGCTTTTCGGCGTGCCGCGCGAAAGGGCGCTGATGGCGGGCGCGGCGCTCGAGTGCATTCATTGCTATTCGCTCGTGCACGATGACCTGCCGGCCATGGACAACGACGACCTGCGGCGCGGACGGCCCACCGTGCACAAGGCTTTCGACGAGGCGACCGCCATTCTGGTCGGAGACAGCCTGCTGACGTTCGCGTTCGATATCCTGTCGCGTCCGCAGACGCATCCCAGCGCGCACGTGCGCATCGAACTCGTGTCCGCCCTGGCGCGGGCCGCCGGGGCCGTCGGCATGGCGGGAGGCCAGATGCTCGATCTCGCGGCCGAGGGACGGTTTTCCGGCGCTCCGCCGGCGTTCGGCCTCGAAGAGGTGCGCAGCCTGCAGGCGATGAAGACCGGCGCGCTCCTGCGCTTCGGCTGCGCCGCCGGCGCAATTCTTGGCGAGGCCCCCGCCGACCGGCGCGCCGCGCTCGAACGATACGGGTCGGCCGTCGGCGAAGCGTTCCAGATCGCCGACGACCTTCTTGATCTCGAGGGCGATCCCGAGGTCGTCGGCAAGGCGACGCACAAGGATGCGGCCGCCAACAAGGCGACGTTCGTGGCGATCCTCGGCCCCGACGCGGCGCGCAAGCGGCTGTCGATGCTCGTCGCCACCGCCGAAGCCGCGCTCGCCGAGTTCGGCGAGGATACCGACGTCCTGCGCGCGGCGGCGCATTTCGTCGCCGACCGGCGCTCGTAGTCGGTCTCGCCGCAATCCTGATCGAATTTTTCCGGCGGTTCGCCGTCCCGCCGCTGCGCGCGCAGCGGTGAAGGCGTGGAACGTTTTCGCCAATTTCGAGTTAATTGCCCCAGACGATCTTTTTCTGAGACGTTCACATCCGCAGAACAGCATGAGCCCAGTGGCAACTGAGCTTGCAGAGAATCGACACTCTGCCGGATCTCCCAATACCCTGCGTCCCCCTTTTCCACCGCCGCGCGAACGGCGGCTGGGCCTCTTTCAGCTTCTCCGCGCCCTGCAGAAGAATCCGCTCGAGACGTGGACGCAGGCGCACTTCGAGCAACCCGTCGTCATCGAGCGCGTCGCGTTCGCGCGCGTCGCCATCGTCAGCGAGCCGGCCGCGATTCGTCGCGTGCTGCTCGACAATGCCGGCAACTATCAAAAGGACTGGCTGCAGCGGCGGATTCTCTCGTCGGGCCTCGGCGGCGGCCTGCTGACGGCCGAGGCCGAGCAATGGCGGGTGCAGCGCCGGACGCTGGCGCCGATGTTCGCGCGCAGGATCGTGCGCGAGTTCGCTCCCGCCATGAAGCGGGCCGCCGACGAACTCGTCGCGCGCTGGCGCGATCGGAACGGCCAGGTCGTCGACCTCGCCGCCGAGATGACGCGCCTGACGCTCGACGTCCTGCGATGCACGATCTTTTCCGACGGCATCGGACGCGACACCGACGATTTTCGTGCCGCGATGGCGATCTATTTCGACACGATCGGCCGCATCGACCCGCTCGACCTGCTCGGCGTTCCCGCCGTCGTCCCCCGCCTCGGGCGCCGCAAGACGAGGCCGGCGCTCGCGTTCTTCGACGGCGCAATCGACGACATCATCGCGATGCGGCGGCGGCTGACCGACAGTCCGACCTGCGTTCCCCGCGACATCCTCACCCTGCTGCTCGAAGCGCAGGATCCCGAGACGGGCGAAGGGCTGAGCGAGGCGGAAGTCCGGGCAAACATCCTCACGTTCATCGCAGCCGGGCACGAAACCACCGCCAATGCGCTCACTTGGACGCTCTACCTGCTGTCCCGGTCGCCCGTGTGGCGCGCCCGGGTCGAGGCGGAAATCGAGCGCGAAACCGCCGGACCGGTCGAGACGCTCGCTGATCGGCTCGTCGTGACCCGCGCGGCGGTCGAGGAGGCGATGCGGCTCTATCCGCCCATCGTCGCCATCAGCCGCATGGCGCGAGGCCCGGATCGGCTGGGGCCGGCAGTCGTCAGGCGCGGCATGATGATCGTGATCGCGCCCTACGTGGTGCACCGGCATCGCCGGTTGTGGGACGACCCGGACGTCTTCGATCCGGGCCGGTTTCTGCCGCCGGCGCGCGAGCGCATCGATCGCTTTGCCTTCTTGCCGTTCGGCGCGGGTCCACGAATCTGCATCGGGTCGAGCTTCGCCCTGCAGGAGGCAAGCATCGTGCTGGCAACCCTCATGCGCCACTGCCGCCTCGCGGTGGCACCGGGCCACGCCGTCTGGCCGCTCCACCGGGTCACGCTGCGCCCGGGCGGAGGTCTGCCGGTGACGGTGCGAATGCGCCCGGAAGGGACATCCGATCGGAAGGTGGTCGCCATCCGGCGCACCGGCGGACCCTCCTGATCCGCGAAAGCGGGATCACGCGCCAATGCCCTGGACCGGCGGTCGATCCCGTCGCGGACCGACAACGCCGACGGCCCGATGGGTGCGAATGTCCCGGCCCTTCCGCCACGCCGCGGGCCCGGGCTATGCTCCGGCGGGCATTGATCGATCCGCACACCAGAGCGCCGCAGGAGCAGCATGAAGGCCATCGTGCTTCGCAACTTCGGGCCGCCGAATGTCCTCAATTGCGAGGAGGTCGCCGATCCGGAGCCGCTTCCGGGCGAGATCCGGGTCAAGGTGCATGCCGCAACCGTCAACCGGGTGCTCGACGTCAGCCTGCGGGCCGGCCGGGAGATGCAGCGCGGGCCGGTGCTCCCGCTCATTCCGGGCGTGGATTGCGCCGGAACGGTCGACGCGGTCGGCACCGGCGTCACCCGCTGGAAGGTCGGCGACCGCGTCGCCGCCGCCGGCGTGATGCCGCTCGAGCCCTGCCGTCAGGACGGCGCCGGCTATCGGGGGCCGACCGGCATGATGGGGATCAAGCGGCCGGGGGGCTTCGCCGAACTCGTCACCATCCCGGCCTGCGCCGCCATCGAGATTCCGGCGGGTCTCGGGTTCCATGAGGCCGCCGTCGTCATGCGCCACGCGCCGACCGCCTGGAACCTGCTCGTCAACACCGCGCAGCTCGCCGCCGGCGAGACGGTGCTGATCATGGGGGCCGGAGGCAATCTGGGCACCAGCGGCATCCAGATCGCCAAGAACGTCGTCGGCGCGAAGGTGATCGCGGCGGCCGGCTCTGACGACCGCGTCGCCCTCGGCCTCAAGCTCGGCGCCGACGCCGGCGTCATCTACAACACGCACGACATCTACGAAGCGGTGATGCGCATCACCGGCGGCAAGGGTGTCGACGTGCTCTACGACAACATCGCCAATCCCGCCGTGCTGCCCACGGCCTTCAAGACGCTCGGCCGCGGCGGTCGGCTCGTCACCGCCGGAGCGCATGGGGGTCCGGAGGTGACGATCGACTTCGCCCACCTCTACCACAACAAGATCACCATCAAGGGCACGCCCGGCTATCATCCGCCCGACCGGGCGAAATGTTTCGCGGCAGCGGCGGAGGGCAAGATCAAGACCTACATCGAGAAACTGATGCCGCTCTCGCATGCGGCCGAGGCCCACCGCCTGATCGAATCGGGCGAGGTCTCCGGCAAGATCGTGCTCGATCCGACGATCGAGAGCCGCGCCAGCTGAACGGCGCGCCGACCCGGACGTCCGCGGGCCTTACGAGTTGACCGGCTCGTAGGTCGGAATCTCCTTGGTCTGATAGCCGCGGATCACGCGCTCCGAGCCAAATCCCCAGTAGTTTCGCAGCGTCTCCGGGCCGTGCATCTTCGGCCGCAGGGGGAATTCCTGGTGCCACGGGCGTGGATCGAAGTAGCCGAGCGCCTCGTCCTTCATCTGGTCCATCTCGGTGAAGATCTCGACCCGCACCAGATCGGAATTGCGGTGATACGTCGCGATGTTGTGGCCGATGACGTGGCGCCCGGGGCCCCATACGAGGTGGATCTTGTTGTGCGCCAGGTAGTCGACCGCCCGGTGAATCTCCGGCCAGTCGAGCACTTCGAAAGCGATATGATGGAGCTGCGGCTCTTCGTCGATGATGAAGTTCAAGGTGTGGTGATCGGTGTTGCAGCGCAGGAAGACGAAGAAGTCGCCGCGCCAGTCCGAGACCCGGAAGCCGAGCACGTCGCAGTAGAAGCGGACCACCTGCTGGACGTCCTTCACCCGGTAGGCGACGTGGCCGAGCTTGAGGATGTTGAAGGCGCCCGGCGAGCGGTCGTCGCGGGCGAATGCGTATTCGGCATAGAGGTCGATCGGCGTTCCCTTGCAGTCTTCCAGCGTGACGGCCTCGGCCACGCCGGGTGAAATGCCAGTGCGGCGTTCGCACTTGATCCCCTTCTCGCGCAGCTGCCGCACGACGTCGTTGAGGTCGGTCCCGGGCGCGATCTGGAAGGATAGCCGGGTCAGGTGTCCGGGCTCCCCGCGCACCAGCTCGATCGCCTCCAGGCCCTGCTTGCTGGCGAGGAACGCCCGATCCCGACCGCGCTCGATGACGCTCAGCCCGAGGATGCGGCTGTAGTAGTCGACCTGCTGGTCGATATCGGGCGTCGACAACGTGGCGTGGCCAAGCCGGGCAACCTTGATCATGTCCAACCTCCCAACCCTTTCCTTGTGCGCGCACGGCGCCACGATCTCGTGTCCTGCGGCGCCGGTCCATGCGCCAAGTCTAGGCGTGCCCTGCGGATTCGAGGAGTGTCTTGGTATTAGTCCCTATCTGCTTGATTTCCGGGCTTATCTGTGTTTCGACCCGGCGGCGGCGGATGGTGCCGCACGTGGCTTGACAGTTTTCGACATCATGAAACCGGCTCCTTTCGAGTACATTCGGCCCGCCTCGGCGCAGGAGGCCTGCGCGCTTCTCGCCGGCAACGAAGAGGCGGTCCTCATCGCCGGCGGCCAGACGCTGGTGCCCATGATGGCCATGCGGCTCGCCCGGCCGCGGCTTCTCATCGACATCGCGCGCATTCCCGAGCTTGTCGGGATCAGGGCGGAGGATGGCGCGATCGTCATCGGGGCGGCCACCCGGCAGGCGGAGGTCGAGCGCAGCCCGGTCGTGGCGGCGAAGATTCCACTGCTCGCCAGGGCCCTCCCGTGGGTCGGCCACGCCGCAACCCGCAACCGCGGCACCGTCGGTGGCTCCATCGCCAACGCCGACCCGGCGGCGGAAATCCCGCTGGTCGCGGTCACGCTGGGCGCCGAAATGACGGTGCTCGCGCCGGACGGCGCCCGCACCATCGCGGCACATGAGTTTTTCGTCGGACCGATGATGACCTCGATGTCTTCCGGAAGCTGCATCACCGCCGTGCGATTCCCGGTCTGGAGCGAGCCGCGCCTCGGCGTCGGCTTTCACGAGATCAGCTCGCGGGCGAGCGACTTCGCGCTCGCCGCCGCGGCCGCGCAGGTCGCGCTCGATGCCGACGGCCGCTGCGTCGCCTGCGCGATCGGCGTCGGCGGGGCGACGCCCCACCCGGTGCGGCTCGACGGCGCCGCACAGAGCCTCGTCGGAAGCACGCTCTCGGACGACGCGATCGCCGCCGCCGTCCGCATGGCGATCGCCGAGCTTGAAATCATGACCGATCCGCACGCCTCCCCCGAATATCGGCGGCGCGCCGCCGAGACCCTGGCGGTGCGCGCCCTCGCCGAGGCCCGCCATGACGCGGGCCGCACGGGAGCACGTCCATGAAGGTCGTGCTTCACGTCAACGGCTCGCTCCGCACCGTCGAGGTGGAGCCGCGCACGAGCCTGCTCGACTGCCTGCGCGAGGAACTCCGACTGACCGGCGCGCACGCCGGCTGCGAGCACGGCATTTGCGGCGCCTGCACGGTGCTGCTCGATGGCGAGCCGGTGCGCTCCTGCCTGATGTTCGCGGTGCAGGCCGACGGCTACGAGATCACCACGATCGAGGCGGTGGCCCCGGCGCCGGGCGAACTCAGCGTCCTGCAGGACGCCTTCTGTGAGACGCACGGCATGCAGTGCGGCTATTGCACGCCCGCCATGATCCTGGTCGCGCACGCGCTGCTCAAGCGCAATCCGACGCCGTCGCGCGCAGACATCGTCGAGGCGATTTCCGGCAACATCTGCCGCTGCACCGGCTACGGGCAGATCATCGAGGCGATCGAGCTGGCCGCACGCCGGCTTGCCGGCTCCAACGTCCCCGCGCAGGAGCAGACCCTGTGAGCGCGCCTTCGAAACTCAAGTTCGCCTCGACCGGCCGCCGCGTGCGCGAAGACCGCCGCTTCGTGGTCGGCCGCGGCAATTTCGTCGCCGACATCAAGCGCGAGGGGATGCTGCATGTGGCGCTCGTTTCCTCGCCGCATCCGGCGGCACGCATCGTCTCGATCGACGCCGCGGCCGCGTTGGCGCTGCCGGGCGTGCACTGCGTGCTCACCGGAGAAGAACTTTCGGCCGCCGTCGAACCGCTGATGAACGGGCTCGATACCCCGCAGGTCCGCCGCTATCCGCTCGCCGTGGGCCAGGCGCGCTACACCGGCGAATGGGTGGCGGCGGTCGCCGCCGACAGCCGGGCGCTCGCCGAGGACGCCGCCGAGCTCGTCGCGGTCGACTACGATCCGCTGCCGTTCGTGCTCGATGCCGAGGCCGCTTTCAGACCCGACAGCCCGCCGGTGCATCCCGATCACGGCTCGAACGTGCTGCTCGACAGGACGTTCGTGTGGGGCGAGGTCGACGAGCACTTCGCACAGAGCCCGCGCCAGCTCAGTTTCCGCGTCACCTGGGGCCGCAACTCCACCGTGCCGGTCGAGACGTTCGGGGTGCTCGCCGAATGGAATCCCTGGACCGGCATTCTCGACGTCTGGGCCTCGATCCAGATGCCTAAGTACGCCGACCAGATCGCCCGCGCGCTGCGCCTGCCCGCCAACGCGGTCCGGGTGCATTACGACGTCGACGTCGGCGGCAGCTACGGCACCAAACGCGGTATCAAGCACAGCGTTCTCGTCGGGTATCTCGCCCGCCGGATTGGCCGCCCGGTGCGCCTGATCGAGGACCGCCTCGAGAACATGCGCGCGGGCGACGCGCACGGGCCGGAGCGCATCTTCGACGTGTCGGTCGCCTACGACACCGACGGCGTCATCAAGTCGATGAAGATGCGGGCGCTCGATACGGTCGGAGCCTATGCGGGCCGCGCGCCGTTCCAGCTCGGCAAGCCGGTCGGCGCCATCGTCGGACCCTACCGGATCCAGAGCGTCCGATACCAGGCGATCTCGGTGACGACCAACAAGGCCGTGCAGGAGGCGGTGCGCGGCTTCGGGCAATCGCCGACCAACTACGCGATCGAGACCGCGATCGACCGGGTGGCGAACGACCTCGGCCTCGACCGCATCGAGGTGCGGCGGCGCAATTTCATCCGCCGCGAGGAATTTCCCTATCTGATCCCGAGCGGCACGCGCTACGACAGCGGCGACTATCACACCGTCGTCGACAAGGTGCTGGCGCATGTCGACTGGCCGGCGCTGGTGCGCGAGCGCGACCGCCTGCGCCAGAGCGGAATGCTGGCCGGCATCGGCATCGCCGCCTGCCTCGAGCCGAGCGGCGGAAACTCGGCCTTCGAGCCGCTGCTCAACGAGAAGAACAACACGACGACCTGGATGGAATCCTGCCGCATCAACGTCGATGGGCTCGGCAACATCACGGTGACGGTGCATACGACGTCCTCCGGCCAGGGCCACGAGACCCTCGCCGCCACCGTGGTCGGCGAGGTGCTCGACATCGATCCGGATCTCATCCGCGTCGTGCGGCCGGATTCGCTTGCGAGCCTGCCGAGCAATTCGCCGGTCGGAAGCCGCATGGCCATCATGCTGGGCGGCGCCGCGTTCCATGCCGCCCACAAACTCAAACGCAAGCTCCTGCAGATCGCCGCGCACCGTCTCGGCGTGAACGAGGACCAGCTCGACTATGCGGGCGGCGCCATCTCGGATCGCGGCTCCGGCCGACGCCTCGAATGGATGGACCTCGTCAACATCGGACACCGCAACTATCATTTGCTTCCGCCGGGGTTCGAGCCCGGCCTCGAGGCCACGCACGTTTACCAGGTGCCGACCGGCGGCACGCTGCCGACGCCCGACGGCCGCGTGCAGATGTATCCGTGCCACTCGTTCGAGTTCCACGTCGTGCTCGTGGCCATCCATCCGCAACTCGGCAAGCCCGAGCTGCGGCGCTACGTGATCGGGCACGACTGCGGCACCGTCATCAACCCGCACATCGTCAAGGGCATGACGCTCGGCGGCATCGCGCATGGCATCGGCGCGGCGCTGCTCGAGGAGTTCGCCTACGACGAGCAGGGCCAGATGATCAGCCAGACGTTCATGGACTACGTTCTGCCCTCCTCGCACGAAGTCCCGCACGTCGAGATCGTGCATCATTGCACGCCCTCCCCGTTCACGGTGCTCGGCCAGAAGGGCTCGGGCGAATCCGGCTATCTCGGAGCGCCGGCCGCCATTTCGAGCGCGATCAACGACGCGGTGCGGCCGCTCGGCATTTCCTTCACCAAGCTTCCGATTCGCATCTCCGCGATCAGCGACGCGATCGCAGCCGCACAGAGCAAGAAGTGAGTTGAGATGATCATCGACTGCCACGCGCATTTTGTTCCGCCGGGCCTGCTCGACGCCATCCGGGCGCAGGCCGCCGACTTTCCCTCGCTGCGCCTCATCGAGGAGGGCGGCAGCATCGGCTTCGCCTTCGCCGGCTCGAAACCGACGCGTCCGGTCTCCAAGCCGCTGTCCGATCTCGCCGGCCGGCTGAAATGGATGGATTCGCAGGGCATCGACCGCCAGGTGGTCGGCGGCTGGCTCGACATGTTCGGCAACGACCTGCCGCCCGCCGAGGGCGCCCGCTGGTCGCGGCTTGCCAACACTCACATGGCGCAGATCGCCGCCACCGAGCCGCGCATCGTTCCGCTCGCCACCGTGCCGCTGCAGGACGGCGCGCTTGCGGCCGAGGTGCTGCGCGAGGCGCACGCGCTCGGCTTTCCGGGCGCCATGATCGGCACGCAGCCCAAGGGCGTCGGCGGCGTGCTCGACGACCCGGCGCTTGACCCGTTCTGGCGCACGGCCGACGAGCTCGGCTCGGTGCTGTTCGTCCACCCTGTGTTCGAGAGCGGCGACAACCGGGTGCATGACTACGGCATGGCCAACGCGGTCGGCCGCATCACCGACACGCTCATCGCGGTGAGCCGCATCATCTATTCGGGCCACGTGCTGCGATACCGCAACGCCAGGATCGTGATCGGCATCGGCGGCGCCGCCCTGCCCTACGTGATCGGCCGGTTGCGCCGCAATTACGAGATCGACCGCGACAAGTTGGCGGACCCGGACCAGAGCCTGGCCGGCCTATACTATGATACGGTTGTGCACGACCCGAACGTGCTGCGCTTTCTGATCGACCGGGTCGGCGCCGATCGCATCATGATGGGCTCGGACATGCCGTTCCCGATCGGCGATCTGGCGCCGCAGAAGGTGGTCGCGGCAGCCGGCTGCTCGCCCGCGGAAGCGGCCTCGATCAACGGCGGACTGGCGCAGAAATTGTTCCTGAAGTGAAGCCGGTGATCGCATGTCCGGCGATCGCACGATCGGGCCGAGGGAGTGGCGGATGACGACAGGCAGCGAACAGACGACCGGGCAGATCGAAGCCGAGCGGGAGACGGAACGTCCGTATCGCGATCTCCACGAGCACCTCCAGGCGCTCAAGGATGAAGGCCTGCTGCTGACCGTCGACCGGCAGATCGACAAGGATTCGGAAATGCATCCGCTGGTCCGCTGGCAGTTCGTCGGTGGGCTCGACGAGGCCGATCGCAAGGCTTTTCTGTTCACCAACATCGTGGACGGGCGCGGCCGCAAGTACGACATCCCGGTTGTGGTCGGCGCGATCGCGGCCAACCGGCGGATCTACAGCATCGGCATGGGCGCGCCGGTCTCCGAGATCCAGGCCAAATGGGACCACGCGCTGGCCAATCCGATTCCGCCGCGCGTCGTCGCGACGGCTCCCTGCCAGGAGGTCGTGCACACGGGCGAGGCCCTGCGCGGCGAAGGGCGCGGGCTCGACCGCCTGCCGATCCCGGTCTCGACGCCGGGCTTCGACCGCGCGCCGACCCTGACGGCGACCAACGTGATCACGCGCGACCCCGAGACCGGCGTGCAGAACATGGGCACCTACCGGGCGGCCCTGAAGGCGCCCGACCGACTGGTCGTGCGCATGGCGACGCGCGTCGGCGGCGCCGGCGGCTATCAGCACTATCTCGCGCACCAGAGGCGCGGCGACAAGACGATGCCGTGCGCGATCGTGCTCGGCTGTCCGCCCTACGTCGCCTTCATGGGCCCGCAGAAGCTGCCGCTCAACCTCGACGAATTCACCGTCGCGGGCGGGCTCGCCGGCGCGCCCATCAATGTCGTGCGCGGCCGCACCGTCGATCTTCTGGTGCCGGCGGAATCCGAGGTCGTGATCGAGGGCGAGATCGACACCGAATACGTCGAGCCGGAGGCGCCGTTCGGCGAGTCGCACGGCCATGTCGCGCTCGAGGAATTCAACATGCCGATGCGGGTGACGGCGATCACCCACCGCCGCAAGCCCGTCATCCCCTCCTACATCAGCCAGGTGGCGCCGAGCGAGTCGAGCGTCATCAAGCGCGTCGCCTACGAGCCGCTGTTCCTCGCGCACCTGCGCGACACGCTCGGCATCAAGGGCGTGAAGCGCGTCGCCCTGCACGAGCCGCTCACCGGGCTTCTGCGTCTCACCGTGGTGGTGGTCGACCGCGCGACGCCGCGTACCGAGGTCTGGCGCGCCCTCAACGGCGCCGCGTTCTTCAAGGGCGACTGCAGCAAGATCTGCATCGCGGTCAACGAGGACATCGATCCCGACAACGCGGATGCGCTCTACTGGGCGATGGCCTACCGGATGAACCCGGTCGAGGACGTGCTGACGATCGCGCATCGCGGCATGGGCCACGGGCCCAAGCGCGAAAGCGCGGTGGACGAGGATTCGACGCTCCTCATGGACGCGACGATGAAGTCCGACATGCCGCCGCTGGCGCTGCCCAAGAAGGACTACATGGAGCGCGCCAGGCGCATCTGGGAGGAATTGGGCCTGCCGCGCCTTCGTCCGCAGGCGCCGTGGTTCGGCTATTCGCTCGGCGACTGGCTGCCCGAATGGGACGCGGCGGCCGAGCGCGCCGCCCGAGGCCTCTATCTGGAGAACGGCCGCATCAGCGAGGGCCAGCGGCGCAAGGGCGTGAAGCCCGAGACCAAGTTCCGCCCCGGGTCGTCGACCTGACCGCGGGCGAAGCCATACACGCAGCGCAACGACCTTTCGTGGAGACCCACATGAGCACTTCGAAATTCTGCCGGCTCGCGGTTCTTGCCGCACTGCTCGGCACGCTCGGCGCCGCCCCGGCCGCCGCGCTCGACAAGGTGTCGATCGTCGTGTTCGGCCCGCCCTCGCTCGGCGCGTTCCTGCCGCCGGTCATCACCAGCAACAAGCTTGACGAGAAGAACGGGCTGTCGATCGATTTCCAGCAGCGCCCGCCCGATGCCTATACGGCGCAGTTCAACTCGGGCGAATTTCAGGTCGGCGGCAGCGCCGCGCTGCTCACCGTCGGCCAGGCCGACCTGCGCGGCGTCAAGGTCGCCTACCTGTTCAACCTGTTCGACTTCTGGGGAGCGGTCGTCACCTCCCGCCCCGAGATCAAGACCGTGAAGGACCTCGAGGGCAAGGATCTCGCCGCCGCGCGCGGAACCACGAACTTCCTGATGTTCGACTGGTTCGCCCGCCAGCAAGGCATGGATCTGTCGAAGGTTTCCGTCCTCAACACGGCGACGCCCGGCCTCGTCGGCTACGCGATCGCCGACCGCGCCTCCGCGGTGCAGCTCTGGGAGCCGGCCTACACGGTGCTGATGTCGAAGAAGCCGGGGCTGCGCACGCTCGATCTCGAAATCGCCAAGCGCTGGAAGACGTTCGCCGGCAGCACCAACATTCCGTATCTGGGTGTCGCGGCGCACATCTCCTGGATCGAGCAGCACCGCGACCTGGTGCCGAAGCTCTACGCCACCTACAAGGCTGCGGCCGAGTGGATCGTGGCGCATCCGGACGAGGCGGCCAAGCTGATCTCGCCCAAGGGCACGGCCGAGGACCAGGCCGCGATCACGGCGCTCATCAGGGCGAACGATCGGCTCGGGCTCAACGTCCGCTGGGCGTCGGACCTGCGCAAGGAGATCGGCGCCGTCTACGCCGCCGGGCGGGCGACCGGATTCCTCGCGGAGATCCCGGCCCCGGCCACGGTGTATCAGGCCCAATAGGCCGAGGAGTCATTCGGGACCATGAGCGAGCCGCAGACCTCGCGGGCGATGGGCCGGCAATTCAAGCGCGCGCTCGAGACGCTGGCCCCGTTCGTCCTCCTGGCGGTCGTCTGGCAGGCCGCCTCGTTCGGCTTTCCGCGTTATCTTTTCCCCTCCCTGGTCGACGTGCTGTGGCGCACGATCGACATCCTGATCACCTGGAAGCAGTTCGCCGAAGTGCTTGCCACCGTAGGTCGAATTCTCGCCGGCCTGGTCGGCGCGTTCCTGATCGGCTCGGCGCTCGCCGTGCTGATGGTCCGTTCGCGCGCCGTCGACGCCTTCCTGTCGCCGATCCTGAATTTTTTCCAGGGCATCCCGGCGCTCTCCTGGGTGGTGTTCGCCATCATCTGGTTTCACGGCATCGAGCTGCGCATCCTGTTCATCATGGTGGTGACGGCGCTGCCGGCGTTCGCCTTCCAGGTGCTCGGGGCGCTGCGCGCCGTCTCGAAAGACCTGTTCGAGATGGTGCTCTCGTTCCGTCCGTCGCGCCGCCGGATGTTCCGGGTGATGATCCTGCCGTCCATCCTTCCCGACATTCTCACCGCCTGGAAGGTCAATCTCGGCAACGCCTCGCGTGTCGTCGTCGTCGCCGAGCTCGTGGGCGCGACCGGCGGGGTCGGCTACGAGCTCCTGCAGCAGCAGCAGATCTTCGACATGGCGGGCGCGCTTGCCTGGACCTTGCAGCTCGTCTTCTTCGTGCTGATCGTGCAGCGAGTCATCACCCTGATCGAGAACCACGCGTTCCGCTACCGCGCGGTCTCGGAGCGCCAGCTATGACTGTGAACGCCGCCGTTCCGGGTCCGGTCGAGATCCATCTCGACCACGTGTCGAAGACGTTCGACCGCTCCGACCGCGACGCATCCTCGTTCCGGGCGGTCGACAATCTCGTGCTCGACATCAACCGCGGCGAGATGGTGGCGATCCTGGGCAAGACCGGCTGCGGCAAGTCGACGATGTTCAACATGATCGCCGGCCTGCTCGAGCCGAGCGAGGGCTCGGTCCTTGTGCAGGGGCGTGATCCGTTTCGCGAGTTCGAGGCGCTGCGCGGCAAGATCGCGATCGTCTTTCAGAACGACCGCCTGCTGCCCTGGCGCACCGCGCTCGGCAACGTCGAGCTCGGCCTCGAGATGCTCAACGTGCCGCGCCAGGAGCGCCACCGCGTCGCCCAGCGCTGGCTCACCCGTCTCGGCCTCGGCGGGCACGAGAACGACTATCCGCATGCCCTCTCCGGCGGCATGCGGCAGCGCGTGAGCATCGCGCGCGCGTTCGCCACCGACGCCAGCATCCTCCTGTGCGACGAGCCGTTCTCGGCGCTCGACGAGATGACCGGTCAGCGCCTGCGCGAGGAGTTCGTCAACCTGGTGCGCGAGAACGGAAAAACGGCCGTCTTCATCACCCATTCGATCAACGAGGCGCTGCAGATCGGCGACCGTATCGTGGTGCTCAAGCGCCCGGCCAAGATCGCGTATGATGTGATGCTCAAGTCAAAGACGAGCCACGAGGAGCGCGAGGCGATCCGCGCCCGCATTCAGGCCATTCTGGCGGAATAATCCGCCCGCTCGGATTCGGGCGCAAAACAGGCCAAGGAGGAAACGATGACGACAATCACCCGAAGGGCGTTCGTCGGCACGGCCGCCGCTGCCAGCCTCGTCCGGCCGGCGTTGCTGCGCGCCGCCGAGCCGCTGAACGTCAGCGTCGTGCTCGGAAACTCGATCCACTGGGTCCAATTCGTGGCCGCGGACAAGGGCTTCTACAAGGAAGCGGGATTCGACGCGAGCATCTTGCCGCTGCAGTCCTCGCCGCAGTCGATCCAGATGGCGCTGTCGGGCGGCTTCCATGTCGCAACGTCGCAGCCGGAGACGTTCGTGGCGGCGGTCGAACAGGGCGCGACGATCCTCGCCGCCATGTCGGCGCCGACCAACCGCTCCGACTGGGTGCTCACCGGCGCGCGCGGCGTGAAGTCGCTCGCCGATCTCAAGGGCAAGCTGATCGGCGTCTCCTCGCTGCGCACGAGCGAGGTCTGGCTGACGTCGAAGCTGATGGAGAAGAACGGGATTGCGCGCGACACCTACAATTTCATGACCGCCGGAACGTCTCCCGCCAAGGTCGCCGCGCTCGAATCCGCCGCCGGCGGCATCGGCGCCGCGGTGCTGTTCCAGCCGAGCGCGGAAGTCGCCATCCGCCAGGGCCTGGCGCCGCTCGCGCGCTATGCCGAGATGCGCGACTATCCGACCATCCTGTACGTCGTGAAGAAGGACTGGGCCGCCAAGGGCGG
The DNA here is from genome assembly GCA_964538565.1 of uncultured Hyphomicrobiales bacterium. Taxonomy (GTDB): domain Bacteria; phylum Pseudomonadota; class Alphaproteobacteria; order Rhizobiales; family Xanthobacteraceae; genus CAYVBN01. Next base: position 14,934 of record CAZIGW010000303.1, on the reverse strand, counting down.
CGCCGGCAAGCGCGTATCTGAGGTGATCCAGCGCTCTCACGCCTGGCTGTGGAATCCGGCCAATCGCGGCGAGGCGCTGAGCATCCTGGCCAAATACACCAAGCGCGAGATGCCGATCCTCGAGACCGTGTACGACGACTACTTCGTGCACGGAAAATTCTACTCGAAGACCGGCGAGGTCAACATCGAGGGTCTGCGCGCGGCGCTCGTCGACATGGCGGAGGACGGCGCGGTGTTCAAGATCGCCCCGCCGGCGGAGAAATTCCTGCTCGACAGGAGCCTCGGCGGGCTGGCGAATTGAGGCGGCGCCTGACGCGCATCCCGATTTGCTGGAATCGGAGGGTGCTGAACGACCCGAACGGGTCGCATTTGCCGGGGCGAAGCAAGATCCCCCGCACGAAAATGCTTCAATCGCCCGCCGGCTCGGCCAGTTCGGGCTCGGGTGCAGCCGGGCGCCTGCGCCGGGATCGCGCCTCGGCGGCGCATTTCTCCGCGTGCACGTCGCGATTGATCACCTGCAGGTTGGGCACGCCCTAGAACGCCAGCAACTCGGGCCATGGCGCCGTGCGGAAGTCGCGCCATACGCGGAACAGGGGCGTGCGGTGGTCGACCTCAGCGCTCCGCCACAGGCGCTTTCCGCTCCTGGCGCAGCGCCGGTTCTGCAGCCGCTTGAGCACCTGCACGTAATCGCTCGGCGCGTTCCAGAATTCCCAGGCGACCACGCAGGCTGCGTGCCATTCGGCCTTGCGGTTGGCACCGCGGTCCCACAGGTCGACATGCCAGCCGAAGCGAAAGACCGGCTGGCCGCACACGCAACAATGTCCGGGCCCGCGCGCGAACGCCCGCTCGCGATAGGGCAAGGGCGGAACCCGGAAGGTCGCCGGAAGACCGCTCTTGCGGGGGCCGCCCAGACGCCACGTCCAGCCCTCGGGCGTCCCGCTTCTCGCCGCGAGCGAGCGCGCCAGACGGTCGGCGCGCACCGGGTGGGCGCGCCAATAGCCGTCGACGGCCAGGCGCGGCGTCGGCGGAACGAGCGGACGGGCGAGCGCGCGGAGCAGCACGGGGGCGGGAAAGACCGTCGGCAGCGCCTTCTCGAGCCGGGCACGCGCCAGCCGATTACGATCGGCGCGCCACTCGGACGTTTTCATCGTCTCGCCTTCGCGTGCGTCAGGGAATCGGAATCATAGAAGGAAGACGTAAAGCCTTCCTCACCCGTGACGCAACGAGCGAGCCCGGCCGAACGGCGATGAGGGAGCGGACCCGTGAATGCAGACGAAACGACAGGTCGCCTCCGGAGCAGGCGTGAGGCGGCCCCGGTCTGGGAGGTGGGCATTAGACCGGAGCCGCCGGGCCGAACGGTGCCGCGTCCGGCTGCCGTCCGACCCATCGAGGAAGCCGCACGAAACGGCCACTTCATTGAGGTGGCTCAACCGGCAGGCGCCGATGCTCGCATCGGCTCGCCGGAGATTCAGCCGAGAGCGGCCGATGTCGGATGCGTTCGTACGGCGCGCGTGTGCCGTGACGCGCACAGCCTCAAGTGCGCGAGGCCGCTCGCAATGCAGAGGAAGATGTGGAAGGTCTGCGCCCCAACCTGCCGCCCGCCCGCGCCGTGATCGCCGCCTGATCCCGCATGGTTGCACCCCATCGTTCGACGGGCGCGACATAGCCGGGCGCAGCGACGAATTCGTCACCCGATCGGCTGACGTGCCGGATCCGGGCTCACGAGGCGCTCCCGCTTGGCTTCCAGCGGCGCAGCAGGGGGCGCGGCACAATCGGCGCGGGAGCGGCCTGGCCTCGGTGCCGGAAGGCGCGCCTCGACGGAAAGTCGACGGCGGGGTCAAAGCCCTTCAGGCCGCAACGCGCGGCACCAAGGCCCACGCGTTCACAGGCTCGTCGCGGATGAACGGAGCGCACGCGGTCGGACTGCTGGCGCGCGATCCGCCGAGACGCAATCCTGTCGAATGGATGCCGGCCGCTCCGAATTCACCGCGCGGGCGCGCGGATTCGGAAGCTTCAGAAGAAGATCTTGAGGACGGTCAGTTCCACGCTGCTGACGAACACCGCCGCTGACAGCGACGCCATGATGGTATCGACCAAGGTCCAATTCTCTCGCCACTCGCGAAAGAATTCGCGCATTCTGTCCCCTCCCGTTATCCGCCGCACCCGTCGGGAACCCATCCGGTTCCCAAGGCGCTGCCGTCACCCACCGCTTTCCGAGTAGCGTGCATCGGAATTTCGCGCAAGCGGGACAGCCCGGACAATCCCGCGTGAGACATTTTCCATCCGCCCTTCTTCGAAGGACTGTCGAACACGACGCGGGGAGGCTGCATGGACCCGAGTTCCCCCGACCGACGGGCCTTCGGCCCGCTGGCCTCGCGGGGCGCCAGCGGATGGATTTATTTCAATATCTCAAGTGTTTGCAGCGTGTCTGTGGCAACCCGGATCACCGCGACGTTGTTCCAGCCCGACGGCGAACCGACGGCACCCGCATTCCCCGGAAAGCGATCGCTCCTTGACCTTCGTCAGATCGGGGCGATCCGGGCCGCTGGCACCGCCCCGATGAACGGGTCAGCGAACGAGGCGCTCCTCGCCCCTCGTCGCGCGACATCTGCTCCGTGGGCGTTGCTGCCCGAGGCGCTCGGCTGGCGTGGCTATGCGTTCGACCGGCTGCAAGCGACGTGGAACGCGCTGACCACGAGTCCCGTCCTCGCGCGATCTGAGCGCTGTGGCATTGCCGGCTGTTCTTCATCAAGGGCACGCTGTTCTGCGATCAGGGACTCTGGTCGACCTTGTTCTTTCTTGTTCTTTCTGTTCGTTCTGTCGGTGATCCCGACCGCCGTCGCCACACGTGGATGTTCAACAACACATGGCGCTGGACGTTCGGAGCGGTCCTGTTTCACTTCATGTCGAACGTGTCCCCACGAACTGGCGCACGTGACGGATCGCAGCATCTGCTCGCGACCATGATATGGATCGCGGCCGCCGCGAGGCGCGCCAAACACTCAGGTCTGAATCCTGGACGCAAGCCGGGCAGACCGCTCCGTCAATGCACCGCAAGGCCCGAGCCGATCGCCTGGGCGATCTCGGCCTCCTGGTGATGACATCGCGGGTGGCCGTAGCCGGACGCGCTCTTTCCATCCTTCCCGATGTCGTAGATGATCTCGTCGTTCCTGTTGGGGCTGACGCCGTTCGGCACCTTGTCGAGGCCGAGCTTGTTCCGCACCCGCCAGGCGACATTGTGGTCGGCGCACGAGGTGTCGCCGCTGACCCCGACCGCGCCGACGACGTGGTTGTCACGGTAGAGCGCGAGCCCGCCGCCGAACACGACGACACCGCCGAGACGTTTTCCGACGAGCGGGTCCGCTTCGCTTCCGAAATCCGAAGGATTGCCCTGCGCGAGCAGGCTCGCGGACGGCGGGCTCGACTCGACGATGCCGAACAGCATGCCGCCGGGCTGCGCGCCGGCGTACAGATTGGCTGTCGAGAACGCGAACGTGTCGAGACTGAATGCGTTCGCGGTATTCGCCTTCTCGGCCGCCACTGCGCGACCGCCGGGCCACTGATCGCCAGGCTTGCTCCCGCTGAATGCGATGGCGCAGATCAGGCCGTCGCGATCGACCACCGCGCCCCATTCCTGGTTTCCGAGACCGCCGTTGGTCGGACTCGCCCCGGCTTGCACACTGTCCTTGAGGACCTTTTGCAGGTCCTGGTGACTGATCGGACAGTCTGCCGCGGCCGCCGCCGAGAGGCCGGCGAGAAGACCGAGCGCAGCCGCCCCGCAGGCGGTCAGGACCGCCAGAGTTCGGCGGAAGATCGCCGCGGCGCGGCCCGCGAAATCGCATGCTGAAAGGGTCTGAACGTGCAGCGCGCGCATGGCGGTCTCCTTTGCCGGGCGGGCCTGCCCCCGCGCGCCCGCACCGCTTTTGCTGATGACGATGCAGGGTGACAAGAGTTCCAGGCGGCGCTGCACTTTTGCCGCGTTCCGAATGCTGCGCGGTGAAAGAAAAAGCCTTCCGCCCCACCCGTTCGGCCGGAACCGAGTCCGCGTGGCCTCTGTTGGACTGTCGACTGTCGAGCAGAGAATCGAACCGGGGCGCCGTCGGCTCTCGCAAGCCGAGCGGCGCAGCGGAGACGATCATGTATCCAGGGACGCCGAATCCGCCCCGCCGCGCGTTCGCCGCGACTCTCCTCCTGCTGGGAGTACTTGGCTCTGGTGCGGCGGCCACGGTCTCGTGGGGCGCGGACGCGCAGAAACCGAACGGGGCGGAAGTCTACAATCAGAGCCGGTGCTTCGCCTGCCACGGCGGGTTTGGAACCGGAGGATTCGGACCGACGCTGTCGGGTGACCCGATGCTGGCGCTTGATCAGTACGTGGTGGCGCAGATCCTCGTCGGCCGCGGACAGATGCCGGCCTTCGCCGACAAGCTCTCGGACGAGCAGATTGCCGCTGTTTCCGACTACATCCGCAACAACTGGGGAAATCACTTCGGTCCGGTGAGCGCCGACGAGGTCGGCAAGATCCGTCAGGTCATGAAACAGGCGATGGAGAACGCGCCGCAGACCATGACGCGGTCGATGACGCAGTCGCGCTGATGGATGCCGGCCGGACGGTCGCGCAGAAAAACAACGTGCTACCGGCAGGCACCAAGACCCATGCGGCGTGAAGTTCGAGCTTTTTGCAGTGCGAAAAACCAACACCCGACGGGAACCAGCCAGCAACAATCCGGTTACGCACTCGACACCCGGAGTACCCTGCAATGTCGTCAGGCACGCCTTCCTCGTCTCCGAGGTCCTCTTCCTCTTTCCGGCTCCCCGTCCCCCTCAAGCTCCAAATTTTCCTCAGATTAGGCAGGTTCGCAGCCGGCATCCTGCTGTTCGCCCTCCCCCTCCCGCATCTTGCCGCCGCGCAGGATCAGGCGGGCGCTGCGACGACCGGGCGGACCGATCTCAACGCGCTCAGCCAGGATGACAAGCAATGGGTGATGGCGCCGAAGAACTACGCCAACACGCGTTTCAGCGGGCTCGACCAGATCAACGCCAGCAACGTCGGTCAGTTGAAGCTGGCATGGACATTCTCGGTCGGCGCCGCCAAAGGCCAGGAAGCCGCGCCCCTCATCGTCGACAACACGATGTACGTCGTTGCGCCCTATTCCGGTGTGCATCCCAACCAGGTGTTCGCGCTTGATGCGACGAGCGGCGAACTCAAGTGGTCCTATTCTCCGAAGCCGGAACCCGCCGCACAGGGAGTCGCCTGCTGCGACGTCGTCAATCGCGGGCTCGGCTACGACAACGGCAAGATCTTCCTCAACACGCTCGACGACTACACGGTGGCGCTCGACGCCGGGACCGGCAAGGAGCTCTGGCACACCAAGCTCGGCGACATCAACCAGGGCGAGACCGTCACGATGGCGCCGCTGGTGGTGCGCGGCAAGGTTCTGGTCGGTAACAGCGGCGGCGAACTGGGCGTGCGGGGCTGGCTCACCGCGATCGACGAGAACACCGGAAACATCGCCTGGCGCGCCTATTCCACCGGGCCCGACTCGGATGTGCTCATCGGGCCGGATTTCAAGCCTTTCTACAAGGATCTGCAAGGCAAGGATCTCGGCGTGAAGAGCTGGCCGGCCGACCGCTGGAAGATCGGCGGCGGGACCGTCTGGGGCTGGATCCAATACGATCCCGAATTGAACCTCATCTACTACGGCACGGCCAATCCGGGCCCCTGGAACGAGAATCAGCGCCCCGGCGACAATCTCTGGACCACCGTGATCTTCGCCCGCGACCCCGACACCGGGCACGCCAAATGGGCCTACCAGCTCACACCGCACGACCTCTTCGATCACGACGAGATCAACGAGAGCATCCTGCTCGATCTGCCGATCAACGGCAGCACCCGCAAGGTGCTCGTTCATATCGCGCGCAACGGCTACATGTACGTCATCGACCGCCAGACCGGCGAGGTGATCTCGGCCGACCCGTATGACACCGTCAATTCCACCAAGGGTGTCGACCTCAAGACCGGCCGCATCATTCCGAACGACGACAAGAAGCCGGAGCTGAACAGGACGATCACCGACGTCTGCCCGGCCGCGCCCGGTGCCAAGGATTGGCAGCCCTCGGCCTGGTCGCCGCGTACCAAGCTGATCTACGTCCCGCATCAGCACCTGTGCATGAACTGGAAGACGTCGGAAGTGGGCTACATCGCCGGAACGCCTTACGTCGGCGCGACCGTCGACATGTACGCCGGCCCCGGCGGCTATCGCGGCGAGTTCATGGCCTGGGATCCGGTCAAGCGGCGGAAGGTGTGGTCGATCCAGGAGAAGTTTCCGGTGTGGAGCGGCGCGCTGGTGACCGCCGGCGACGTCGCGTTCTACGGCACGATGGACCGCATGTTCAAAGCCGCGGACGCCAAGAGCGGCAAGGTACTGTGGCAGTTCCGCGCCGGCTCCGGCTTCATTGGCCAGCCCGTCACCTACATGGGAAGCGACGGCATGCAATACGTGGCGATCCTGTCCGGCGTCGGCGGCTGGCCGGGCGCGATCGCCAACGCGGAACTCGACCCGCGCGTGCGCAACGGCGCGCTCGGGTTCAGTGGCGCCATGCAGGATCTGCCGGCGCACACCGTCGCCGGCAATTCCCTGCTCGTGTTCTCGCTCGGCAAGCCGGGCGCGTCTTCGGCGGCGCTGCAGAACCAACAACCGCAGACCCCGCCGCCCGCGTCGAACGAAGCGCCCGCGCAGCAACCCGCACAGCCGGAGCAGGGACATGCGGGCGGACAGTGAACCCCGCGCGGCGGGCCCGGTTCGCCTCGCGCGCGTCGGCCTGCAGCTCGGCTGCGCCGCGCTCCTGTCGATCGGCGGCCTCTCCGCCGCCCGCGCGGCGAACGCCGCGCCCGATGAATTCCGCGTCTGCGCCGATCCGAACAACCTGCCGTTCTCTGATCGTGCCGGCACCGGATTCGAGAACAAGCTCGCCGAACTCGTCGCCGCCGATCTCGGCAAGCACGTGACCTACACGTGGTGGGCACAGCGGCGCGGCTTCGTCCGCAATACGCTCAAGGCCGGCAACTGCGACGTCATCATGGGCGTTCCGACCCGGCTCGACATGGTCGCAACCACGCGCCCGTACTACCGCTCGACCTACGTGTTCGTGTCTCGCTCCGACCGTTCGCTCGACATCCGCTCGATGACCGACCCGCGCTTGAAGTCGCTCGCCGTCGGCATTCAACTCATCGGCGACGACGGGTTCAACACGCCGCCCGCCCACGCGCTCGGCGCCCAGGGCATCGTCGAGAACGTCAAGGGCTATTCGATCTACGGCGACTACCGCCAGCCGAGCCCGCCGTCCCGCATCATCGAGGCGGTCGAGGACGGCACGATCGACGTGGCTGCGGTGTGGGGACCGCTCGCGGGCTATTTCGCCAGGCAGTCGCCGGTGCCGCTGACGGTGCGGCCCATCGCCGACACGGAGCAATTCGCGCCGATCGCCTTCACGTTCGACATCGCCATGGGGGTGCGAAAGGGGGACCACGCGTTGAAGGCCCGGCTCGACGACGTGATCGCAAGAAGGCGCGAGGACATTCGCCGGCTGCTCGAGAGCTATGGGGTGCCGCTCGTCGATGCGAGCCGCGCGTCCGGCAACACTGTCGGGGACGCGAACTAGAGGAGGTGCACATGCGGCCGGTGCGATTGCTTTCGCTCTCGGGTGCCATCGGCGCGGCGACATCGGGAGTGCTGCTCCTGGCGACGGTCGGCGCGCTCGCGCAACCCAGCCCGGATCAGGGCAAGGCGCCTCAACCGCCGATGGCGCAGGGCACGCCCACCAGGCCCCCGGCCGGCAGCGAATCGACGCCGAGCGAGATCTACGGCAAGCTCCTGTCGGTGCCGGTCACCGCGTTGATCCCCGGCGCCGTACCGGTCGAGCCCGACGTCAAGAATCCCGTCGCCAACGACTCCGCCGCCGCCCAGCGCGGCATGCGGGACTTCATCGCCTTCAACTGCGTCGGCTGTCACGCGGCGAACGGCGCCGGCGGCATGGGGCCGGCGCTGAGCAACGCGTTTTTCGTCTACGGCGCGGCGCCCGAGAACATCTATCTGACGATCGCGCAGGGCCGGCCGAACGGCATGCCCGCCTGGGGATCCATACTGCCGGACGAGGTGATCTGGGATCTCGTCGCCTACATCAAGAGCATCAGCAAGGAGCCGAAGAAGAAGGAGTGGGGCACGACGGTTTCGGCCACATCGCCCGACATCGAGCAGGTGCCGGCGGAATTCCAGAGCACGCCGTCGCCTTGGGACTATACCCAGAAGTTCAAGAGCGGGCAGAAGCCCTAGTGTGAATCCGTCCGGGGGGCCGAAAGGAATTCGGGCCGTGCCGGCTCGACGTTTGTTCGTTCATCCGACGCGGTCTCGCGGGCCCCGCGGGCGGCCTGCCAGCAATGCATCGGCGCGGGCGGCCGACGCGATCGCGGGCACCCGCCGGCGCGCGCACGCAAGGCCGCTTCCGTTCGCGATCACGCTTGTCGGCAGCCTGCCGATCGCGGCGCGCGCGCACGCGCAGACGCCGTTGAGCTATCTCGAGGCGCACGGCGGGCGCGCATTTCCGATCAACGCGCTGACCTGGGGGCTGATCGGCATTTCGCTTGCCGTCATCGTGATGAGCATCGTGCTGGTGCTCGCCGGCACGTTTCGCGGGCCCACGTGGCACGCCGACGCGCTGCCGGGCCGGCTCGATCTCGAACCGCTCCGGCGCGGCGCCGGATGGATCACGATCGGGGTCGCGGTCAGCACGCTGGTCCTGTTTGCCACCACGGTCTGGACCGTGGTCACGCTGGCCGACGTCTCCGATCCGCCCGGCGGGGACCCCAAGATCAATCTGGAAGTGATCGGCCACCAGTGGTGGTGGGAGGTGCGCTATCTCGGCGCCACGCCCGACCAGACCTTTCGCACGGCGAACGAGATTCACGTGCCGGTCGGAGAGCCCGTCGGTGTGAGACTCAAGACCGTGGACGTCATCCATTCGTTCTGGATTCCGGCATTGACCGGCAAGACCGATCTCATTCCCGGCCAGACCAACACGACCTGGTTCTCGGCCGACCGGCCCGGCGTCTACCGCGGCCAGTGCACCGAATACTGCGGGCAGCAGCACGCCCACATGGGATTCGAGGTCATCGCCGATCCGTCGCAGGATTTCGAGAAATGGCGGACGCGGCAGATCGAGCCGCTGCGCACGCCCTCCTCCGGCAGCGAGCGGCGCGACCTCGACACGTTCGTGGCGAAATGCGGCGTCTGCCATTCGGTCCGCGGCACGCCGGCGACGGGGGTGCTCGGTCCCGATCTCAGTCATCTGATGAGCCGCCCGAAGATCGCCGCCGCGGCGCTGCCGAACACGATCGGATCCCTGTCGGCATGGATCGCCGATCCGCAGCACGTCAAGCCCGGCGCGCTCATGCCGCGGCTCGACCTTTCCGGCCCGGAACTGACGCGCATTCGGCGCTTCCTCGAAACACTGCGATGAGAGCACGGCCGTGAGCACGACATCCTACGATCGCGTTCCCGACATTGTCGCCGCCGGTCATGATTCAACCGAGGCGCACTCGCTGCATGCGCTCTGGGAAACGAAGCCGGGCGTCATCGGCTGGCTCTCTACCGTCGACCACAAGGAGATCGGCATCCGCTACATCGTCACGGCGTTCCTGTTCCTGATCGCCGGGGGAATCGAGGCGCTGATCTTCCGTCTGCAGCTCACCTATCCCGAGCAGCGGCTGCTCTCGCCCGAACAGTACGACGAGCTGTTCAGCATGCACGGGATCACCATGATCCTCTGGTACGCCTTCCCGGTGCTCACCGGCTTCAGCGTCTATCTGCAGCCGTTGATCATCGGCTCGCGCGACATGGCGTTCCCGCGGCTGAACGCCTTCACCTACTGGGTGTTCCTGTTCTCCGGACTCTTCCTCTATGCGGGCTTCGCGGTCGGCGCGGCGCCCAACGACGGCTGGTTCAACTACACGCCCTATGCGTCACGGCCGTTCAATCCCGGCCCCAACATCGATTTCTACGCGCTCTCGAACATCCTGCTCGGCATCTCGACGACGCTCGGCGCCATCAATTTCGTCGTGACCATCCTGCGCGGGCGCGCGCCCGGCATGTCGATCAACCGCCTGCCGATCATGAGCTGGGGCACGCTGACGATCTCGGTCGGCCTCATCTTCGCGATGCCCGCCGTCACGCTCGCGTTCTTCTATCTGTGGATGGACCGGCAGTTCGGCACCCACTTCTTTCATTCCGCCGGCGGCGGCCAGCCGCTGCTGTGGCAGCACCTGTTCTGGATGTGGGGCCACCCGTGGGTCTACGCGATCGTCCTGCCCGCCATCAGCATGGTGTCGCAGATCCTCCCCGTGGTGTGCCGACGCCCGCTCGTCGGCTATACGGCGGTCGCGCTCGCGACCGTGCTGACGATGGTGCTCGGGTTCGGCGTCTGGCTGCACCACATGTTCGCGACCGGGCTCTCGACGCTCGCACTCTCCTTCTTCGGCGCGGTCTCGATCCTGATCGCCATTCCGAGCGCAGTGTCGTTCTTCGCCTGGATCGCCACGCTGTGGACCGGCCGGCCGGTGCTCAACACGTCGTTCCTGTTCCTCGCCGGATTCGTCGTGGTGTTCGTGATCGGCGGCGTGAGCGGTTTCATGACAGGGTCGGTGCCGGCCGACTGGCAGTTGACAGACACCTATTTCGTCGTGGCGCACATCCACTACGTGCTGATCGGCTGGAACCTGTTCGCCGTCACCGTCGGCATCTATCACTGGTTCCCGAAGATGACCGGACGCCTGCTCGACGAGCGTCTGGGACGGTGGAACTTCTGGCTGATGTTCATCGGGTTCAATCTCGGTTTCTTTCCGATGCACATCTCCGGCCTGCTCGGCATGCCGCGCCGCGTCTACACCTATCCGGCCGGCATGGGCTGGGACACCCTCAATCTCATCACCACGATCGGCTCCTATGTCTTCGCGACCGGGGTCCTGCTGCTCATCGTCAACGTCATGGTGAGCCTGCGGCGCGGGCGCCTCGCCGGCCCCAATCCATGGGACGCCGACAGCCTCGAGTGGGCGACCCCCTCGCCGCCGCCGCCCTACAACTTCGCCGTCATTCCGACGGTCGCCAGCCGTTCGCCGCTGTGGGAGGACCGGCTGCAGGCGAGCCACTATCGCTCCGTGCTCGGGCGCGGAATGGTGCTCGACGAAGGCAAGGAGATCGTCGCCACCTCCGCGCTCGACGCCCAGCCGGAGATCATCCTGAAGATGCCGGAGGACTCGATCCTGCCGTTGCTCTGCGCGCTGGCGCTCGCCATCCTGTTCGCCGGACTGCTGGTGCATCTGTGGTGGCTCGCCGGCGCGTGCGCCGCCGTCGGCCTCCTGCTGCTGCTGGCGTGGCTGTGGCCGCGGCACAGGCTGGAGCGGACCGCGGAGCACCGGCCATGAGCGAAGTCACACTGGAACGCCGGCCGATACCGACCGGCAGCATCGGCAGTCTCGCCAACGGCTACTGGGGCACGGTCAACCTGATCCTGACCGAAGGGGCGCTCTTCGCCTATCTGCTGTTCAGCTACTATTACTACGCGGTGCAGCCGCACAGCGGCCCCTGGCCGCCGGACGGCATTCCGCCGTCGCTGCGCCTCTCGCTGCCGAACACGATCCTGCTGCTCGCCAGCAGCGCCGTCATCTGGTGGGGCGAGCGCGGCACCAGGCAGGGCGTGCGTCGGCGGCAGCTCACCGGGCTCGTCGTCGGCTTCCTCATGGGCCTCGCCTTCGTCGGCATCCAGGCGCTCGAGTGGGAGAGCAAGACCTTCACGTTGAGCTCCGGGCCCTACGGATCGCTGTTCTTCGTCATCACGGGCTTTCACATGGCGCACGTCGTCGTCGGACTGCTGGCGCTGCTCGCGGTGATCATCTGGTCGTTTCTCGGCTACTTCGGGCCGGTGCGCAGCGCGCCGGTGAGCATCGCGGCGATCTACTGGCATTTCGTCGACGCGGTGTGGATCACCGTGTTCTTCACGTTCTATCTCACGCCGCGCCTCGGGCTGATGTGGCATGGAGCGTGACGTGACCGACCAGGCTCATCCCGCCCCGCATCGCCGCGCCGTGCGCATCTCGCTGCTGGCGCTCTGCCTGATGGGCATCCCGGTTCTCTGGGGTCTGCGCCTCGTGCTGAACTTCGCCATCGCCAGCTACTTCTGCTACCCGGGCGACGCGCGCCGGGCCGCGCTGCCGGAGGGGCTCGGCTGGATCTGGCCGACCCTGCTCGGCCTCGACCTTCTCACCATCGCGGCCGCCGCCGCCGCCATCATCTCGCTGCGGAACTGGCGCCGCACCCGCGACGAGCACGCCATCTCGGGCGCGCCGTTGATCGAGATCGGCGAAGGCCGCACGCGCTTTCTCTCGCTCTGGGGGTTGATGGTCGGCGTCGGATTTCTGATCGCCGTGCTGTTCGATCTCGTCGGATTGTGGATCGTGCCGATATGCGGATGAGGCTTTCGACCCTGCTCCTGATCGCGATGCCGGCCGCCGGCTTCCCGACCGTTGCGCAGGCGCATGGCGCGGGAACGCACGGCCTCGTGTGGAATGTCGAGCCGTGGCTTGTGGTCGCGCTCGCCCTCCCGTCGCTCTGGTATGCGCTTGGCATCGCGCGCATGCGCCAGGAAGGCGCGCACGAAACGTCCGGGCCGGCGCGCATCGCCGCGTTCGCGGCCGCACCCACCGCATTCGCGGCCGGACCCGCCGCGTTCGCGGCCGGAATGGCGGTCCTGGCCGGCGCGCTGCTTTCGCCGCTCGACACCCTCGGCGGCGAGCTCTTTTCCGCCCACATGGTGCAGCACCTCCTGCTGATGCTGGCGGCGCCGCCGCTCCTCGTCGTCAGCCGGCCCGCCCTCGTCTTCCTGTGGGCGTTTCCCCCGCGCGCGCGCAAGACGATCGGCCGCGCCTGGTCGGCCGCCGGGGCGACGCGCGCGATCGCCGTTCTGATGCACCCCCTCCTCGTCTGGACGGCGTTTTGCGGCCTGTTCGTGTTCTGGCACATCCCGGCCGCCTACACCTTCGCCTTCCGCGACGAACGGATCCATGCGCTCGAGCACCTGAGCTTCCTTCTCTCCGCGCTCGCGTTCTGGACCATCGTGATCGAACCTTCGGGGCGCCGGCGCCTCGGCTACGGCACAAGCCTGCTGTTCGTCGCCACCACGGCGGTGCTGAGCGGTCTTCCCGGCGCGCTCATGATCCTGGCGCCACGCCCGCTCTATCCGGTGCACGCGGCGGGCGTTGCGCACTGGGGCCTCACGCTGCTGCAGGACCAGCAGCTCGCCGGCCTGATCATGTGGATCCCGGCGGGGCTCGCCTATCTCGCGGCGATCGCGTGGCTGTTCGTGCGCTGGCTCGCCGAAGCCGAACGCCGCGTCAGCCTGCGGCAGGCGGCGCTTTCGCCCGTGCTGCTGCTCGCGCTCCTGCTCGCGGCTTGCAGCGACCAGGACGGCGGTGCCCGCGCGGCGGACGTCGGCGGGGACGCGCAGCGCGGCGCCGCCCTGATCCGGCAATACGGCTGCGGCGGCTGCCACGTCATTCCGGGCATCGGCGGCGCGGACGGGCTCGTCGGACCGCCGCTCATCAAGATCGGCCGGCGCGTCTACATCGCCGGCGTGCTGCGCAACTCGCCCGACAATCTGATGGCCTGGCTCGAGAACCCGCAGCAGTTCGTGCCCGGCAACGCCATGCCGAACATGGGCATCGACCGCAAGGACGCGCGCGATCTCGCCGCGTATCTCTATACGCTGCGGTGAACGCGTCGCGATGGCTCGCGCACTCGAAAACGAGCACGGAACCCCGCGTGATCCTCGGAAGGGCGCGGCACAATTGCGACTACAGCAACGACCCGAACTCACTGCAGGCACAAGGGCGGCGTCGCGGAGAATCCGCCACAGCTGAGGCCCGCTCTCTTTCGCCAGACGATAGGAGTAGCTGCCATCGCCGAAGCGGACAGCTTCCAGTGAGATCGGCTGGATGTCTTGCAACGACGGCCCCGTCGGGCCGCACGCGGGGCTGTCCTGCCCGACGCCCCGAGTGGACCCGCGCCATCGGCATTCGCGATCGAGCCTTCTCGTCTGAGCGGCCGAATTCCGGACACCTGGCTATCTGCGTCCGTCGACCGAGTAGCGGCCCGCCCCGCTCGCGACGAATGCCAGAGAGCCGCCGGCGATTGCCATGTTCTTCATGAAATGGAGGAGCTGGGCGCCGTTGGCGAAATCGCGATGGGCGATCAGGGCGGCGACCAGCGCATAGATCGCAAGGCCCAGCGCCACCAGACGCACCTGACAACCGATCAGCATGAGGATTCCGCCGCCGAGTTCGATGGCGATCGCAAGGGCTGCAAAGAACGGCGGCAGGCCGAAGTGGGCCATGTACGCCACCGCACCCGCATAGTCGGCCAAGCCGAAGGAGCCGAAGAGAAGAAACAGGGACGAATAGAAAAGCCGTCCGACGAGGAGAGCAAGGTCGCTCTGAGCTTCGAGTGTCGGCATGGCGTTTCTCCTGCCGTCGCCGATGCGCGTCCGCCGCGCATCGGGCCTCGCCATTTCGGATCGATATCGGCGATTGCGCGGACACAGAATTCGCGCGCCGGAAAGTTCGTCCCTCAGAGGTGAGGATGGTGGGCGCACAAGGACTCGAACCTTGGACCCGCTGATTAAGAGTCAGCTGCTCTACCAACTGAGCTATGCGCCCGAACCAACGCGGTTCGTCCTGCGAGCGCCGGTCGTTTAGCAAAGCCCCGCCGCACTGTCCAGCGAAGCGGCGCGCCCGCGCCCGCGCGAAAGCCGCCGGGCGGGGGCCCGGCGGCTCGCGGCGTGTCGGCGTTCGCGGGGGGTGGGGCTGCGTCGCGCGCGCCGACGACGCGAAGC
>CAZIGW010000302.1:0-4734 GCA_964538565.1 uncultured Hyphomicrobiales bacterium | reverse complement strand
CGTCCGTCCTCGGGATTGACGGCGAACTGCACGTTCGAGCCGCCGGTCTCAACCCCGATCTCGCGCAGCACCGCGATCGAGGCGTCGCGCATGATCTGGTATTCCTTGTCCGTCAGGGTCAGCGCCGGCGCGATCGTGATGCTGTCGCCGGTGTGCACGCCCATCGGATCGAGGTTCTCGATCGAGCAGACGATGATGCAGTTGTCGCGCCTGTCGCGCACCACCTCCATCTCGAATTCCTTCCAGCCGAGCACGCTCTCCTCGATGAGAATCTCGCTGGTCGGGGAGGCGTCGATGCCGCGCTCGACGATTTCGATGAACTCGGACTTGTTGTAGGCGATGCCGCCGCCGGTCCCGCCCAGGGTGAACGACGGACGGATGATGGCCGGCAGTCCGATGTCCTCGAGCGCCTCGAGGGCGGCCGCGAGCGTCTTGACGTGGTGCGAGCGCGGCGTCTCGAGCCCGATGCGGTTCATCGCTTCGCGGAATCGCTCACGGTCCTCCGCCTTGTCGATCGCGTCGGCGGTGGCGCCGATCATCTTCACGCCGAAGGTGTCCAGCACGCCCATGCGCCGCAGGCTGAGCGCGCAGTTGAGCGCCGTCTGCCCGCCCATGGTGGGCAACAGCGCGTCCGGCCGTTCCTTCTCGATGATCTTGGCGACGATTTCGGGGGTGATCGGCTCGACGTAAGTGGCGTCGGCGAGGTCCGGATCGGTCATGATCGTCGCCGGATTGGAGTTCACCAGCACGATCCGGTAGCCCTCCTCCTTGAGGGCCTTGCAGGCTTGCGTTCCGGAGTAATCGAATTCGCAGGCCTGGCCGATGACGATCGGTCCCGCGCCGATGATCAGGATCGAGGAGATATCCGTGCGTTTCGGCATCGGGTTGCGGCCAGGGCTCTGCCGGAGCACGGGTTCGCGCTCCGGATTGACGTACTGCGCATGAGCCGACCGCTGGACCGTCGCCGGCTTCGCCGGACCATGCGCTCACGGGCACAAAAAAAGGCGGCGAGAGACGCGCGCGCCCTGTCAGCCCATGCGCGGAGACCGAAGTCTGCCGCGGCGCCGGAGGCTTAGCCTAGAATCGGCGGGGAGGGAAGGGTGTCTTCGGCCGAATTGTGGCGGGGAACGCGGCTCGGGATCCTCACGCCGGATTGGCCACGAACGTCATGCGCGCCGGGTTGTGGCCGATGTTGGTGGCGGCGCGGCGCGCCTTGAATCCGGCGGCGGCGAGCTTGGCGAGGATCGTACCCTCGTCGTAGCGCACGAGCCCGATGGCGCTGCGCAGCCGCCGGTAATCGGAAAACACCGTGCGCAACAGTCCCAGGAAGGCGGCGCCGAGAAAACCCTCGCGCGCGCCGAACCGCAGCAGCGCGAGCGCGTCGGTGATCGGCGAGACGTTCGGCGGAATGACATCCCCGAGAACGAGCAGGCCGCCGGGTTTGACGAGCCGTCGAAAGGTGCCGAGCAGGCCGTCGAGTTCCGCCGGCGCGAGGTACTGCGACACCGAGTGCATCACGATCACGTCGACCGACCCGTGCGGCATGGCCGCCACGTCGTCGGTCGAGCACGTCTTGATCGTCGGTTCGTCGCGGAAGCGTTCGGCGATGCGGGCGCGCACGCCAGGCGCCGCTTCGGCGAGGATCAACGCCCCGGCCGCGGCCGCGACCCGGGCGGCGCTAAGCGCCTCCCCGCAACCGTAGTCCAGGACGGTCGCGGAACGCGAGGGCACATAGCGCGCGATGTCCTCGGCGATGCGGCGGAAATGCACATCGCGATGGCGCGCGTTGACGTAGATCGTGTGCGGAGAATCGAAAAACTGAACCCAGGCGCGCATTCCATCGTCCACGGCTTCGGTCGCCCTGCCGGCCGCACTATACGCGAGATCCGCGGCGGCGCTCGCCGATTCGACGTGCGCGAACGCGCGTTGCTGCGTCACGGACTTCGCAACCCGGACGCCGCCGTCATCCTCGCCAGAGCTCGAGCAACGGCCCGTTGCGGCCGTAGGCGGGGTCGGAGTCCGGCAGCGGCACCTGCGCGATGGCGGTGAGCGCCCTGGCGTGCTCGGCCTTGCTGCCGCGGCAGAGGTCGTACCGGCCGTTCGGCGGATAGGCGCCGATCACCACGAGATCGGGGCTTGCCCAGAGACACTGGTGGCCGGTCCCGGCCGGCAGGATGGCGACGTCGCCGGCGCCGAGGTCGACCTCGGCGCCCTGGTCGCCGCCGAAGCGCACCTTGGCGCGACCGCGCGCGATCCCCATCGCCTCGTGGATCTGCGAGTGATAGTGCGCGTAGGGGTAGATCCCGTTGCGCCACATCTCGCCCCAGCCGTTGCGGCCGAACTGCTCCTCGATCGCGGCCTCCGGATTGGCGCTGCCCTTCAGGTCGACGCCGCCCCGATAGATGACGAGCGGAAGCCGCGGGTTGTTGGGAATCGACCCGTCGTCCCGAAACAGGAACGTCTGCTGTTCCACTTGCTCGATCGATGCGACCATGCTGGCTCAACCCGCCGCAGCCTGCCGGGATACTGCAAACGCAATTTTTAATGTCGGCTTAAGTTCCCGGCACCCGCCGCGGGACCGGGGCGGAGTGGCGCAGGGGCGTTGCGTTCAGGCCGCCGGCCGGAGCCGGGCGCGGCTGACCAACGGTCAGGCCGAAAGCCGCCCCGCCGCTCACGCCGCCTTGCGCTGGCGCATCGTGTCGACGAAGCGGTTGAAGAGGTAATGGCTATCGCGCGGGCCGGGCGAGGCTTCCGGATGGTATTGCACCGAGAACACCGGCCTGTCCTTGAGGGCGAGCCCGCAGTTCGAGCCGTCGAACAGCGACACGTGCGTCTCCATCACGTCGGCCGGCTGGGTGGCGCGGTCGACCGCGAACCCGTGGTTCATCGAGGTGATCTCGACCTTGCCGGTGATGAGATCCTTGACCGGATGATTGGCCCCGTGGTGGCCCTGGTGCATCTTCACGGTCTTCCCGCCGACCGCGATGCCGAGCATCTGGTGGCCGAGGCAGATCCCGAAGGTCGGCACGCCGGCGTCGATGATGCCGCGGATGACCGGGACCGCGTATTTGCCGGTCGCCGCCGGATCGCCGGGGCCGTTGGAGAGAAAGACGCCGTCCGGCTCGAGCGCCAGGATGTCGGCGGCCGAGGTCGTCGCCGGCACCACCGTCACCTTCGATCCCGTCGCGGCGAGCTGGCGCAGGATGTTGCGCTTGATGCCGTAATCGACGGCGACGACGTGAAACTCCGGATTCTCCTGCCGGCCGTAGCCCTTGCCCCAGACCCACGGCGTCTCGTCCCAGGTGAAGCGCTGCGCGGAGGTCACCATCGGGACGAGGTCCATGCCGACGAGGCCGGGCCAGGCCCGTGTCTCCGCTTTCAGCGCGTCGAGATCGAAACGTCCGTCCG
The DNA here is from genome assembly GCA_964538565.1 of uncultured Hyphomicrobiales bacterium. Lineage (GTDB taxonomy): Bacteria > Pseudomonadota > Alphaproteobacteria > Rhizobiales > Xanthobacteraceae > CAYVBN01. The sequence continues at coordinate 1,326 of CAZIGW010000302.1, read as the reverse complement.
GCGCGTGGGCGATGACCGCGTTCGGCATGCCCCGGGTGCGGATCAGGCTCGTGAGCGCGCGCGTGTCGATGCCGGAGAGGCCGACGATGCCGCGGCTGCGCAGCCACTGGTCGAGATGGCGGGTGGCGCGATAGTTCGAGGGCGACGTGATCGCCGAATGCAGCACCACGCCACGGGCGCCAAGCGTCGCCGCCATGTTGACGGTCTCGATGTCCTCTTCGTTGGTGCCGACGTTGCCGATGTGCGGGAACGTGAAGGTGATGATCTGCCCGGCGTAGGAGGGATCGGTGAGGATCTCCTCGTAGCCCGTCATGGCGGTGTTGAAGCACACTTCGCCGACCGCGTGGCCGACGGCGCCCAGGCCGAAGCCTTCGAACACCGTGCCGTCCGCCAGAACGAGCAAAGCGGTCGGCCGGGGCTCGTGCCACCCATCCGCCGGAACCGCTTGTCTCTCGTCCATCGCTGGCCTACACCTTCGCCGCCGCCGGACCGGATATGGGTCCGTTCGCCCTGCGAGCCAAGGGGCGGAACTTTCGGCGGCTTTTTCCGCGAAAGGCCATAGCCGTGTTGCGCGACGAGATCAACAACGCGATGAAAGAGGCGATGAAGGCGCAGGACAAGCGCCGCGTCTCGACGCTGCGCATGATGAGCGCCGCCATCAAGGACCGCGACATCGAGGCGCGCGGGGCCGGCAAGGGGCAGGCGACCGACGACGAGCTCCTCGGCCTGCTGCAGAAGATGATCAAGCAGCGCCAGGAATCCCTCGACATCTACCAGAAGGCTGGCCGCACCGACCTCGCGACGCAGGAGCGCGAGGAGATCGAGATCATTTCGGGCTACCTTCCCCGGCAGATGTCGGAAGAGGAGGCGAAGGCGGCGATCGCCGGCGTCGTCAAGGACGTCGGCGCGAGCGGCATGAAGGACATGGGCAAGGTGATGGCGGCGCTCAAGGAGCGCTATGCGGGGCAGATGGACTTCGCCAAGGCGAGCGCGCTGGTGAAGGGGGTGCTCGCGGGGTGAGGAGGGCACCCAGTCCACCGGCATGGGCGGCTACTGCCGTTCTCTCCAGGCGTAAGATCGAATCGGCGGCCCGCGATCATTTTGACGGCCAGCCGCGCAGCGCACGACCGGTGCAGCCCCGGACGGTCCGTTGCGGTTGGCCCTCAATCACCAGACCGCTAAGCTGCACCTCGGCGATCTCGCCGAGCGTCACCGGTTGCGGTTGGCCCTCAATCACCAGACCGCTAAGCTACGCGGCCCTGCCAGGACTCGCGCAGGTCGTTGCGGTTGGCCCTCAATCACCAGACCGCTAAGCTGACGTCGTTG
>CAZIGW010000301.1:0-10258 GCA_964538565.1 uncultured Hyphomicrobiales bacterium | reverse complement strand
CACCGTCGGGGCCCGCAGGACGCGCGGGCGCGTCCCCCGGCCGGGGCCGAGGCGGCTCGCGCCGCGCGGCTGGCGCATCGTTGCGACGCCCGGAATGGATCGGACCGCCCATCTTGTCGAGGTTCATCCTCCAAGCGTCGGGCGTTGCCCCGCGCTTGCGCGGTCGGCGGCGTCCGAACAATCCGAAAAAGTCGAACACGCCTACCTCAAGCCCGGTGGTCGATCGGGCGGGTGATAGTCGCTTGGCCGCCCGCTTTCAACCGCGCTACCGCCCGCTCCCGTTGGACAAAGCCCCCGTCGGATGCAATTGCCGCGGCCGCGACGGTTCCTTCGGCTCCTTGGCGCCGCCGGCTTCCGCTCCGCGCCCGCCCGAATCCGTGCCACGGCCGAACTGCGGCGAACTGTTCGGCTGAATGAGCGCCTGCACCCGGCACTGGCTGGAGTGTCCGCACTCGACGTTCGACACGCCGGTCGTGAGGTTCACCACCAGCCGGTCGCCCTTGAGGACGTTCTGTCCCTGGGTGACCACCACGTTGCCGAGCAGCGTCACGGTGTTCGATTTCATGTCGAACACGCCGTTGTCGCCGGTCGCGGTCTGGTCCTTCTGCGTGACGATGACGCCGCCCTTGGCTTCCAGGCGACGGATCTGCTGCTGGCCGCCCGGCCCCGGGCGTTCGGTCTTGATCGCGCCCGGCGTGCTGTTCGGCTCGTAATACACGACGAGGGTCTTGCAACGCAGCGTGGTGTCGCCCTGCACCAGATAGACGTTGCCCCCGAAGGTCGCCACCTTGTCCTTGTCGCGAACCTCGAGCGTCGCCGATTCGATCTTCACCGGCTTGTCGCGATTCTGCGAGAAGCCCTGCAGCGCGTTGGGCGGGCCGCTCGGCGGCGTCGGCGGAGCGGACTGCGCCGGCGCAGGCAACGCGCCCCCAAGCGCGACCGCCGCAACGAGCAGAGCGAATCGAGAGAGAATCCGGACGGTCATCGGGCTTCCGTTTGCGGCTCGTCGCCGGCCGACTGCAGCATCAGCGTCATGGCGATATCGCCCTCGAAGCGAACGACATCGCCGCTGTTGAGCACTTCCAGCCGGTTGGCGTTGAGCGTACCGTTGAGCATCTTCACCTCGACCGGGCGATCGGAGACGATATTGCCCTTCTTGACGTCGATGACGGCCTCGCTCAGGCGTCCCTGGTAGCCCGACGTCGACGAGAGAAGGATGTTGTCGCCGAGCCTCACCACGTCCGCCTTGGTATCGTAGAGGCCGTTGGCGGCGGTCATTTCCACCGTCGCCTTGTCCTGCATCTCGACGCGCGCATGGATGTCCTTGAGCTCGAGCATGTCGGGCCTGGTGAGATCCTGCGCAGCGGCGCGCGCCGTGAGCTCGTAGGCGCGCGCATCGCGCGTGTAGCCGGCGAGCCGCGGCTGCTCCATGGTGATCTTGGTGCCCGAGAGCACCAGCTTGCCGGGATCGATCGGCAGGTTGAGCATGCGCAGCGGATTGAACCACGTCACGAAGGCGAGGATCGCAAGGATCACCGCGATGCTGGCGGGAATCGCGATCCGCAGCACGCGAACGCGCCGGCTGTGGCGCACCGCGCGGCGGAAGACGCGTTCGGAGTCCCGGCGGCCCTCTGCGCCGTAGGCGTGAGCGTGTGCCTGCATACGTCCCATCATAGCGGCGGCGATCGGTCGAATCGCCAGACCACCTTACCGCGACCCGGAATCGGCGCGGTTTCCCCCATTTTACGAGCTTACACCAAGAAAATCGCCCTCGAATATGGCCGCCCGGCGGCAGGCCGCCGGATTCTGCCGCCTTACGAATGGGCAAAAATGTCCTCGGCGGCCCATCCGGCAAGGTCGAGCCGGGCCCGATGCGGCAGGAAGCGGAAGCAGGCGGCGGCGAGTTCCTCCCGGCCCTCGCGGGCGAGCAGCGCGTCGAGCTTTTCCTTGAGGGCGTGCAGGTGCAGGACGTCGGAAGCCGCGTAGGCGACCTGGGCGTCGGTCAGGGTCTCGGCGCCCCAGTCGGAGAGCTGCTGCTGCTTCGAGACGTCGATGCCCAGCATGTCGCGCACGAGATCCTTCAATCCGTGCTTGTCCGTGTAGGTGCGGGTGAGGCACGAAGCGATCTTGGTGCAGTAGACCGGCGTCGGCATGACGCCGAACGAGCGGTAGAGCATCGCGATGTCGAAGCGCGCGAAATGAAAGATCTTCACGATCCCGGCGTCGGCGAGCAGCCGCTTGATATTGACCGCCTCGGCGCCGGTCGGGGGAATCTGGACGACGTCGGCGGTGCCGTCGCCCGGCGACAACTGCACGACGCACAGCCGGTCGCGGTGCAGGTCGAGTCCCATCGTCTCGGTGTCGATGGCGACCGAATTCTTGTAGCGCGAAAGATCGGGAAGATCGCCGCGATGCAGGCGGATGGTCATTCAAAGCTCTCCGACCCACGAGGGGACGGCCTGTCTTGCCCCGGCAGGATCACCGGAGACCCTCCTCGGAGCGTTGATGCTTCTCTGTTTTTTCCACGCCGCCGCTCCGCCCCTGTGTATCAGCGCCCTCGATCAGCGGCAAGCACGCCCACGGGGCGTCTGCAACCGGCCCGTCATCCTCCGGCCCGTGCGCGGCCCGGCGTCAGGCGGCGGGCTCGAAGGCGTATCCGGTCGCCGTCTTCGCGACGTAGCCGAGGCCGGGCGCGTCGACGTGGGCCCCCGCGACGGCGAGGCGCTCGGCGGCGATGAGGTCGAGCATGCGCATGCGCGACTGGCGCGCTCGATCGGCGTCGAGATCGTATTTCACCGCGGTCGCCGGATACGGGATCTGGATGGCGGAGAAATGCACGAGGTCGCCCCAGGCGACGAGGGCCTCGCGGCCGGTGTCGATCCGCCAGCAGGTGTGGCCGGGCGAGTGGCCCGGCGCCAGCACCGGCGTGCAGCCGAGAAACACGTCGCCGTCGCGCAAGAGCCGCACCCGGTCGAGATAGGGGCCGAGGTTGATCTTGTTGCGCGCGCGCATGCGCAGCACGCCCTCGGTTTCCGAACCATCGTTCGCGGCGGTCCAGAAATTGAACTCGGTCTCGTGCACGACCAGCTCCGCCTCGGGAAAGATCGCGCGTCCGTCGTCGTCGACGAGGCCGTTGGCGTGGTCGGGATGCAGATGCGTCAGCAGCACGTGCGTGATCGCGGCCGGAGCGAATCCGGCCGCGCGCAGGTTCCCCGGCAGGCGCCCGAGCGTCGGCTGCATCGTGTTGCCGGCGCCGGCGTCGATCAGCATCGTCGCATCGCCGCGCCGGAAGACGAAATTGTTGACCGGAATGGCCAGCACGCTGTCCGCACCGGCGCCCGACACCCGGCGCGCGTCCTCCCGCTCCATGCCGAGGACGAAGTCGAGCGAGCTCTTGAGAATGCCGTCGCTGACGCAGGTGATCTCGAGCTCGCCGATGCGGGAAACGCGGGTCACGGGTTCTTTCAACGTCGGGCTCCTCAGAATCCCTCGCGGGCGAGCTTGATCATGCAGCCTCCCGAGATCACGACCGCGAGCGCGAGCACCGCGAAGGCTCCGGTGAAGCCGCCGGTGGCCTGCACGATGTAGCCGATCATGGCCGGCGACAGGGAGCCGATGATCTGCGTGACGAACGCGCGCACGCCCTGCGTCTTGCCCATGTCGACGGCGCTCACCACGCTGTGCATCAGCATCTCGCCGCACGAGATGCCGACCTGCTGCGCGCACAGCGCGCAGATCATCAGGATGACGCTGACAGCCGCGTTGGGCGCCAGCGCCGCGCCCATCAGCAGCGCGCCGGCCGCGACCCAGCCCAATCCGGCGAACGGTGCGCGGCGGAACACCTTGTCCGACGCATAGCCGACCAGAAGAATCGTCGCGACCGCGAAGCCGAAGATCACGAAGGTCAGATAGCCCGACGTGCTGAACGAGAAGTGCCGCACCGTGCGCAGATAGGTCGGCAGCCAGATCGACCAGCCCCAGAAGAAGATGGCGTTGGAGGCGATTGCGATCGTGGTCAGCCAGAACCGGTAGCTGGTCCACGGGCTGGCCGACGTCTTGAGCGCCTGGCCGGGAGCGTCCTCGTTCTTCTCCAGCGATCCCTTGACGACGAGGTCCGCCTCGGCTGGGTTGGCGAGGCGGTGCTGGTCCGGGCGGTCCGTCACCAGGAACATCACCATCGGCAGCGGCAGGATCAGCGCCAGGATGCCCATGGCGTGGAACTGCCAGCGCCAGCCGACCGCGACGATCAGACCGGTGATGATCAGGCCGACGAGCATCGGGCCGATCATGGTGCCGATCCACCAGAACGACGTGGCGCGGCCGCGCTCCTTGAGCGCGAACCAGTTGGCGACCAGCGCCAGCGTGAGCGGATAGAGCGCCGCCTCGCCGACGCCGAGCACGATGCGCGAGAGCAGCAGCTGCTCGTAGCTCTGCGCGACGCCGGACCAGAAGCAGGTGAATGCCCACACCAGAAGGCTGAGGATACAGGTGACGCGCGGTCCGTAGCGATGGACGACCCAGCCCCACAGCGGCGCGCAGATCCCGTAGGCGAGGAACAGACCGCTCGACAGCCACCCGAGCTTGGCCTGCTGCCCGGACAAGCCGAGCTCGCCGAGGAAATGCTGATCGTTCATGACGATCGCCATGTTGCTCTTGTCGAACATGGACACGATCCAGATGATCAGCAGGGTGGGCGCAATCGACGTCCAGCGAATCCGCGTCGGCTCGAGGACACGCGGCTCGGTGGCGGCCGCGACGGCACTGTTGACGCTCATCGCAGGCGCCCTCCCGTGGTTCTCCCGAAAACGTCTTGCGCGATTTTTTGCTCGTCTTCGACGGACGTTTGCTTCGCTCGCGACTTCAAAGTTACAAACCCGCTCACGTGTGTCAATGATTGGCGTGCGCGTCGGATGCATGCGCGAGGTGACATGCTGCGGACGCAAAGCGTTTCACATAGCGTAACGGCGCGTGCGTGCGACGCGACGCGGATCGCGCCGATCAAGAACAAACGGCGGTGGAGAAGGACATGGGAGCGGAAGTCTTCGATTACGTGATTGTGGGGGCCGGTTCGGCCGGATGCGTGCTTGCCCATCGTCTCACGGAAGATCGCGACACCAGGGTGCTCCTGATCGAGGCCGGTGGCCGCGACGCCAATCCGCTGATCTCGATTCCGCTCGGCATGGGCAAGCTGCACCAGTACCGCATGCACGACTGGGGCTATCACACCGAGCCCGAGCCCAATCTCGACAGCCGCTGCATCGAAGCGATGCGCGGCAAGGTGCTGGGCGGCTGCTCGTCGATCAACGTGATGGCGTACACGCGCGGCAATCGCGGCGACTACGATCGCTGGGCGCGCGAGGGCGCGACCGGATGGTCCTACGCGGAGGTACTTCCCTATTTTCGCCGCGGCGAAACCTGGGAAGGCGGAGCGAACGAATGGCGCGGTGATTCGGGACCGGTCGGCACGCAGTTCGCGCGCACCAGGGATCCGATCTTCGCTGCCTGGACGGAGGCCGGCCGCGCGGCCGGATATCCGGCGGTCGAGGACTACAACGGGGCGACGCAGGAAGGCTTCGGCCGCGGCCAGTACACGATCCGCGACGGCCGGCGCTCGTCCTCGGCGCGCGCCTACCTCGCGCCGGCGCTGCGCCGGCGCAATCTCGCCTTGCGCACGCGCGCGCACGCGCGGCGCATCCTGCTCGCGGGCAATCACGCGACGGGGATCGAATTCGAATGGCGCGGCTCGCTGCACCGCGTGCGTGCCGCGCGCGAGGTGATCGTCGCGAGCGGCGCGTTCAACTCGCCGCAGCTGCTGATGCTGTCGGGGATCGGTCCGGCCGATCATCTGAAGGAACTCGGCATCGACCCGGTCGTCGACCTGCCGGTCGGAGACAATCTGCAGGATCATCTCGGCATCTGGATCGGCTACGCGCGCCGCGCGCCCGGCGCGTTCCACCGCGAGATGCGCTTCGACCGCATGGCCATGAGCATGCTGCGCGCCTATCTGTTCGGCTCCGGACCCGGCACCGTCGTGCCGGGCGGCCTGCATGCGTTCATCAGGACGCGGCCCGAGCTCGAGGTGCCCGACATCGAGTTCATGTTCCACACGGTGCCGCCGCAGACGCGGCTGTGGTTTCCCGGCATCGTGCCGCCCTACCGCGACGGCTACGCGATCCGCCCGACGCTGCTGCACCCGAAAAGCCGCGGCCAGGTGCGCCTGCGCTCGGCCGATCCGCGCGATCCGGTGCGCATCTCGTATCGCTTCTTCACCGAGCCCGAGGACCTTCCGCGGCTGCGCGAAGGCTTCCGCCGCGCGCGCGAGGTCGGCGCGCAAAAGGCGCTCGATCCCTATCGGGCCGGCGAGGTCTCGCCCGGCGAGGCGGTGCAGAGCGACGCCGAGATCGACGCCTTCATCCGCCGCACGGCGCTGACCGCGCACCACCCGGCCGGCACCTGCCGCATGGGGACCGACGCGCGCGCGGTGTGCGATCCGCAGATGCGGGTGCGCGGCGTCGAGGGCCTGCGCGTGTGCGACGCCTCGCTGATGCCCGACATGGTCTCGGCGCACATCAACGCCTGCGTGCTGATGATGGGCGAGAAGGGCGCGGATTTGATAAGGGGGCGGACGATCGACCCGGCGCAAGTCAAGGCGGAAGCCCGCTCGGCCGCTCCGGCGTGAGCAGGCAATCCCGACGCCCGATCAGGCAGCGATGGCCTTCCGGCGGGGACGAGCTGTCAATTCGGTCGTTGTCAATTCGGTATTGGATCCGTCGATCGCGCGACGGCTCGCGTGCCGTTTGGTGCCCAGGAGAGGACTCGAACCTCCACGGCTTGCGCCACTGGTACCTGAAACCAGCGCGTCTACCAATTCCGCCACCTGGGCTGGCGCCCGACACATAAGGGGGCGGCTTTCGCCTTGTCAACGTCGCGGCGCCCGGACCGCATCTCGATCGCGCCCGGATCGCTCCGAACCGCCCCTATACAGCGGCCGGGCGATCCTGTAATGCGCAGCCGGAAACGTCCCATGCTCCCGAGAGGTCGCGGCATGCCGGCCCCTTCGCCTTTCGACACCCTCATCACCATCTTCGGCGGATCGGGCTTTCTCGGCCGCCACGTCGTGCGCGCGCTCGCCAAGCGGCACTATCGCCTTCGCGTCGCCGTGCGCCGGCCGGAGCTTGCCGGCCACCTGCAGCCGCTCGGCCGGGTCGGCCAGATCCATGCGGTGCAGGCCAACGTCCGCTCGCCCGAATCGGTCGCGGCGGCGGTCCGCGACGCCGGGATCGTCATCAACCTGGTCGGCATCCTGTTCGAGCGCGGCCGGCAGCGATTCGAGGCCGTGCAGGCACGCGGGGCCGAGACGGTGGCGCAGGCCGCCGCGGCGCAAGGCGCCCGCATGGTCCACGTGTCGGCGATCGGCGCCGATCCGCAGTCCGGCTCGGCCTACGCCCGCTCCAAGGCCGAGGCCGAGCGGGCGGTGCTTGCCGCGACGCCGGCCGCCACGATCGTCCGCCCGTCCATCCTGTTCGGGCCGGAGGACGATTTCTTCAACCGGTTCGCCGCGCTCGCGCGCGTGTCTCCCGCCCTGCCGCTGATCGGCGGCGGCAAGACCCGCTTCCAGCCGGTGTTCGTCGGTGACGTCGCCGAGGCGATCGCGATGGCGGCGGCGGGCGAGACGAGGGCCGGCACGATCTACGAGCTCGGCGGGCCGGAGATCTTCACCTTCCGCGAGCTGATGGAATACGTGCTGCGCACCACCGGACGGCGGCGCGCGCTCGTGCCGATCCCCTTCGCGCTCGCCAAGTTCGAGGCGGCGTTCCTGCAGTTCCTGCCAAAGCCGCCGCTCACGCCCGACCAGGTCGAGCTGCTCAGGACCGACAACGTGGTCTCGGAAGCTGCGAGGCGCGAAGGACGCACGCTCGCCGGGCTCGGGATCGAGACCCGCTCGGTCGCCGCGATCGTTCCGTCCTATCTCTGGCGGTTCCGCAAGACCGGGCAGTTCCGCGGTCGCCCGGCCTGATCGCGGGACGCGAAGGCCGCCCGCGGCGAGGCGCGCCCTACATGCCGAGCGCCAGGCCGACAAGCCCGATCGCGCCGACGACGACGCGCCACCAGGCGAACAGCGCGAAGCCGTGGTGCGAGACGTAGCCGAGAAAAGTCTTCACCACGATCCAGCCGCAGATGAAGGAGGTGACGAAGCCGACCGCGATGACGATCGTGTCGCTGCCGTGCATCTGCGCCCAGTTCTTGTAGAGGTCGTACGCGAAGGCGCCCGCCATCGTCGGCATGGCCAGATAGAAGGAAAATTCGGCCGAGGAGCGCTTGTCGGCGCCGAGGAACATGGCCGCCACGATGGTCGCGCCCGAGCGCGAGACGCCGGGAATCATCGCGAAGCACTGGCACACGCCGATGCCGAGATACATCGGCATCGAATATTTCGTGACGTCGTGATAGCGCGGCTTGAGATCGAGCTGGTCGACCCAGAGCAGCACGGCCCCGCCGAGGATCAGGGTGAAGCAGACGATCCAGGGATTGAACAGCACGGTCTTGATGATGTCGTGGGCGGCCGCCCCGATCACCGCCGCCGGCAGGAAGGCGACGAGCACGCCGATCACGAAGCGGCGCGCGACCGGATCGACGAACATGCCGGTGGCGAGCTGCCACAGCCGCGAGAAATAGATCGACAGCAGCGCCAGGATGGCGCCGAACTGGATGAGCACCGCGAAGGTGTTGCCGAAATCCTTGTCGGCGAATCCGAACAGGCGCTCGACCAGCAGCAGGTGCCCGGTCGACGAGACGGGGATGAATTCGGTCAGCCCCTCGACGATGCCGAGAATGGCCGCCTTGAGAAGATCGAGTGTCATCAACGGGGCTCCCCCGATTCGTCGTCGATGTCGCGTCGACGCAGAGTTGGCGCGTCTTGGGGGCGTCGCGTCCGTCGCGCGCCGTGCCGCCCGCAGCGCTTTTGACCCAAGCGCGAAGCCGGAGCAACGGAAAAAAGGCGGCCGACTTCACAGATTTGCCCTGCGGCCGACCTTTTGCCCGCCGCAGGCATTTTATAGGGTACCGCCGCGGCAGGCCTGGCGAGGCCGCCATTGAAACACATCATCCATTGAGATCCGTCGGAGAACATGCTGACCGTTCTGCATCATCCCTTTTGTCCCCACTCGCGTTTCGTGCGCCTGGCGCTCGGCGAGCACGGCATTGCGCCCAGCCTGGTCGAGGAACGCGCGTGGGAGCGCCGGGAGGAGTTTCTCGTGCTCAATCCGGCCGGCACGACGCCGGTGCTGGTCGAGGAGGGCGCTCCGCCGGTTCCCGGCGCCGCCATCATCGCCGAATATCTCGACGAGACGCGCGGCGCGGAACTCGGCGAGCACCGCCTGCTGCCGACCGACGTCGCCGGCCGCGTCGAGGTGCGGCGACTGATGCAATGGTTCAACGACAAGTTCTTCGCCGAGGTCAGCGGGCCGCTGGTCAACGAACGCATCCTCAAGCGCCACATGCGGGTGGAACAGGGCGGCGGTCCGCCCGACATGGAGTCCATCCGTGCGGCGCTGAGCAATATCCGCTATCATCTCGCCTACATCGGATGGCTGGCGCGCACGCGCGACTGGCTCGCCGGCCCGCGGCTGACCTACGCCGATCTCGCGGCGGCCGCGCATCTCTCGTCGGTGGACTATTTGGGTGATGTGCCGTGGCACCAGGACGAGGCGACGAAGAACTGGTACGCGCGCGTGAAGTCGCGTCCGTCGTTCCGGGCGATTCTCGCCGACACGATCGCCGGCCTGCCTCCGGCGCCGGCCTACGCCGACCTCGACTTCTGAGCGATCCCGGCGCGCTCAAGCGCGCGCTCGCGCAGGCGGCGCGCGATCTCGGATTCGATGCTTTCGGCATCACTCGCCCGGACGCCGCTCCGCACGCGAGGACGGCGCTCGCCCGCTTCCTCGCCGAGGGCGCGCACGGCGACATGGCCTGGATGGCGCAAACGGCCGAGCGTCGCGGCGACCCGCGCGCGCTGTGGCCCGAGGTGCGCTCGGTCGTGATGCTCGGGGTCAATTACGGGCGGGACGGCGACCCGCTGGCGATCCTGAAGGCGCGCGGGCGCGGCGCCATCTCGGTCTACGCCCAGGGCGACGACTATCACGATCTCGTCAAGTCGCGGCTCAAGGCGCTGGCGCGCTGGCTCGTCGCCAGCGCGGGCGGCGACGTGAAGGTGTTCGTCGACACCGCGGCCGTGATGGAAAAACCGCTCGCCGCCGCC
>CAZIGW010000300.1:0-40702 GCA_964538565.1 uncultured Hyphomicrobiales bacterium | reverse complement strand
GAGGAGCTGCGCGAGATGGTGGCCGGCATCCGCGCGGTCGAGCAGGCGCTCGGCACCGGGGAAAAGGAGCCGTTCGCGGCCGAACTGGCCAACCGCGCGATCGCGCGCAAGTCGCTGGTCGCCGCACGTCCGATCCGGGCCGGCGCGATCATCGCGGCCGAGGATGTCACCGCGATGCGGCCGGGCACCGGCCTGTCGCCGATGGAGTTCTGGCGCGTCGTCGGCAGCGTCGCGGGCCGCGACTATCGTCCGGGTGAGTTGTTCGAATGGCCGAACGGCCGGTAATCGTCCTCGGCGCCGGCGGGCACGCCAAGGTGGTCATTGACCTGCTGCTCAAGCTCGGCCGAACGGTCGTGGCGGCGGTCGAGCCGACGCCGACCCAGGCGCGACAGCTGCTCGGCGTTCCAGTGGAGGACGAGGAAATCGTGTCGGCCCAGCATCCCGACGAGATCGATCTTGCGCTCGGCATCGGCATGCCGACCGAGCGGCCGATCGAAGGACTCGCCGCCCGGTGGGCGGTCGCCGAACGATTCAGAACGCGCGGCTACCGGTTTCCACCGCTCGTGCATTCATCGGCGGTGCTCGGCGTACAGTGCACCCTCGGCGAGGGTGCGCAGGTGATGGCAGGGGCCGTGCTGCAGCCGAGCTGCTCGATCGAGGCGTTCGTCATCGTCAATACCGGTGCGCGGGTGGACCATGACTGTGTTCTGGGCGAAGGCTGCCACGTCGCGCCCGGCGCCACGCTGGGCGGCAACGTTCGTGTCGGCGCGGGCGCGCTCGTCGGAATCGGCGCGGCAGTGCGCCAGGGCGTGACGATCGGTGCGCGCGCGTTGATCGGCGGCGGCGCCATGGTGGCCGCGGATGTCCCGGCGGATGTGCGCCGGGTGGGCGTGCCGGCAAGGGGCGCGCACTCGTGAAGGATTGGCGGAACGCGCTGATCGGCCCCGGCGACTCGATCATCTCGGCGCTCGGCGCCATCGACCGTGGCGCGCTGCAGATCGCCCTGGTGGTGGATGAAGGCCGGCGGCTGCTCGGCGTCGTGACGGACGGCGACATCCGCAAGCACATCCTCAAAGGAGCCCCGCTCGACGGGCCGATCGCGCCGTTGATGAATACGTCGCCGGTGGTCGCCGATCCGGCCGAGCCGCGCGGCGAGCTTCTGGCGCGGATGCGGACCGCGAGCATCCATCAATTGCCGCTCGTCGACGAGGGGCGGCGCGTGATCGGGCTCGTCACGCTCGACGAGCTTCTGGCCGCCGAGACCCAGCCCAATCTGGTCGTACTGATGGCTGGCGGCATGGGCAGCCGGCTGAGGCCGCTCACCGCCGACACGCCGAAGCCGATGCTCAAGATCGGCGAACGGCCGATCCTCGAGATCATCCTGAACCAGTTCAAGGAGCACGGCTTTCATCGCTTCGTCATCGCCATGCACTACCTCGGCGAGCGCATCATCGACCACTTCGGCGACGGCAGCCGGTTCGGGGTCGAGATCGCCTACGTGCGCGAACCCGAACCGCTCGGGACCGCCGGCGCGCTGTCGCTGCTGCCCGAACGACCCGATCGTCCTTTCTTCGTCATGAACGGCGATCTTCTGACCAAGCTCAACTTTGCCAGCCTGATGGCCTTTCACCAGAGTTGCGGGTCGGCACTGACGCTGTGTGTGCGCGAGCACGCACTGACCGTTCCGTACGGCGTCGCCGAGATTTCCGGCGATCGGCTCGACCGGCTGGTGGAAAAGCCGACCTACCGCCACCTGGTGAACGCCGGAATCTACGCCTGCAGCCCGGAGATCATCGATCTCATTCCGCGCGGGCGCCCGAGCACGATGGTCGATATCGTCGATCTGCTGCTCCATGCCGGGCGATCGCCCGCCGTGTTTCCCATCCACGAATACTGGGTCGACATCGGCCAGCACGGCGATTTCGTGCGCGCGGGCGCCGACTACGACCAGGTCTTTCGTTGATACGAGCGTCTGTTCAACTGTCGAAGGCCCGACCGAATGCGTGACACGTTTTTCTTTCAGCTCGACAACCGCCTGCATTACGGCATCGGCTGGTCCCGCGGCCTCGGCGACTTCATCCGGCAACTCGGCTGGCGCCGCATCGCGTTGCTGGTCGACGAAGGAGTGGCGGCGCACAATCCCTACTACCGGGACATTCTCCCGCTGGTCGAAGCGGCCGCAGACGTGACGGAGTTCAGACTGCGCGGCAGCGACGAGCCTTCCTACGACTATCTCGACGGGCTTGCCGCGGAAATCCGCGCCCTGCCGACGCTCGACGGGATCGTCGCGATCGGCGGCGGCAGCACGCTCGACACCGCCAAGGCGCTTGCCTGTCTGCGCACCAATCCGGGTCCCTCCGTGCAGTACCGCGGATTCGACAAGATCACCGTTCCGCCGGTGCCGACGATCTGCATTCCGAGCACGGCCGGGACCGGCAGCGAAGTGACGATCAACGCGGTATTCACTGACACGGCGGAGAAACGAAAGCTCGGCATCAACGGGCGTCATCTGAACGCGACCTACGCGGTGCTCGATGCGGAATGGACGATGAGCTGCCCGCCCTCGGTGGCGATTTCGTCCGGAATGGACGCGCTGGTCCACACGCTCGAAAGCTTCATGACCGGCAACGCCAACGCGTTGACGCGCTGCTTCAACCGCGAGGCGTTCCGGCTGCTCTACACGAACCTGCCGTGTCTCGTCGATGCGCCGGAAGACAAGGAGAAGCGGCAGCTTCTGCTGCTCGGCAGCTACATGGCGGCGATCGGTCTGTTCAATTCCGGCTCGGGCATTGCCGGCGCGCTCTCCTATCCGATCGGCGTCCACTTCAAGGTTCCGCACGGCATCGGCGGCGGCATCTTCATCGCCTCGGTGGTCGACTACAACGTCGCGCACGGCTGGTACGACTACGCGGAGCTTCTCGACCTCGTCGAGCCGCACCCCGACTGGAGCCCCGAGCGCAAGGCCAGGCGCTTTGCGGAGGCCATTCGCCAGCTTGCGGATCATCTCGACGTGCCACGCACCCTCGAGCGTTGGGGCATCACGCGCCGCAACCTCGACGAGGTGTCTCAACTGGTGCTTCCGCTGCAGGCGGCCTTCAATCAGAATCCCGTGCCCTTCACGGCCGAGGGCGACGCGCGCGACATGCTGATGCGCCATACCGGCTGAGCGGCCAACCTCGTCTCGTCCCCATCATCCCCCATCCAGGAACGGAACATGCCCGGTTTCGAATTGTTCGGCGAAGAAGAGCGTCAGGCGATCAACGAGATCTTCGACAAGAACGGCGGGATCATCTTCGCCCACGGTTTCGACGCCATGCGCAACGGCGTCTACAAGGTGCGCGAGTTCGAGCGGGCTTTTGCGGCGCGCATGGGCGTGCGCCACGCGCAGGCCGTCTCATCCGGCACCGCCGCCATCAAGGTGGCGCTGCAGAGCCTCGGCGTCGGGCCGGGAGACGAGGTCATCACCCAGGCTTTCACCTTCGTGGCGACCGTCGAGGCGATCCGCGAGACCGGCGCGATCCCGGTGATCGTCGACGTGAACGACACGCTGAACATGGATCCCGAAGCGTTCCGGGCGGCGATCACTCCGCGCACGAAAGCCGTCGTCCCGGTCCACATGATGGGCGAATGCGCCGAGATGGACGAGATCATGGCGATCGCCGGCGAGAACGGACTTGCCGTCATGGAGGACGCCGCGCAGGCGCTCGGCGCCTCCTATTTCGGACGCCCCGCCGGGACGATGGGGGCGGTCGGTGCGTTTTCGACGGACGCCGGCAAGACACTGAACACCGGCGAAGGCGGCATGGTGATCACCAATGACGAGCAGCGTTACGTGATGGCCCGCGCCTTCCACGACCACGGGCACGAGTACAGCGCCACCAAGGGGCGCGGCGAGGAGGGGGCGCTGTCGCTCGGCTTCAATTTCCGAATGACGGAGCTGCAGGGCGCGGTGGGGCTCGCGCAACTGGGCAAGCTCGATGTGATCATTTCCCGGCAGCGCGCCAACAAGGCGAAGCTGATGCAGCGGCTGCAGGCGATGCCGGTCACTTTCCGGCGCAGTGTGGATCCGAACGGTGATCTCAGCGACACCATCGTGTTCTTTCTTCCCGATCGGGAGCGCGCGACAACGTTCGTCTCGCACATGCGGACGCGGGGACTTGGCACCAAGAATCTACCCGACGCGATCGGCTGGCATTTCTCCAAGCACTGGCCGCGCGTCATGAAAGGTCATCCGCTCTATGACGGCCGCTGCGAAACCGCCTGGGAGAAGAGCGCCGATCTCCTCGAACGCTCGGTCGCGATCCCCGTCATGGTGAAGATGGACGATGCCCGCATCGAGCATGTGGCGTCGAATCTCGTCGCCATCGCCCGCGAGGTGCTGTGAGCGTTCTCGCCATCATTCCGGCGCGCGGCGGGTCGAAGGGGATTCCGCGCAAGAACCTGGTGCTGCTGCACAACCGGCCTTTGATCTGGTACACGCTGCGCGCGGCGCAAGCGGCAAGGTCAGTGACGGACATCCTGGTATCGACGGACGACGACGAGATCGCCTCGGTCTGTGAGCAGACCAGCGTGCCGGTTCCTTACCGCCGTCCCGCGGCTCTCGCCGGGGACGCCGCCGGGATGATCGAGACGCTGGTGCACGCGCTCGACTGGTGGCGCGATCGACAGGGCGAAGACCCGGACCTCGTCGTGCTGCTGCAGCCGACGTCGCCGCTGCGCAGCGCCGACGACATCGACGGCACGGTTGCGCTGCTACGCGAGAGCGGACGCCCCAGCGCCGTCAGCGTGCACGAGATGGCGGAGCATCCGATGGAATGTTTGCGCGTTGCCGGCCGCGCCTGGACGTTTCTCGAGCGGCCGCCCGCGGGCGCCGTCCGTCGCCAGGATTACGGCGCGCGCTTTCATTTCGTCAACGGCGCCGTCTATGCGGCAAGACCGGAGTTCGTGCGCGGCCGCGGAACGCTGATGGTGGAGGGCGAGGAGACGGCCCTCTATGTCATGGACCGGATGCGCGGCATCGATATCGACGACCCCGAGGACCTGCATCTGGCCGAGGCGATCCTGAGCCACCCGCAATTGAGCCGTCACGTCACGAGCGAGGCGTTCTGCCCATGAGAACCGAGATTCCGCGCGCGGTCCGCATTGCGCACCTGGAGAACGCGGATCTGCCGGAAGAGGTCCGCGAGGCGATCCTCATCGAGGAGGATCGCGTTGCCGCCGAAATTCTCGACCCGCGCGGATTGCGGCGCCGCCGTGTCCTGCTGGTGGGCGGCGCAGGCTACATCGGCTCGCCCCTGAGCGGCTTTCTGCTGGCGCGCGGCTACGACGTGCGCTGTCTCGACCTTCTGCTCTATCAGAACCGTGATTGCGTCACGCCGTTCCTGGGCCAGCCCGGATACGAATTCGTCCCCGGGGACGTGGCCGACGAGGAGACCGCCGAGGCGGCTCTCGACGGCGTCACCGATGTCATCATTCTGGCCGGACTGGTGGGCGACCCGATCACCAAGAAGTATCCGCGCGAGCATCAGGCGATCAACGAAGACGGCCTCGGCCGCTTCATCGACAAGCTGGACGGGCGCGGGCTCAACAAGGTCGTGATGGTTTCGACCTGCTCGAACTACGGCGAGATTCCCGCCGATGCGCTTGCTGACGAGGATTATCCGCTCAAGCCGCTGTCGCTCTACGCCACCGCCAAGGTGGCGCGCGAGAAGCAGGTGCTGGGCGGCGCCAACCGCGTGGACTATTGCGCGACGGTCCTGCGCTTCGCCACCGCGTTCGGTCTGTCGAGCCGCATGCGGTTCGATCTGACCGTCTCCGAGTTCACGCGTGATCTCTTCAGCGGAACGAAGCTCGAGGTCTACGACGCCGATACCTGGCGGCCCTACTGCCACGTGAGGGACTTCGCCCGGGCGCTGGCGCGCGTGCTCGAAATGCCGCGCGAACGCGTGGCCTTCTCGGTCTTCAACGCCGGAGGCGACGCCAACAACTACACCAAGCGGATGATCGTCGAGGCGGTGCGCCGGCACTTTCCGCAGTCGCGGTTTGAATATGTCGATCGCGGCGGTGCCGATCGGCGCAACTATCGGGTCGATTTCCGCAAGATCCGCAGCGAGCTCCTGTTCGAGCCGAAGGTGACGGTCGAGCAGGGCATCGTCGAGCTGATCGCGGCCCTGAAGCAGGGATTCTTCGCCGACTACGATCAGCGTTTGCGCTTCTATCGCAACCACGAACTCGATTACGCGACCTGATGTCTATCGAGACGCTTTCCCGGGCCGCGACCGGCGACCTTTCGCTTCTCGCCGATTCCGTCCTGGCGGCGGTCCGATCCGTTCTCGGGCCGGCGAGCAGGCCGCTCGGGCTGCACGAGCCGGAGTTCGCCGGGCGCGAATGGGAGTACGTGAAGGATTGCATCGACACCGGCTGGGTATCCTCGGCGGGCGCCTATGTGGACCGGTTCGAGCGCGACCTCGCCGACTACACCGGCGCCGGACACGCGGTTGCGATCGTCAACGGGACGGCGGCGCTGCATCTCGCGCTGCTGCTTTCAGGTGTGCAAGCCGGCGACGAGGTCATCGTGCCGACGCTGACGTTCGTCGCGACCGCAAACGCCGTGGCCTATTGCGGAGCCGTCCCGCATTTCGCCGACGTTGCCGCGCCGTCGCTCGGCCTCGACGCGGACAAGCTCGACTGCCACTTGTCCGACATCCTCGAGACGCGCGGAGACCGCAAAATCAACCGGAAAACCGGCCGGCCCGTCGCCGCGGTCGTCGTCATGCACGCGTTCGGGCACCCGGCCGACCTCGACCGATTGCTCGATGTCTGCGCGCGCCATGGCCTTCCGCTGGTCGAAGACGCGGCCGAATCGCTCGGTTCGACATGGCGCGGCCGGCACTGCGGCACGTTCGGCATGATCGCGTCGCTGTCGTTCAACGGCAACAAGGTGGTGACCACGGGCGGCGGCGGCGCGGTGCTCACCGCCGACGCCGCGCTTGCCAGGCGCGCCAAGCATCTCTCGACGACCGCCAAGGTGCCGCATCCCTGGCTCTACGAGCACGACCAGATCGGCTTCAACTATCGCATGCCGAACATCAACGCGGCGCTCGGCTGCGCCCAGCTCGAACGGGTCGAGGCGTTCGTCGCGGAAAAGCGGCGGCTTGCCGCCGCCTACGAGACGTCCTTCGCGAATGTCGCGGGCGCTGCGTTTCTGCGCGAACCGCCCGGCGGGCGGAGCAACTACTGGCTGACGGCCATCCAGCTCGATTCCCGATGCGATCTCGCCGCGCGCGACGACGTGCTCGCGCAGCTCAACGCCGCCGGCTACATGGCGCGGCCCGCGTGGACGCTGATGCATCGCCTCGCCCCCTATGCGGGCGCGCCGCGCATGCCCGATCTGTCGTTCGCCGAGGCGGTGGAGCGGACGCTGATCAATCTGCCGAGCACGCCGCGTCTCGCGCGAAATCTTGCCTGACATGACCCGCCGCATCTGCGTCTTCACCGGGTCTCGCGCCGACTATGGCGTGCTCTACTGGCTCTTGAAGGAGATCGTCGCCGATCCGCGTCTCGAATTGCAGCTGCTGGTGAGTGGCAGTCATCTCACGCGGGAATTCGGCGAGACCTGGCGACAGATCGAGGCCGACGAATTTTCGATCGACGCCAAGGTCGACATGCTGTTGGCGAGCGACGAGCCGGTGGCGGCGGCGAAATCCATGGCGCTCGGCCTGATGGGCTGCGCCGAGGCGCTCGAGCGCTTGAAGCCGGATGTTCTCGTCGTGCTCGGCGATCGCTACGAAGCCCTTGCCGCCGCCGAGGCCGCGATGCTGCTGCGCATCCCGATCGCGCACATCCACGGCGGGGAGGCGACCGAGGGGGCGATCGACGACGCCATCCGCCACGCGATCACCAAGATGGCGCATCTGCACTTCGTCGCGGCCGAGCCTTACCGCGAGCGCGTCATCCAGTTGGGCGAGCATCCCGACCGGGTGTTCACGGCCGGCGCGCCCGGCCTCGACCACGTGGCGCGCACCACGTTGCTCGATCGCGGCGAGCTCGAGCGGACGCTCGGCTTTCGTTTTGCCGAACGCAACCTGCTCGTCACCTGCCATCCGGCGACGCTGGCCACGGAGCCTGCGTCCGCGTCCCTGCGGCGGCTGTTGGCGGCGCTCGACCGTTTCCCCGCGCTGGGCATCGTCATCACGAAGTCGAATGCGGACATGGCCGGGAGAGAGATCAACGCCTTGATCGACGCCTATGCGGCCGGGCAGGCGGAGCGCGTCTTCGTCGCGGCCTCGCTCGGGCAGCAGCGCTATCTCTCCGTCCTAGCGCAGGTCGATGCCGTCGTGGGCAACTCCTCGAGCGGCATCATCGAAGCGCCCGCGCTCGGAAAGCCGACGGTCAACATCGGTCCACGGCAGCAGGGCCGCGTCCGGGCCCCGTCGGTGATCGATTGTGCGGACGAGATCCAATCCATCGTCGAGGCGATCGAGCGCGCCCTGTCGCCGGACATGCAGGCACTCGCCGCGCACCGTGTCTCGCCATACGGGGGAGGCGGCGCGTCGAAGCGCATCAAGGACGTCCTGGCGGGCGTCGATCTCGCCGGGCTGCTGATGAAGTCCTTCTACACCATGAAGTCTCCCGAAGCGGTCTGCACGGCGCCGGCCGCACTTGCACAGAGTTGTCGATGACCTCTCTCAGTGATGCATCCATCCTCGTGACCGGCGGAACGGGTTCGTTCGGCCAAAAGTTCGTGCGCCACGTCCTCGATCATCACAATCCCCGCCGGATCGTTGTCTATTCGCGCGACGAGCTGAAGCAGTATGAGATGGGGCAGTCGATCCAGGCGCCGCAGTTGAGGTACTTCATCGGCGACATCCGCGATCGCGAGCGGCTCGAGCGCGCCCTGCACGGCATCGATACCATCGTGCATGCGGCGGCGATGAAGCAGATCGTCGCGGCCGAATACAACCCGATCGAATGCATCAAGACGAACGTCATCGGCGCCGAGAACATCATCAACGCGGCGATCAACTGCGGCGTCAAACGAGTGATCGCGCTCTCGACCGACAAGGCCGTCAATCCGATCAATCTCTACGGCGCCACGAAGCTCTGCTCCGACAAGCTGTTCATCGCCGGCAACCATCTCGCGGGTCGCGACGGTCCGCGCTTTTCGGTGGTGCGCTACGGCAACGTCGTCGGCTCTCGCGGCAGCGTCGTGCCCTTGTTCGAGAAGCTGCGTGCGACCGGGCGGCTGCCGATCACCGATCCGCGCATGACGCGCTTCTGGATCACGCTGAAGCAGGGCGCGGCCTTCGTCGAACGCTGCCTCGGCATCATGCAGGGCGGGGAAGTGTTCGTTCCGAAGATTCCGTCGATGCGCGTGACCGATCTTGCCGCCGCGATGGCGCCCGAATGCACGCAGGAGACCGTCGGCATTCGTCCGGGCGAGAAGCTGCACGAGTGCATGATCCCGCGCGACGAAGCGCGGCTGACCCGCGAGTTCGACGACTTCTTCGTCATTCTTCCGTCCATGCCGCTCGGGACCGGGGCCGAGGAGCCGGTCTACGGCGGGCGAACGGGGCGGCCGGTGCCCGAGAATTTCGAGTATTCGAGCAACACCAACGACCGGTGGGCGGACCGCGAGCAGTTGCTGGACATGATCGGATGACAGCCAACAAACCACCCGAGCGGTTTCTCGGGTACGGGCGGCAGAGCATCGCGGCCGAGGACATCGAGGCCGTGAGCGCGGTGCTGCGCGGCGACTATCTGACCCAGGGGCCGGCCGTCGAGCGGTTCGAGGCGGCGCTCGCGGAATATGTCGGGGCGCGGCATGCGGTGGCCGTCGCCAACGGCACGGCGGCGCTGCACCTCGCGTGTCTTGCGGGCGGGCTGCAGGCCGGGAAATCCGCGATCACCCAGGCCGTCACGTTCATCGCCACCGCCAACGCGGCGCTCTACTGCGGCGCCCGGGCGCTCGCCGTCGATATCGACCCTGAGACGCTCGGAATCGACGTCGATGGCTTGCGCCGCACCGTGACGCGCGCGCCCGACGTCGCGGCCGTGTTGCCGGTGCACATGGCCGGCCTTTCCGCCAATCCGGCCGCGATCCGCGCGGCGGCCGCCGGCCGTGTGATGATCGAGGACGCCTGCCACGCGCTCGGGGGCCGCGAGCCTGACGGCGCCATGGTGGGGGGCTGCCGGCATTCCGACATGGCCTGCTTCTCGTTCCATCCGGTGAAGTCGATCACGACGGGCGAGGGCGGGGCGGTGACCACCAACGATCCCGAGCTCGCGCGGCTGCTGCGGCTCCTTCGCAATCACGGGATGGAGCGCGAGCCCGAGCGGCTGATCGAGCTCGGCCAGGCTTTCGACGGCGATGAGGTGAACCCCTGGTACTACGAGCAGCAGCAGCTCGGCTTCAACTACCGGATGACCGACCTGCAGGCGGCGCTCGGCCTCTCGCAGCTCGCGCGGATCGATCGCTTCATCGAGCGGCGCCGCGCGCTTGCCCGCGCCTATGACGCGGCCCTTGCCGGCACACCGGCGCTGAGGCCCTTGCAGGCGAGCGAGGACGCGCGCCGGCGATCGGCCCATCACCTTTATCTGGTGGACGTCGATTTTGCCGCGATCGGCAGGTCGCGGCGCGCGGTGATGTCGGATCTGCGCCGGCGCGGGATCGGAACGCAGGTCCACTACATTCCGCTCTACCGCCAGCCGGTTCATCGCGGCCTCGGGCGTCCCGACGAGTTTCCGGCGGCGGAGCGCTACTACCGGGGATGCCTCTCGATCCCGCTGCACGCCGGCTTGAGCGACGATGATGCCGAGCGCGTCGTGCTCGCACTGCGCGAGGTGGTGGCGTGCTGAGACGTTGGCTGCGCCGACGGCACTTCCGTCGCGTGCGGGAACAGATCCGCGCCTCGCTCGAGATCACGACGGGCGGACGGCAGGAGGAATTGTTCGCGCTCGGACGGAAACTGGCGCACGCGCCGCTCGGTTTGCCGTCCGGCTGGCTTGCCG
The DNA here is from genome assembly GCA_964538565.1 of uncultured Hyphomicrobiales bacterium. Taxonomy (GTDB): domain Bacteria; phylum Pseudomonadota; class Alphaproteobacteria; order Rhizobiales; family Xanthobacteraceae; genus CAYVBN01. Next base: position 29,692 of record CAZIGW010000300.1, on the reverse strand, counting down.
GCCTCGCGCCGGCCGAACTCGCGGCGGACGCCGAGTGGTGCCTGCGCCAGATCGTCTGGCAAATCGCCCGGCAGCCGCTTGGTGCTTACAGCACGTTGTCCCTCGCGCTGACCGGCCGGCCGGCAAGCCAAGCCATTCCGCTGCCGCCGAGCTTTCGTTCGGCGATCCGCGCTCTCGGCGTTCGCCCGCGTCCGCTCACATCGCGGCTCTCCTGGTTCGGCAGGCAGGTGAGGGCGTTCCGCAGCGGCCTGCGGCGCGTCGCCTTCTACCTGATCACCCCGAACGAACGTCTGCCAAAGCCCGAGAGCGCCTATGCGGTCCTCCACTATGCGCGGTCGTTCAATCTGCCGCCGAATTGTCCGCCACCGCATTGGGATTGGGTGACCTGGAGCAGGATGTCGGGGCTCGCCGGCCCGGACGTCGAGCTGTGGGCGAGCTGGAGCGACGGCCCGGTCGCGACCGAGCCGGCTCGCCGTCTTCGGCGTACCCGAATGTCTCTTCCGGCGTTCCGGTCGGCGGCGCAGCACCGCGCCTTCCGCCGGTCGCTGCTGCGCCTCACCGCGACGGTGGCGATCCGATGGATCGCCGGCGCCTGGTGGGCGCCGCTCCTGTTCCGCGATCTCGTCGAGCTCACCCATTGCCGTGCCGTCGAGACGGATCTCGCGGCGTGCTATTTCTTCCCGCCGCAATTCATGGCGCATCGGCCGCTGTGGACGTGGTGGGCCGAGGCGAAGGGACGGAGGGCCGTCCTCGTCTTCTATTCGCACAATTTCCAGGTCACGTTTTCGCGGCGCCGGCCCGAGGCTGTCATCACCGATCCGATCTATTCGCTCACCCGATGGCCCGAGGTCGTCTACCTGACGGAAGAGTGCGGGCGGATCATGGAGGAGGCGGGCGCGGCGCCGCACCGACACGTCGTCGGCGGCGCGGTCGCGATGGTCGACAGCGGGGCTCGCCTCGATGTGCCACGTCGTCCGACCGTCGCCATATTCGACATCGATCCCTATCCGCGCTCTGAGCGCGCCCTTGTCGGCATGCCGCAGCCCTATCACACGCGGACGGTAGTGCGTGCCTTTCTGGAAGACGTTACAGCCGCGGTTGTGGAAGCGGGCGCGGTGCCGGTCTGGAAGCCGAAGGGCGTCCTGCTGCCGCAGCACGCGCTCGATGCCACGGATCTGCGTTACGACCGGCTCGCGCATCTGGAGATCGCGCGGCGTCATGGCGTCGTTCTCTGCCCGGGTGGCGTCCCTGTGCATTACCTTGTCCAAGCCGCCGACGCGGCGATCGTGTTGCCGTTCACGACGCCCGCGACGGTTTTTCGCCTGCTCGGTCGCCCGGCCGTGTACTATGACCCGACCGGCCAACTCGGGCTTCATGCGCGCATGGCGCGCGGCGCCCCGATCCTGACGGACCGACGGGCTCTGCGCGACTGGCTGCACGAGGTCCTGGCGCAGCCGGCCGCGCTGTGCGGGGCGCACGCATGAGCCGCGCGGCCGTCATCGTGCAGGCGCGCATGAGCTCCACGCGCCTGCCCGGAAAGGTCATGCGGCGGATCGGCGGCCGCACGATTCTCGACTATGTGCTCACGCGTTGCGCCGCCATCGCGGGCGCCGACGTGGTCGTCTGCGCGACGGTCGACGCACCCGATTGCGACCCGATCGCCGGGGAGGCCGCTCGGCTCGGCGCGATCGTGTTTCGCGGCAGCGAAAGCGACGTGCTGCGGCGCTATCTCGGCGCCGCCGAGGCCGTCGGTGCCGATATCGTCCTGCGTGTGACCAGCGATTGTCCGCTGATCGATCCGGCGGTCTGCGGCGCCGTGCTGCGGCTGCGATCGGAGCGCGGCGTCGACTATGCCTGCAACAACATGCCGCCATCGTGGCCGCACGGCCTCGATTGCGAGGCCTTCACCTTGGCGGCGTTGCGGCGCGCCGACGCCGAAGCACGCGTACCGCTCGATCGCGAGCATCCGACACGCATCATGCGCGCGGGCGAGGGATGGTCGCGGGTCAGTCTGCTGGGACCGGGTGGGCAATGGGGGACCATGCGGCTCACGCTCGACACGCCGCAGGACCTGGCGCTGTTCGAGGCTCTGATTCCGCGCCTCGCCGACCCCGATCGTGCGAGCTTGGCGGAGATCGGCAGCGTACTCGGTGCGGACCCCAATCTGGCGGCCATCGTGGCCGGCCACGAGCTGCATCACGGCGTGCGCCGGCAGGCGCCGACCGTCCCGTACACCGCGCTTCTACCGTCCCTGTCCATTCGATGACCGCCCCGTCCGAGATCAGCATCGTGGTCGCCCCCGCGGCGGCCGCATCTCTGGATCTGCCGCTCGCCGGCGCGCGCGAGGTCATTCTGGTCGGAGCACCGGAAGCCTCGCTGGCGAGGCTCGACCGTCGGACTCCGTTCCGGCGTGTGTGCTCGCGGGCGCCGGGGGGCCAGCGCGCGAATGTCGGCATCTCGCTTGCTTCGGGCGACTGGGTCGTGGTGCTCACCGGCGCCGAGCGGCTGGCACGCGATTGGCTGGATGGCCTCGCGGCGGCGCTCTCGCGCGGAACGGCCTGCGCGCACAGCATGCTTCCACGCGGCGACGGCTTGCCGCTGGTCGCGGTGTGGCGGCCGGCATTCGCCTACGGATCGGTCGACGGCCGGATCGACAATGCCTCGCAGGCGCTGGCGCAATGGCTCACCGAGATCTTTCCGCGCCACCGTCATCGAATCTTGTCGCGCGAGGGCATCGAGGAGCGGCCGGCAGATTGGCTGGAAGCGGGTGCGCCGACCTCGAACGCGCCGCCGGACGGCGACCTGCGGCCGCTGTCGAACGGACGCGCGTATGATCCGCGGGATTTCTGGGAAGCCGGCGGCAGCGGCTGGGTGAAATGGGAGGCGTTCCAGCCGGACGAAACCGAGATCCGCGCGGTCGCCGAATTCACTCAGCCGGGCCGCGTTCTGGAGATCGGCTGCGGGGGCGGACGCAACGCCCGCTATTTTGCCGGCGCCGAGTGCTATGCGGGGGTGGACATCTCCACCTCGTTGCTCGCCCGCGCCCGCGACCGCCAGGAGCCGAACGGCATCGGCCTCGTCTGCGGCGACGCCGCGCGGCTGCCGTTCGCCGATCGATCGTTCGATCTCGTCTTCGCCGTTTCGACCATCCAGCACGTCGTCCCGGCGAAAATCGCCCGCTGCGTCGACGACATCGTCCGGGTGGCGCGCCGCTACGTCTGCCTGATCGAGTTCACCGAAGACCTGCCGGGCGGCGACTGGTTCGCCCAGCCGCACATGTTCCGACACGACTACGCGAGGCTCCTCGCGCCGCACGCCGATCTGCTGCAGCGACGGCCGACGACGCTGCAGATCCAGCCGGCGGTCAAGGAAATGTTCCTGTTCGAGAAGCGCTGACATGGAACGCGTCGGCATCGGCACCTGTCACGGAAGCTTCGGCGAGCTGCTGCAGGGCGTCCTGCCCGGCGGCCGCAAGTTTCTCGTCAATTGCCGCATCCGCAATCGCTCGCGCGTCACGGTGCGGCTCAGCGATCCGAGCTACGCGTCGCAGAAGGAGGAGGAATTCGCGCGCTCCTATGCGCGCTTCCCCAAGACCTACAAGGGACTGCGCAACTTCCTCAGCGATCTCGGCCGGCACGACGATTGCCTCGTCTCGATCGAGTCCGACATACCGGTCGGCAAGGGCCTGAGCTCCTCGACCGCCGACATGGTTGCGGGCGTGCGGGCGCTTGCCGAAGCGCTCTCGCTCAAGCTCAAGAACGACTACGTCGGCCACATGCTGAGCGAAGTCGAACCGAACGACGGGCTGCATTTCGACGAGACAAGCGCCTATCATCACACCGAAGGCCGTCTGATCGCGAATGTCGATTGGGTGCCGCCGTTGCACATTCTGGGCATCGACCAGGGTGGCGTCGTCGACACGGTGGCGTTCAATCAGAGAAGGATCGACTGGACAGACGAGCAGATGGCCCACTACGGCCGGCTGCTCGACGCCATGCTGGCCGCGCTCGAGGCGCACGACGCCGAAAGGGTCGCCCGTCTTGCCACGGAGAGCGCGCGTGCCTGGCAGGCGATCAATCCGAAGGAGGACCTTCCGGTCGTGCTCGATCTGGCCGAGAGCCTCGGCGCCCTCGGCGTGATCAACACGCACAGCGGCACATATCTCGGACTGTTGTTCGCCGACGATCCCGCGCCGGCCGCCGACGCGGTGATGGCGGCGGTGCGCGCGCGCCTGCCGGGACGCGAGATCGCCTGGTACGTTACCACGACGTGCCGCGAGTCGGATCGAACGCGCGCACAGAAGGAGAGCTGAACTTGGCCGAGTGGACGTTGCGTTGCGCCGAATGCGGCTGGGAGGGCGCGGAGACCGCCTATCACATCGGCTGCCCGTCGTGCGGGGGCTTCATCGAGGTGGTGTTCGACGGCGTTCCCGATCAGATCATCGATCCCGATCAGCCGTCGATCTTCCGCTTCCACCGGGTGATGCCGTACGACGTCTCGGGCGGGAAGCTCTCCGGCTACGAGGACATCGGCGAGACCCCGATGGTGTTCGCCGAAAAGCTTTCAGCCGATCTCGACGTCGAACTGTGGTTCAAGGACGAGATGGTCATGCCCTCCGGCACCTGGAAGGACCGCGAGGGCTTCGTGTCGGTCTATCGGCTGCTGCGCAACGGCATCTCCGACCTCTTCGTCTTCTCCTCGGGGAACACCGGCACGTCGCTCGCCCGCTCCGCCACGCTGATGCGCGGTCCGCGCCTGCATCTCGTGGTGCCCAGGGCGTCGGAAAAGCGGCTTGCGACCTACCGGCAGTTCTTCGACCCGGCATTCGTGAAGATCTATCTGTTCGACGGCAGCAACGACGAGTGCATCACCGAGTCGAAGCGGCTGGCGCAACAGCTCGGCATCGGGGTCGAGGGCGGGTTCTCGAACTACGCGCGCCGCGAGGGGCTCAAGCTGTTCGGCCTCGAACTGGCGCTGTGCTGGGACCGGCGCTGCGACTGGTATGTGCAGCCGGTCGCCGGCGGCATCGGTGTCTACAGCCTGCACAAGGCCTATCGTGACATCGGCCGGCAGGGCGATTGCCCGCGCATCCTTGCGGTGCAGGCGGAAATCTGCGCGCCGATGGTGAACGCGTGGCGTGATCGTTCTCCCACGCTGGAAGATCGCCATGTCCCGGCGGAGGTGGTGCCGTCGCCCTTCGTACGCGTCCTGCGCACGCGCCGCCCCGCCGACAGCTATCCGGTGCTCAAGCCGATCGTGGAGGAAGTGGGCGGCGGGTTCGAAGCCGTGAGCGACACGGAAATTCACGCCGGACTGCGCGCGCTCTATAGGGACGACTACTATCGCGCGCTCTACCGCGAGACCGGCAAGCTGTGCGGCCTGGAGCCGGCGACGGCGCTCGCCGGAATCATCAAGGCGGTGAAGGCCGGCGCGATCGCCCGCGGCTCGCGCGTTGTGCTCAATGTCTCCGGCGCCGCCAAGGACGGAGACATCAATCTCGACTGGCTGGACGGGTTGCTGTGACGTTTGAAGCTCCCGAGTGGCTCGGCATGGCGCTGCCCGAACTCACGCGGGATTACCTGGGGCTGCTCGCGAGCGCGCGTGCGGCGCAATTCTCCGAACGGCTCGCGCGATGTGCGCACGAGGGACAGGTCATCGATGTCAAGCGCAACGGCGTGGTCGACGCGATTGCCGGCGTCGAACCGCTGCCGTGGGACGGCCAGCATTTCGGTGTCGGTTGCGCGCGGCTGGCGCCGCTGTGCGTCGCGCCGGATCTCTCCGCGACCAGGCGCTTCTCGGCCGTGGCGGAAATCATCGACGCGGCGATCCGATGGGGTCGCGCCAATGGGATCAAGATGCTGGTGCGGCGCATGATCGGGGCACGCGCGGAGGAGGCGCGCCTGTTCGAGGAGCGCGGCTTTCGTCTCGCCGACAGCATCGTGACGTTCAACGCGAGCGCCGCGGCGTCGCCGGCGGATCTCGCGGTCCGGCCGGCGACCGTCGCCGACCGGGAGGCGCTTCGGGCGATCGCCTGGGAGGCATTCCCGCACAGCCGGTTTCTGGTCGACCCCGGATTCGACCGGGAAAAGGCCCACATGGTGTATGTGCATTGGCTCGACGGGCTGCTCACCGGTAACGTGAGCGGGGAGAAATCCGCGGCGGATGGGGCTGTGCTCATCGCCGAGCGCAAGGGGCGGGCGGCGGGATTTCTCGCGATCCGCCGCGACAGGCCGGCCGATGCGCTGCTGACGCGTGCGCTCGCCGTCATCGAATTGTTCGCCGTCGCCACGCTGGCGCGCGGACATGGTATCGGCGGTCTGCTGCTGCTCGCGGCGCGCGACTGGGCGGCGCGCCAGGAGGCGACGCTGGTCGAGGCCTCGACTTGGACTGCAGCGATCGCCGCGCGACGCACCTATCAGCGCGCCGGTTTTACCTGCTGCGACAACATTCTTACTTTCCATGGGTGGATGACATGAGCCGCGTCTACGAGGCGATTGCCGACCCCGCCCGCTGCTTCCTGATCGCCGAGATCGGCTCGAACCACAACGGCGACTTCGACACGGCGTTGCGCCTCATGGACATCGCCTGCAAGGCGCAGGCCGATGCCGTGAAGTTCCAGAGCTTCCTCGCCGATCATCTGGTGACGCGCGACAATCCCGACTATGCGCTGCTCAAGCGCATCGAGGTTCCGCGCGAGTGGTACCCGCGCCTGAAAGCGGCGGCGGACGAGCGCGGGCTGGTGTTCTTCTCGACGGCGACGAATTCGATCACGCTCGGCTGGCTCGCCGAGGTCGGCGCCGAGCTCTACAAGCTCGCTTCGCCCAATCTCACGCACCTGCCGCTGATCCGCGAGGTCGCGGCGCTCGGCCGGCCGGCGGTGATGTCGACCGGCATGGCCGGCATGCTGGAAGTGGACGAAGCGGTGCGGGCGTTCACGCAGGCCGGCAACACGCAACTCGCGCTGCTGCACTGCGTGAGCGAATATCCGGCGCGTCCGGAGACGATCAATCTGCGCGCCATGACGACGCTCGCGACGGCGTTCCCGTATCCGGTCGGCTTCTCCGACCACAGTCTCGATCCGGGAACCGCGGTGGCCGCGGTCGCGCTCGGCGCGCGGCTGATCGAAAAGCATCTCACGCTCGACCGCGCGTCGGCGGGCCCCGATCATCACTACGCGCTCGAGCCGGACGACTTCATCCGCATGGGCGCCAGCATCCGCATCGTCGAGCGCGCGCTCGGGGACGGACGCAAGGAGCCGACCGCCGCCGAACGGGGGAAGGCGCAAGGCTACTGGCGCAGCCTGCATGCCGCACGCGATCTGCCGGAGGGACATGTCATCGCGGCCGCCGACATCGCGGTGGTTCGGCCGAACGACGGGCTGCACCCGCGCTATTTCGACGTCGTGCAGGGCATGCGTCTCACCCGGCCCGCGCGCGCTGGCGGCGCGTTGACGTGGGCGCACCTGAAATGATCAAAGTCCGGCCGGTCGCCTACGCGGACGTCCGCGAGGCTGCGAGCGACCCGCGGGTGAAGGCCGTGCTGCGATCGTCGCGGCCGCCGGTCGTCGTTTTCCCGTCCTCGCATGCGGTGGCCATGAGCGTCATCCGCGCGGTTCAGGACGAGGACATCCCGGTGCTGGCGGTCGATTTCAAGCCGCAGGCCGCCGGACTCTACTCGCGGTTCGTCACGCCGCTGCTGGTTCCGAGCATTTACGAGGACACGGCACGGTTCGAGGCGCAGATGCTCGAACTCGGTTCGCTCTTTCGCGAGCGGCCCGTACTATTCCTGGTCGACGACGAGGATCTGTTCCTGTCGCTCAAGCATCAGGATCGCTGGGAGAAGGTCTATCGGCTGCCGCTCTCGCCATGGTCGATCGTGGAGGGGATCGTCGACAAGGGCGCGCTGTACCGGCGTCTGCAGCAGGCCGGCTGGAAAGGGTGTCCGAGGACCTGGTTTCCGCAGACGGCCGCCGATCTCGACCGGCTGAAGAACGAGCTTGTCTTTCCCTGCATCATCAAGCCGACCTACTCGACGGCGTTCCGGGTCCGCTTTGGCGTGAAGGCGAAGAAGTTCGACTCCTATGAACCCTTGCGCGCGTTTGGCACCGAGGTGCTGTCCGCCGGCATTGCGTTCGTGGTCCAGGAGTTCATCCCCGGCGGGGAGGACCTTCTCGTCACCTATGCGGCCTATTCGAACGACGAGGGCGAGGTGATTGCGTCGTCGACCGGCCGCAAGATCCACCAGTTTCCGCCCGACTTCGGCACCTGTCGGCTTTCGGAGAGCATCGACGACCCGGCGCTCGAACGCGTCGGCCGCGAGTTTCTCGGGCTGCTGCGCTATCGCGGCATCTCTCTCACCGAGTTCAAGCGCGCGCCGGACGGCAGCTACAAGCTGATCGAACTCAATCCGCGGCCCGGCGACTGGCCGGAACGGCTGGCGCAGGTGTGCGGCGCCAATCTGGTGCTCGTCGCCTATCGGGAGACGCTCGGCGAGCGCGTGGCGCCGCACTCGATTCATCGCTTCGGACGCAAGTGGGCGAACCTGCCGGAAGATTTCTACTACTGCGTTCGCGGCTATCGGCTGCTCGGCTGGCCGGAGGCGCATCGCGGCGTGCTCGGCTGGCTGCGCGACATTCGCGGTCTCGCCAGCGACGCTTTCTTCGACTGGCGGGATCCGTTGCCGGCCTGGGTACGCTTCAAGGGAATGTGCCGGGATTTCGCCCGCCGCGAGCGCGGGCTGGCGCGGGACGTGCGTTGAGACGATGCGGGCGCTGTTTCTGGTCGAGGCCGGCGGCCGGTTCGGCCTGGGTCATCTGATGCGTTCCGCGGTGCTGCGCGATGCGCTTCGCGCCCGAGGTGTCGAAACCGTGTTGGCGGTGCGACGAGGCGAAGGGCCTCTGCCGGAATGGGCGCTGGGTGCCGACGACTTGCACATCGACACGCCGGCGGCGGCCGAGGCGCTGGCGGCCGAGCGGCGTCCGGATTGGGTGACGGTTGACGGCTATGGTCTCCTCGCCGACGGGATTGTGAAGCGCCTGCGCGCGCGCGGAGTGCGTGTTCTCGCGTTCGACGACCTTGGGACCGAGGGGGGAGGCGCCGATCTCGTGCTCAATCAGAATGTCTGTACCGAGCCGATGCCGGCGATGCCGGGGCGGCTTCTCGGCCCGGCTTACGCGCTGGTCGATCGGACCTACGTGGCGTGCCGCGGCGGGGAAATATCACGGACGATCCAACGCGTGCTCGTGACCTTCGGCGGCACCGATCAGCACGGATTGATGGAACGCGTGGTCGCCGCCTTCGCCGATGTTCCGGGATCGCTGTCGCTCGATGTCGTGGTCGGTCCCAATCACCGGGTCCGTGATTTCGCGGCGCCCGGCGCCCATCGTCTGATCGCGCATGCGCAGCCGCACGGCCTCGCCCATCTGCTCGCAACCGCAGACCTCGCGATCTCGGCCGCCGGCAGCACCTGCTGGCAGGTGTGCTGCGCCGGTGTCCCGCTGATCGCCGTGCAGACGGTCGACAACCAGCGCGAGGTGGTCCGGTGCCTTGAGGCGAACGGGTGCGCGTTGACGTTCGCACGGGAGCCGTTCGAAGCGTTGCTTGAGCGCGGCGACCTGCCTGAGGTGATTGACGGTCTGCGCGATGCGGCGGTCCGACGCAATATGTCGCAAGCACAGCGCAGCCTGGTCGACGGCAAAGGCGCGGCGAGGGTCGCCGCCGCGATGGGACTCTAGGTTTCGATGGCGAAGCGCATTCTCGCGGTCAGCGCACATGTCGGCGACGAGATCATGGGCTGCGGCGGGACGCTGCTGCGCCACGTGCGCGAGGGCGACGCCGTGCGCGTGGTCGTGCTCGGTGAAGGCTGGACCTCGCGCACGCGCTCGCTGCAGAAGGGGCTCGAAGCGATCGATCTCGAAGCCTTCGAGGAACAGGCGCGCGCGGCGCTGGGCGTGCTGTCGATCGCCGACGTGCGCTTTCATCGTTTGCCCGACAACCGCTTCGACCAGATGCCGCTGCTCGACATCGTCAAGCTCGTCGAGGAGCACAAGGCGCAGTTCCGGCCGGACGTCGTCTACACCAACACGGCGGCCGATCTCGGCGTCGACCAGCGGACGACCTGCCGGGCCGTGGCCACCGCCTTTCGTCCACAGCCCGGCGAGCCGATCCACGAACTGCTCGCCTTTGAGGTCCGCTCATCGACCGAATGGGACGGCGGCCTGTCGGGCCGGTGCTTTCAGCCGAACTGTTTCGTCGACGTCTCGGCGACGCTGGAAGCGAAGCTCGAGGCGTTGCGGACATTGCGCACCGAGAGGCGGCCCTGGCCGCATTCGCGTTCGATCGAAGCCGTCATGCACCAAGCGCGGAGCCGCGGCGCATCGGTCGGCCTCGAAGCGGCGGAAGCCTACGTTCTGTTGCGCAGCATAAGGAAGGAAGCTTGAGATGGCGGAACGTGTTCTCGTCGTCGCGGCGCATCCCGATGACGAGATTCTCGGCGTCGGCGGGACGCTCGCGCGGCACGCCGCGGACGGGGCGACGGTCGATATCCTGATCATGGCCGAGGGGGCGACATCTCGTGATGTGAAGCGCGATCCCGCCGCGCGCGCGGACGATCTCGCGGTTCTGCGCGAATCCGCCCGTCGCGCCGCCGACATTCTCGGGCTGAATCCACCGCGCTTCGGCGGCCTTCCCGACAACCGCATGGACGGGCTCGACCTGCTCGACGTCGTCAAACTGGTCGAAGGCGTCGTTGCCGAAGTGCGGCCTGACGTCGTCTACACGCATCATGCGCACGATCTCAACATCGATCACCGGGTCACGCACGAGGCGGTGCTCACCGCCTGCCGTCCGCTGCCCGGGGCGCAGGTATCGGCGATCTACGCCTACGAGACCGTGTCGAGCACCGAGTGGGCGGTCGGCGGCACGCGTTTCGAGCCGACCCACTTCGTCGAGATCACCTCGCAGCTCGAACGCAAGCTGGCGGCGCTCTCAGCCTATGCGCCGGAGATGCGCCCGCCTCCGCACGCGCGCTCGATCGACGCGGTGCGCGCCCTGGCAACGGTGCGCGGCAGCTCGGTCGGCGTACCGGCGGCCGAGGCCTTCATGATCGTTCGCCAGGTGCGCCGCTGAACGCGCAGGCCGCAGGATCACGCCCCATGCCCGAGTGGGCGCGATTTCGGAACACCTATCTGCAGGCGCCGTGGCTGTTTCCACTGGTGATCGGCGATCGCCAGTTCGACGCCGCGCTGGAAAATCGCCCGCGCACATTCGCCGACAAGGCCCAGCGGGCGCTCGAACGGCTGCTGTGGTTCTGGCCGCGCGTCATCGAGGCGACGCCGTGGGCCTCGGGCGCCGCCGGCCGCCTGCAGACGCCGTTCAACTACACGGCGATCGACGGAGACGCGCGGTTGCTGCTCGAGTGGGTCGAACGGGTGTGTCCGGACCGCGACGCCGCGATCCTCGACGTCGGCTGCAACTGCGGCCGCCACCTGATCGAGCTTGCGCGCAGGGGATACGGAAACCTGACCGGGGTCGATGCGATGGGCTCGGCGCTCGCGCTGTTCGCCGAGCAGGCGCCCGATGTCTATCGCGCCTGCCGCATCCATCACGACCTGTTCCAGCGCTTTCTCATGCGCCAGCCGGATGAAAGCTTCGACCTGACCTATTCGCACGGCGCGACGATCGAGCTCGTGCATCCCTCGTTCGACATCGTGGCGCATCTGTGCCGCGTCACGCGTCGATTCATCTGCCTCATCCTGCTCGAGAACGACGCCTTTCGCCGCGACTGGCTCCGCCAGTTTGCACGCAATGGATTCACGCTTCTGCATGGCAGGCGCCCCATCGCTCCCGGGAGCGGGGCAAGTCTGATCGTGCTGCAACGGGCGGGCCGGGCATGACGTCGCGGAGTCTCGTGCGCGCGCAATCCCGCCGCTTCGCGGGCCTGTTCGGCCGCACGATCGCCGCCCAGCCGGGGCTTTTCGGCGGCTTCGTCGTCCTGGCGACGGCGGTCGCGCTCACGGAAGGCTTCGGTGTCAGCCTGTTGATCCCGCTCTTGCAGCAGGGGGGCGACATCGGCACGGGCGGCCGGATGCCCTGGCTCGACGGATGGATCGCGGCGACACTTCCATCGCAGGCGGCGGATCGCACCATCGTGCTCGCGACCATCCTGATCGCTGTGATCCTGGCGCGCGGCTTGCTTCAGGTGGCATCGTCCTATCTGGCGATCATTCTGCCGCTCAGAGTGCAGTCGCGACTGAGCCGCGCCAGCTACGACATGGTGCTGCGGGCGAGCCTCGACTTCTTCGCCAGATCGGATGCCGGCGTGCTGCGCACCCTGGTGCAGGAATATCCGCAGCGCCTTGCCTCGTCGATCAAGGCCGTGACCGACGCCATCGCCAGCGCCTTGCTGGCTGCGATCTACATCGCGCTGATGCTCTGGGTGTCGTGGCCGATGACGCTCCTCTCGCTGGCGCTCGTCGGGCTTGCCGGGCTTGGAATCAAGCACCTTCTGACGGTTCCGCTCGCGCGCACCGGCGAGGCCCTGTCGTCCTGGCAGGAGCGATGGAACACGTTGATCCACGAGACCGGCCTCGGGCTGAAGCTGATCCGGCTGCTCGGCGCCGAGTCGACCATGCGCGCCTCGTATCAGAACGTGATCCGCAACTACATGAAGCACGATGCCGTGCGCCAGTTGATCGGCGAAGCGCAGTCGCCGCTGCTCACGACGCTCGGCGGCGTGTTCGTGTGCGGCATGCTGATCTATGCCTCGACGGCCGAGCGGGGCATCGACACCGCGACGCTCCTGGTCCTGGTTCTGTGCCTCTATCGCCTCACCGCGCCGGTCAGCCGGATCATGACCAGCCTCGTCATCATCAACAGCAACCTCGACGCCTTGCAGCGGCAGGAGACGTTCGCGCGCACGACGATCACGGACGAGCGGCGCGACGGAGCGAGACGATTCACCGGCCTGCGCCAGGGCATTCGACTGGCCGGAGTGACGTTCCGCTATCCGGGCGCCGAACGGCCCGTGCTCGACGATTTGGAGCTGACCGTTCGGCGGGGCGAGATGGTGGCGCTGGTCGGTCCGTCCGGCGCGGGCAAGAGCACCGTCGTCAATTTGCTGGGCCGGTTGTACGATCCGCAGCGCGGGCGAATTGAGATCGACGGAACCGATCTGCGCGAATTCGAGATCGCCACCTGGCGCCGCCTCATCGCGGTCGTCACGCAGGACATCACGCTCTTCAACATGTCGGTCGCCGAGAATCTGACCTTCGGGCTCGAAGGGGCCACGCAGGAGGCGCTCGAACGTGCCGCCAAGCGGGCGGCCGCGGCCCAGTTCATCGCCGATCTGCCGCTGGGCTGGGACACGCGGCTCGGCGATCGCGGCGTGCGCCTCTCGGGCGGACAGCAGCAGCGGCTGTCGATCGCGCGGGCGATCCTGCGCGATCCGGACCTGCTGATCCTCGACGAAGCGACGAGCCAGCTCGACACGCTCACCGAGCAGAGCATTCAACAGATGATCGACGCCTACCGGGGCGATCGCACCATCCTGGTCGTGGCCCATCGGTTGTCGACCATTCGCCGGGCCGACCGTGTCGCCGTCATGCGCGAGGGCCGCATCGTCGAACTGGGCTCGCACGAGGAACTGGCCGCGCGCAACGGCCAATACCGGGCGATGCTCGAGGCGCAACAGATCGATCTCGTCGCCGAGTCTGCTCTCACTTTTTGATTTGAGCATGATCGTTTCCGAAAACCGGAATCCACTTTTCGGGATCATGCTTTAGGATCAACGATGGCCGAATATCACAAGTACGTCTTCGACACCGAAGCGCGGCGGCTGGTCGGCGATTTCGAGGCGATGTACGCGGCGGAGGACCGCGAGCGGTTCGACAGTTGGCGCAGCCATGACACACGTCATCTTCGTTTGCGCATCGCGCTCGCCCTCGTCGCCGACTACAATTTTGCCAGCGTGCTCGAAATCGGCTGCGGCAAGGGGACTGCGGCGCAATTCTTCAAGAAGCGCAACAACCGCGTCCTCGGCATCGACATCTCGCCGACGGCCATCGCCAAGGCCCAGGCGAGCTTTCCGGATATCGAATTCCGCTGCATGGATGCGAACGACATCGGCAGGCTGGAAGAACGGTTCGAGCTTGTCGCGCTCCAGACGGTCCTTGCATACATTCCGTCCTGGCGGGAGCTTCTGGTAGCGGTCGCCGGGATGGCCGACCGCTGCCTTGTTGTGGAATACGTGCCGGCCGACCCCATCGGGATGGTCAAGTCGACGGCCGAACTCGTGGAAGCCTTCGCCGCCTCTTTCGAACTCGAGCACAAGGTGCTCCTCGACGACGAGATGGCGCTCCTCTTCGGCAGGTCGCGCATCGCGCGGTGACATGCCTCGTTACATGATCCTCTCCGAAACGCTGTTTACCGAACGTGACTGGCAGCGGTTCGGCTGCGCGGAGTTCGCCGCCGCCGGGTACGAGATCCAGCCGGTGCAGCTCGGTCGCCTTTTCGGTCGCGTGTGCACGATTGAAGCGCGTGATGGTTTCAGACCACGTGAAGGCGCAGTCGACATTGACGATATCGACGTGCTCGACCGGCTCTTGGGAAAGGTGACGGAAAAGGACGTCGTGCTCGTCGAGACGCGGCTGTCGCCCGACACGCGACCTTTGTTTCGTTTGCTGCGAAAGCATCGCATCCGTTACGCGGCGGTCGACCTCGGGGTTCTTCCTTTGACCGGGATGCGCGGCTTCCGGGCAGCGCGGTCGCCCGGCGAATATGTGGCGCTGCGGCTCGAGGACCTCGGCGGGCTGTTGCACCGAAGCAAGCGGCTTCTTGGCCAGATGATTTCGAACCGGTTCGAGTATCTTCGATTGCCGCCGCCATCCGTCTGGATCACGGCCGGCAACGCGGCGTCGTGGTTCAATGCCAATCTGCCGCGGGCCTGGAAGGCACGTCGGGTCTCCGCGCCAAGCTTCGACAGCATGACCGCGGCGGCTCTGGCAAGCCGTTCGGCAGCGCCTCGGTCCGTCGCGGTCTTCCTCGACGAAGCTTTCGACGACCACCCCGACTACCAGATCCTCGGCAAGGATGTGCCGGTCACGGCAGTTCGCTACTGGACGGCTCTCGAAACCTTCTTTCGGGCGCTCGAGTCCAAGACGGGCCTGAAAGTGATGATCGCGCCGCATCCCAAGACGAGCGGTCGCGTGCCGGATTTCATCAAGATGCGCATGGCGGAGGTCGGTCGCACGGCCGAACTTGTCCGCGACAGCGCGCTCGTTCTGTGTCACGCCAGTACGGCGGTCTCGTTCGCGGTACTGTTTCGCAAGCCGCTCATGTTTCTGACCACGAACGAGATCGAGCGCTCGGGCTATCGCGGGGCGATCGCCCGGATGTCGAGCTGGTTTGGCCTGCGGCGCGTCAACGCCGATGATTTCCGGCCGGATGATCTCTCGGCTCGAAGTGTCGACGAGCGCCGCTATCGCGCCTACGAACATGCCTTTCTGCGTGCGCCCGATTCAGTCAGTTCTCCGTGGGAGCTGCTGCGTGCGGAAGTGTCCGCAATCGGTGGCTGACCAAATGAGCAAAGTCTCATGACATTCCCTCGCATGCGCGCCGTCGTCACGACGGTGCCATTCGGCTCGATCGACCCGGCGCCGTTGAAGATCCTTGCCGAAGCCGGAATCGAGACGGTCATCAATCCGATCGGCCGCCGGCTCAAGGCCGGGGAGGTCGCCGGTGTCATCAGCGGATTCGACATCGTGATCGCCGGCACGGAGACGATCACGGCGGCGGCGCTCGCCGCGGCGCCAAGCGTCAAGGCGATCTGCCGCGTCGGCATCGGGCTCGACGGCATCGATCTTCTCGCCGCGCGGCACCAGGGCATCGCGGTGAGCTACACGCCGGACGGTCCGTCGCCGGCGGTCGCCGAGCTCGCAGTCGGCCTGATGCTCGATCTCCTGCGCGGTGTCGGGCACGCCGACCGGGGGTTGCGTAGCGGTCAATGGAATCGTTACAGCGGCCGCAGGCTGGCCGAAAGCACGATCGGCATCGTCGGCTGCGGGCGCATCGGCAGCCGCGTGATCGGACATCTGCTCGGCGGTTTTCCGGGCGTGCGAATCCTGGCGCACGACATCGCCCCGTCGACGTTCGCCTGCAGCGAGCGGGTCGAGTGGGTCGGCTTCGAGGAACTCCTCGGGCGCGCCGAGGTGATCTCGCTGCATGTGCCGCTGACGCCGCAGACGCGCGGCATGATCGGCGCGGCGCAGATCGCGGCGCTGCGGCACGACGCCATTCTGATCAACACCGCGCGCGGCGGCATCATCGATGAGGCGGCGCTGTTCGACGCGCTGCAGGCAAACCGGCTTGCCGGGGCGGCCATCGACGTGTTCGAGGAAGAACCCTACGCCGGCCCCTTGGCGCGCTGCGAGAACGCGGTGCTCACCTGTCACATGGGCTCGATGACCCGCGACTGCCGGCTGCGCATGGAAGTCGAGGCGGCCGCCGAGGCGGCGCGCTTTGCGCGCGGCGAGGCCCTGCTGACGCCCGTGCCGGAAGCGGAATATGAATTGGCCGCCGGCCGCCTGGTCCCGACGCCATGACTCCGGCCGCGCTGATCTTCGACTTCGACGGCGTGATCCTCGACTCGGTCGGGATCAAGACGCAGGCGATGCGCCGGCTGTTCGCCGCCGAGCGACCGGATCACCTTGCGGACATTCTCGATCTGCATCGGCGCCTCGGCGGCATCAGCCGCTATCGCAAGTTCGACCTCATCCATTCGGACATCCTGCGTCGGCCGCTGACGCCGGAAGCGAGCGCCGATCTGGGCCGGCGCTTCGAGGCACTGGTGGCCGAGGGTGTGCTGACGTGCCGCGAGATCCCGGGCGCCCGCATGGTGCTCGAGTCGCACGCCGGCCGCATCCCGCTGTTCGTTGCCTCGGGCACGCCGGAGGAGGAATTGCGGCGCATCACGGCCGTGCGCGGCCTCGATCGCTATTTCGTCGAAATCCACGGCAGCCCGCGCGGCAAGCCGGATATTCTGGCCGACGTGCTGCGCCGGCACGCACTTGATGCCGCGCGCTGCGTTTTCGTCGGCGATGCCGGCACGGATTTCGAAGCGGCGCGCAGCTGCGGCGTTCCGTTCCTCGGCGTCGTCGCCCCGGGGCTCGAAAACCCGTTCGGCGCCGGCGTCTGCACCGTGCCGGATCTCCGCTCGTTCGAACTGGCCTTGCGCAGGCTTGGCATGAATCCATTGCAGACCGTTACGGAAGACAGCGCATGAGAGTGCTTGTGACCGGGGGCAGCGGGTTCCTCGGCAGCCACATCGCCGACGCCTTGAGCGCGGCGGGGCACGAGACCATCGTGTTCGACCTTGCCCCCTCGCGCTGGCTGCGGCCGGACCAGAAGATGGTGGTGGGCGACATCCTCGACGCGGACGCGATCGCGCGGGCCATGTGCGGTTGCGAGGCCGTCTACCATCTGGCGGCCATGGCCGACATCAACGAGGCCCTCGACTCTCCGCGCAGGACGGTCGAGGTCAACGTCATGGGCACCGTGAACGTGCTCGAGGCGGCGCGCATCCATTCCGTGCGGCGCGTGATCTTCGCCAGCTCGATCTACGTCTATTCCAACCAGGGCTCGTTCTACCGCACGACCAAGCAGGCCTGCGAAAATCTCGTCAACGACTATCACGAGCGTTTCGGCCTCACGTTCACGGTCCTGCGCTTCGGTTCGCTCTACGGCCCGCGCGCGGATCGCAGCAACAGCGTCTTCCGCCTGCTGTCACAGGCGCTGGCGGAGCGGCGCATCGACTACTACGGAACCGGCGAGGAGGTCCGCGAATACATTCACGTGCTCGACGCCGCCAGCATGAGCGTCGACGTGCTCGGTCCGGAGTTTGCCAACCAGTACATCCATCTCACCGGCCGCGAGCGGATGACGAGCCGCGACATGCTGACGATGATCCGCGAGATCATGGGCGGCGATATCGAGCTCAACTTCCAGGGAACGAGCCCGACCGGGCACTATGTGCAGAGCCCCTACAACTACACGCCGAAGCTCGGCCGCCGGCTGATGCGCAGCACCTACATCGATCTCGGGCTCGGCATTCTCGACTATCTGCAGCGCATCGATCACGCGCGGGAGACCGAACTGGCCGAACAATCCTCGGCCGGTGAGTGACCCATCCGACCGCACGACACATCCACGAGGCAAACCAATGATCGTCGCCATCCTGATCGGCCGTGAAGGCTCGACCGGCTATCCGGGAAAGAACGTCACGACGGTGGCCGGCAAACCGATGGTCGCCTGGCCGCTCGAAGCGGCTCGCGCCGTGGCTGAAATCGAGCGCACGTACGTTTCGACCGACAGTCCGCGCATCCGGGAGATCGCGCAGCAGTACGGCGCGCGCATCATCGATCGCCCGCCGCATCTGTGCACCAGGGAGGCGCTCGGCGAGCACGCGTATCAGCATGCACACCAGGTCATCAGCACGGAACTGGCGCAGGAGGGCACGACGCCGGAGCTCTACGTGTTGCTGATGGCCAATGCGCCGACCGTCTCGCCGGACCAGTTGCGCGAGGGGATTTCCGCGCTGCGGAGAAATCCCGGATACGACTCGGCCGTCACGGTCTCCTGCTACAACATGTGGAGCCCGCTGCGCGCGCGAAAGATCGGCCCGGACGGCCTGCTGCACCCGTTCGTCCCGTTCGAGACCTTCGGCGATCCGAAGACGCTCAACTGCGACCGCGACAGCCAGGGCGACGCCTGGTTCGCCGACATGGGTGTGTCGATCGTGCGGCCGAAGAACCTCGACAATCTGGATGAGGGCCTGCTGCCGCAGAAGTGGATGGGGCAGAAGATCTACCCGATCAAGAACGTCGGCGGGCTCGACGTCGACTATGCGTACCAGATGCCGCAGGCCGAATACTGGCTCAGGACCTACGCTTCGGCCAAATGATCGTTCACGGACCGATGAACACCTTTGCTCCGGCGTGCAGGGCATGTCGGACGGGCAGCGCCGCCGCTGGTCCCTCGGCAAGCGCGCGGCGGAATACGGCGTCTTTGATGGCGCCGCCGAATGCGAGGACAATCGAGCGCCCGGCGGCGATTGCCGCCGGCGTCAATGTGGCGCGCGCATGATCCGGTCGATGCGCGACGACGTATTTTCCCTCGGCCTGATTGGCGGCCTCGCCCGGAAACAGGGAGGCGATGTGGCCGTCCTCGCCCATGCCGAGCAGGATGACGTCCGGGGCGGGCAGGCGGACATTGAGATCATCGAGGGCCGCTTCGGGGCTCGGCGCGCCGGAGTAGAGGCCGACGATGCGCGGGCCGATGGTCGGACCGAGGCAGGCGCGCACGAGCGCTTCGTTGCTGTCGGGATGCTCGGGCGGGACCCAGCGCTCGTCGACGAGCGTCACGCAGATCCGATCCCATGCGATCGGCCGGCGCGCAAGCGCCGGCAGCACGCTGCGCGCGGTGCTGCCGCCGGGGACGGCGAGGACCGCCTCGGGCGCGTCGGCGAGGCGGAGCTCGATCGCATCGGCGACCGCGTCCGCTGCCGCCGCCGCGAAGGCCAGCGGGTCGCCGAAGCGATGCTCGAAAATTCCCGCGCTCGTGTCGCCCACGTGTGCTGCGCCCGAATGATTCTCACTGGCGGATTTCCGATGATGACCGGTCGCTCAGACGTCGACAATGGCGCCCAGAGGAAGCGAGGCGTCGAGCATCGGCTCGCCCGAGAAACTCGCATCCTCCGGCCGCCGCATGGCGATCACCGAGAAGATCAGCCGTTCGTAGGGCGTGTGCGCCGTTGCGGAAGGCTTGCCCCAATAGCCGTACAGGGTGATCCGTTCGGGTTTGGGGACCTGATCGCCCAGCATTCGAACCGCCTCGCGCACGTTGAAGATATTGTACGCGGCCCGCTCGGCGTCGGCGGGCGGCGGCGAATCCTCGAACCAGATGAACTGGAAGCTGCGGCTCATGTCGCAGATCCCGGCTCCGGGCGTGAGCCGCAGCGAGATCACCAGATGACCGCCGGGCGCCACGCGGCGCCAGCAGGCGGAGAGAATGCCGTTCGCGTCGACGTTCCAGTCGGCGACGCTCAGCGCGGCCACGAGATCGAAAGCGTCGTTCGGCAGGGAGGGCGCCTGGCAGATGTCGGCGTTGAGAAACCGCGTCTCGAACGGGCTCTTGGCGAGACGGCGCGCGGCCTCGATCGCCTGCGGGTTGATGTCGATGCCCGTGTAGCTCTCGATCGAAGCAAAGCGTTCGGCCAGCGCCGCGGCGAGACCTCCGGCCGCGCAGCCGACGTCGAGCACGCGGCCGAGACGCGCGTTCTCGGCCCTCAGCCGGTCAAAGATCGTCCGCTCGGACGGATAAAGATAATTCCACCGCCGCCGATGCGTGCTGTAGTGGCGCGCGATCGCGTCGCTCTGGTAGGCGATGTTGGTCATCGGTCCATTCTGGTCCTCGCCGGCCCGCAAGAACGCGCGCCCGCTCCCGCAGCTATATCCGCGTCCTGAAGGCTATATCCGCGTCCTGAAGGCTCTGTCCAACATGCCGTTCCCGCCCAAGGAGCATCTTCGGAGCATCGCGCGCACGAGCGAGCGACACGAGGGCCGTGCGGGTTTCATCCGCCTCGACCGCAACGAACGGGTCTCGCCCATTCCCGAAGCCCGGTTTCGCGAGATGCTCGCCCGGCTGTCGCCCGAGGACGTGATGTCGTATCCGGACGCCGGGCCTTTCGTGTCGCGGCTCGCCGATCATCTCGGATTTCCGCAGGACCAGATCGCGGAAACGGCCGGGTCGGACGCGGCCCTGCGCCGGGTGTTCATGGCCTATCTGAAACCCGGCGCCGGCGTGGTGACGCTCAACCCGTCCTACGCGATGTACGACTTGTACACGCGGATCTTCCAGGGCGTGTCGCGGCGCATCGACTATCCGGCCAGCCGCGTCTGCGACGTGGAGGCGCTGCTCGCGGCGATCGAGCCGGGCGTCGGTCTCGTCATCATCGCCCATCCGGACCAGCCGGTCGGAACCGCGATGGCGATGGACGACGTGCGCCGCGTCGTGGCGCGGGCCGCGCGGGTCGGCGCCGTCTGCCTGGTCGATGAGGCCTATCATCCGTTCTACCCGGTGACAGCGCTTCCGCTCGTGCGGGAATTCGACAACCTGTTCGTGACGCGTTCGTTCTCGAAATATCCGGGGTGCGCCGGCATCCGCCTCGGCTACGCGGTTGCGGCGCGCGAGCTGATCTCCGGCCTGATGTCGGTCCGCGGCGGCAACGAGGTGTCCGGCCCGACGCTGGCGATCGGATGCTACCTGCTCGATCATCCGCAGATCGCGGAAGATTTTCGCGCCGCGGTGGAGGAAGGGCGGCGTATCCTGAGACAAGGTGCGCAGACGCTTCGGCTCGACGTGCTGCCGTGCGTGACCAATTTCGAGTTCCTGCGCTGCACGCCCGAGATCGACCCCGCGCATCTCGCGGATGCGCTGGCCGAGCGGCGCTATCTGGTGAAATCCGGGTTCACGCATCCGGCGCTTGCCGGCACCATCCGGGTCTCGCTGAATGGGTCCGAAGTCATGAGCCCGTTCGTCCAGGTGCTCGGCGAGGTCGTGACGGCGCTGCGCAAGGAGCAGCCGGTCCCCGTCGGGCACCGCGATCCGGGCGTCCGCGCCGGAGCCACGGAAACATAGGGAGCGGGCCGTGCACGCAGGGAATCCGCGGAGGGCCGAGGTTTGACCGCCAGCCAAGTGTTCCACAAGGCCGACAGCCTGAGCCTGATCAGTGGGGCCGGAGAAGTCACGGACGCGTTGCGCACGCGCATCGCGGTTCTGCGGAGCCGGCTGCCGACGATGACGCTCGATGCGCATCGGCGCGACGTGCTGACGCGCGCGTGCGCGGCGCTGCTCGACGAGGCGGGCGCGGATGCGGAATTCCGCCTGCGTCCGCACATCGTCACCGAGCTCGACCGCATCACCGACGAGGAGCTGCCGCGCTACCTGTTCTATCGCTACCGCTACGACGTCTTTCCGCTCACGCGCGAGCTCGACACCTATCCGCCGTGCGTGCAGATCGAGCCGACCAGCATCTGCAACTACCGATGCGTGTTCTGCTACCAGACCGATCGGGCGTTCACGCAGGGCCGCAGCGGCCACATGGGGCAGATGCCGCTCGAGACCTTCAAGCGGATCGTCGACGAGATCGAGGGCGAGGTCGAAGCGGTGACGCTCGCCTCGCGCGGCGAGCCGCTGCTGTGCAGGGAGATCGAGGGAATGCTGGCCTACGCGGCCGGAAAATTCCTGGCGCTGAAGATCAACACCAACGCGTGGTATCTCGACGAGAAGAAGGCGCACGCGATCCTTGCCGCCGAGCCGAACACGCTGGTGTTCTCCGCCGATGCGGCCGATCCGGAGCTCTACTCGCGGCTGCGCATCAACGGAAAGCTCGAGCGCGTGCTCGAGAACGTGAAGCGCTTCGCGGAGATCAAGACGCGGCACTATCCGAAAAGCCGCACCATCACCCGCGTCTCCGGCGTGCGCTATTCGCAGGAGCAGGACTTCGCGCAGGTCGAACGCTTCTGGCACGAGTACGTCGATCAGGTGGCATTCGTCGAATACAACCCGTGGGAAAATGCCTACGAGATGCCTCCGAACGGGATCGACACGCCGTGCTCGGATCTGTGGCGGCGCGCGTTCGTCTGGTGGAACGGCGAGATGAACCCGTGCGATGTCGACTACAAGTCGGCGCTGAAGGCGGGGCAGATCGGCGAGGCGTCGGTGAGCGAGCTGTGGCGCGGCGAGGCGTACCGCGCCTTGCGCGAGCGTCATCTCGCCGGGCGCCGGCAGGAGGTCTCTCCCTGCCGCGGCTGTGTGGTGGTGTGACGCCCGCAACCGTCGTCATCGTCGGGGCGGATCGCGACCTGCGAGGCTACGGCTCCGCAGGACGAACGCTCTGGTATTTCGGCAACGACTATCGGCGTTATCTGCAGGTCCGAGCCGCATGGCCGCCAGAGCGGGTGGCCGACACGGGCAAGGCGCTGAATGCCGTGGCGATCCGCCTGTCACCGCAGTTGACCGACCTCGATGCCATTCTCGCCTCGGGCCGCTTTCCGATCTCCTGGCTCTCTTCCGATCTGGCCGAGCGCAATCCCTACACCTCGTCGTTCTGCCTCGACGTCTGTCGCGGCGTTGCCTTGGTGGAGGCGGCGCGGGGGGGCGGGACGCATCTCGCGGTCGTGGAGGACGCGCCGCTCGGTCGGGCGCTCGTCGGCCTGTGCCGCGCCAACGGTGTGACGGCGCGGTGGGAGGGGCCGCGTACGGGCTGGCGCTGGATGCCGAAGGCTGGGCGCGCCCACGCGGGCTTCCTGCTTCGCTGGTTCGCACAGCGCATGTCCCTTCGATGGCGAGGGCCGAGCCCGCGCGCGCTCGCCGGACGCGATTTGCTGCTGATGAGCTGGGCGGACGGCAGCCCACGCGGCGACGCGGCCAAGCGCGATCGGTTCCTCGGCGATCTGCCGGCCTGGCTGCATGCGAGCGGGATCGGATTCGCGTGGCTCTACAATCCCGCGACCTGGCTGCGGTCCGTCGGGGCGATCGCCGGGACACTGGGCTCGGCATCTGATGCGGAGCCTGCTGCACTCGTCGGACAATTCCTCGGCCTCGGCGCCCTGTTTCGCGCCTACGCGCGCCTGCTGGCATTTCCGTTCGCGGCGGCGCGACAGCCGATTCTGGCGGGGATCGACGTCTCTCGCCTCGTGCGGCTCGCTGTCGCGCGCGAGTGGGCATCGCCCCGGCTGGTCTCGGCGGCGCTCTACGCCGATCTGGCGCGTGCGCTCGCCCGCGCTCGTCTGACGCCGCGCGCCGTGGTTTTCCCATATGAGAACCAGCCGTGGGAGAAGGCGATGCTCGCCGGGTTCCGCCGCCTTCTGCCGACGACGCGGATGATCGGCGTGCAGCACGCCCCGCTCGCGCCACGCTATCTGAGTGCGCTTCCGACGCCGCGCCAATGGAAGGACGGAACGGCGCCGGACCTGATCCTCACGGTCGGCTCTGAATTCCGTGAACGCCTGATCGCGCTTGGCGCGCCCGCCGAGCGCGTCGTTGCGGGCGGCGCCCTGCGATATGCCGGCATGCTGGCGCGACTGCCATTGGGCGCGCCGCGAGAACCCGAGGCGCCGAAGCTCGTTCTCGCCACCTGCTCGATGCAGTTCGACGACTCCTTCGAACTCGCGCACAAGGCCGCGGTCGCGACCGCGGATGTTCCGGGCGTGCGTCTTGCCGTGAACTTTCACCCGATGGTGGATGCGGAGTTTCGTGCAGCGATACGCCGCCGGCTCGAAGAACACGTCGACTGCCGCCATGTCGATTTCGTCGGCGGCGGGGCGGCGGAATGGCTCACGAAAGCCGATCTGCTGCTCTACACGTCCTCCAGCACGGCCTTCGAGGCGGCGGCGGCCGGCGTTCCGGTCGTTCACGTCGCCTCCGACATCGCGCTCGATCTCGACAACCTGCTGGGGGCGGGCACGCCGAGCGTCCGGCGGCCGGAGGACCTGCGCCGGGAAATGCAGGAACTGCTGCAGGACGAAACGCGGCGGCGCGCGGTGATCGACGCTGCGCGTGCGCATCTCAAGCGCTGCCTGCAGGTGCCCGATGCAAAATTCTGGACCGATCTGGCGAAAAATGCGGTGAGTGACGACGCATCGATCCGTCGTCGCCTTGCGGAAGGGGCGTTGCCCGCAGGCGTGTCGCCGCGGCTCGCCAGATGAAATTGACGGCACATTCCCGACGCTTGTCGAATTCATAGCATCATGAATCCCAAAGTCAGCGTCATCATGACGGTGCGCGACGGCGCGCCCTACCTGTCGGAGACGCTCGAAGCGCTGCGCAGCCAGACGCTGCGCGAGTTCGAGCTCGTGATCAACGACAACGGATCGACCGACGAGACCCCGCGGATCCTGGCGCGCTGCGCAGCGCAGGATCCGCGCGTCCGTCTGCTGCCTCCGCAGAATGATCTGTCCTCGTCCCGCACCTTCACCCAGGGCATCCGCCGCGCTCTCCTCGAGGCGCGGGCTCCGTTCGTCGCCGTAAACGACTGCGACGACGTGCCGATGCCGCATCGCCTCGAACGTCAGGCGGCGTTGCTCGGCGATCGGCCGGACGTGGTGCTGGTCGGGAGCTGGTACGACAACATCGACGCGCAGGGGAGGCTCATCGTTTCGCACCGCCTGCCGAGCGGCCATCAGGACCTCATCGATCTCTATCAGCACCGCAATGCGCTCGCCCATTCGAGCCTGATGTATCGGCGCGACGCGGCGCTCGCGGCCGGCGGTTACCGGGAACGCTTCACCTATGCGTCCGATTTTGCCTTGCAGGTCGCCATGGCGGCGAACGGCGGCAAGGTGGCGGTCGTTCCGGAGGTCCTGACCCGCATCCGACTGCACGAGGCGCAGACGTCGCTGATGCCGGGGCGGCGCGCGCAGGCCTATCGCGAACCGCTGGAGATCCATGGCGCAGCAAGCCGGTTGCCCGGCGTCTCCGTCAGGGCGCGGGTCGCCGGAATGTTGACGCGTCAGAAGCTCGCTCTGCGTTGCGGCTTCGCCTTGTGGGCGGAGGGCAGCCGCTTCGAGAGCCTTGTTCGCACGCCCTGGTGGCTGCTCGCCCCGGTGGCGTCTCTGTTCACCTCTGTCTCCGCGGTCGGGCAGCGCAACGGGAGGCGGCGCGAAGCCGCGGGAGGGGCAACGTGAAGGTGGTGATTCTCTGCGGCGGGCAGGGCACGCGCATCCGCGGCATCAACGACGACATCCCGAAGCCGATGATTCCGATCGGCGGATACCCGATCCTCTGGCACATCATGCGCGGCTATGCGGCGGCCGGTTTCAAGGATTTCGTTCTCTGCCTCGGCTACAAGGGGCGCGCCATCAAGGACTTCTTCCTCAACTATCACACCAGCGTGGCCGACTTCGCCATCGACTTCGCGCAGGGCGGGAAGGTGACGATCGAGAGCCCGCGCGACATCGATTGGCGCGTCACGCTGGCGGAGACCGGCGAACGCACGCTCACCGGCTCGCGCGTCAAGCGCATCGAGCGCTACATCGACGGCGACGAATTCATGCTCACCTACGGGGACGGCGTGAGCAACATCGATCTTCCGGCGCTTCTCGCGTTTCATCGCCGCCACAAGCCGATCGTGACCGTGAGCGGCGTGCGCCCGCCCGGCCGCTTCGGCGAGATCGAGCACGTGGAGGGGCGCGTCAGCGAATTCAACGAAAAACCGCAGGCAAGCGGCGGGCGCATCTCCGGGGGATTTTTCGTCTGCGACCGGCGGCTGTTCGACTATCTCGACGCGGAGCGCGAAGACCAGGTTCTGGAAGCCGACGTCCTGCAGCGCTTGGCGCGCGAAGGAAAGATGGCGATGTATGCGCACGACGGCTTCTGGCAGTGCATGGATACGTACCGGGACTATGCGCTGCTCAACGACGTCTACGAGAAGGGCAGGGCGCCGTGGAAAGTGTGGTGAAGTCGCTCGCGACCCTGCGCGGGCGACGCGTCCTGGTGACCGGATCGACCGGCTTCAAGGGGAGCTGGCTGTGCACGTGGCTCAGCCGGATCGGGGCGGATGTCGCCGGTTTCGCGCTGCCGCCCGAGCCCGACGCGCCGCTGTTCGATCTGCTGCGGCTTCGCGAACGCATCCGCCAGCATTTCGGCGACATCCGCGATCTCGACGCAACCCGGCGTGTGGTCGAAGCGGAAAAGCCCGAGGTCGTCATCCATCTGGCCGCCCAGGCGCTGGTGCGCCGGGGTTACGCCGAGCCGAAGCTCACGTTCGACACCAATGTGGGCGGCGGGGTGAATCTTCTGGAGGCCGTGCGGAATGCGCCGACGGTCCGCGCGCTCGTGTTCGTGACGTCAGACAAGTGCTACCTCAACAAGGAATGGGTCTGGGCCTACCGCGAGAACGACGAGCTGGGCGGGCACGATCCCTATTCCAGTTCGAAGGCCGCCGCCGAGCTGGTCTTCGCCTGTTATCAATCGGCATACTTCCGGGCGCGTGGCGAATTTGCCGCGGCGAGCGCGCGGGCCGGCAACGTGATCGGCGGCGGCGACCGTTCGCGCGACCGCATCCTGCCCGACTGCGTGTTCGCGCTCGAACGACGCGAGCCGGTCCGCCTGCGCAATCCCGCGGCCACTCGCCCGTGGCAACACGTGCTCGAGCCGGTCTCGGGCTATCTTCTGCTCGCCGCGCGCCTTCTGGGCGGCGATCTGACCGCCTCCGGCGCATGGAACTTCGCGCCCAACGTCGAGAACGTCCGCACCGTGAAGGAACTGGCGCAGCGTGTCGCGGGCCAATGGGAGGGCGGCGAGGTGGTGGTCGCGCCGCAGGCCGACGCTCCACATGAGGCGCAGCTCCTGATGCTCTCGAACGACAAGGCAAAGACAAAGCTCGGCTGGCATCCACGCTGGGATTTTGCCCGGGCGGTCGATCAGACGGTCGCCTGGTATCGCGAGGTCGGCGCCGGGGCCGATCCGGTCGCCGTGACCGAGCGGCAGATCCCCGAATACGTCTCCGTGTGAGCGCCGACGGTGAGCTCCTCTTGCGCAACGGGCGCATGCCGATGACGATCGCCGGGGTCGAGGTCGTTCCGCTGCGCATCATCGCCGACGAGCGCGGCGCCGTGATGCACATGCTGCGGGCCGACGCGCCGCATTTCACGCGGTTCGGCGAGATCTACTTCTCGACCGTCCGGTGCGGCGCCGTCAAAGGCTGGAAACGGCATCGGCGCATGACCTTGAACCTCGCGGTTCCGGTCGGCCGCGTGCGTCTGGTCGTGTTCGACGATCGCGACGAAAGTCCGACGCGCGGAAAGACCCTCGATCTCGTGCTCGGTCCGGACGACTATCAGCTCGTCGTCGTGTCGCCGGGGCTCTGGACCGCGTTTCAGGGAATGGCCGAAGGAGCATCGCTGGTCGCCAATTGCGCCAGCCTGCCGCACGACCCGGCCGAGGCCGAGACCCGGAGCCTCGACGACCCCCCGGTCAACGTATCGTGGGAGCCGGCGTGACCGTCGTCATCACCGGCGCGTCGAGCTTCGTCGGCCATCATCTGGCGCGCCACTGGGCGCAGCGCGGCCACCGGGTCGTCGCCACGCTCAGCCGTCCACGCGCTCGCTATGAGGGCATCGAGGCGCGGCGGCTCGCGGCGATCGCCCCGTTCGTCGAATTTCACCCGCTCGACCTGCGCGAGCCGCGCACGATCATGGCTCTCCTCGATCGGACCGCGCCGACGCTCTGGATCCATCACGCCGGCTACGCCACGAACTATGCATCGCCCGACTACGATCTCGAAGCCGGCCATGCGGTCAACGTGGCGCCGCTCGCGGTGCTCTATGCGGCGCTCGCGCGGACGCGATGCGGTGTCATCCTCACGGGTTCTTCGGCCGAATACGCGGCGCAGGAGCGCGGCCATCGTGAATCCGACGCCTGCCTGCCCGACACGCCCTACGGGTTGTCGAAGCTCGCCGCGACTCTGCGCGCCCGGCAGGTGGCCGCGCTTCATGAGGTCCCGACGCGCGTGGCGCGGCTCTATGTGCCGTTCGGGGCGCTCGACAATCCGCAGAAGCTCCTGGCGCTGACGGTCGCCAGGTTGCGGGCCGGAGAGCCGGTCATGCTGTCGGCTTGCACGCAACGGCGCGACTTCATCGGCATCACCGACGTGTGCGAGGCCTATGGGCGGATCGCCGACGACCTGCCGCGCGCCACGTTCGACATCTTCAACATTGCTCGCGGGGAGGGGATCGTGCTGCGCGACCTGCTGGTCGACGTCGCCGACAGGTTCGGCGCGCCGCGCGACCTGCTGCGGTTCGGCGAGCGTCCCATGCGGCCCGGCGAGCCGCCGGTCTCGTTTGCGGAGATTGAAAAGGCGCGGCGCCTGCTTGGCTGGAATCCGAGCCCGCTCGCCGAGGCGCTCGATCGCGACCTGCTTCGGATGGAAGAAAATATTGGCTCGTTTTCTTGAGACGTTCGACACGTCGCTCGCCCGCGGCGCCGGCCAGGAAGGTCCGCTCCCCGGCGAGGCGACCTCTTCCGGCATGACGGCGACGAGCACGCCGCCGTCCGCGCCGGCGCGAGCGGAACGCCCGATCCGGCTGCTCGTGACGGCTGTCGGCTATCCTTCGGAGCACCATGTCGCCGGCACGTTCCATCAGGAGCAGTTCCAGCTCATCGCCGCCGCCGGATTCGACCTCACCGTGGTCGTGCCGACCCCGTGGGTCCCGTGGCCGCTCGCCGGCCATTCGCGCTGGCGCAAGTATGTCGCGGTCCCGCCGCGCCAGACCGACGGATCGGTGACCATCCTGCGGCCGCGCTACGTCACCGTGCCGCGCGAGAACGCCTGGTTCGCGCCGGATCTTTCGCAATATCTCTCGGTGCGCGCGCTCGGCCTGCCGCGCCCCGATCTCGTGCATGGATTTCACGTCCTGCCGCTCGGGGCGCTCGCGGCGCGGCTCGCACGGCACTGGGGCGTTCCCTATCTCACCACCGCGATGGGTGACGATGTCAACGTCTATCCGCGCCTGAGCGGGCGCAATCGCCGGCTTCTGCGCAGCGTCGTGCGTGGCGCCGCCCAGGCATTCGCGACCGGCGCCACGCTGACCCGCGAGACCGAGCGGCTGACGGATTGCGCGGTGGAGAACCTGCCGATC
>CAZIGW010000299.1:0-3092 GCA_964538565.1 uncultured Hyphomicrobiales bacterium | reverse complement strand
GACGTCCTCGCGCACGAGGACCGCTTCCGCTTCAGCATCGACGACGGGAACGGACGCGCCCATCAATCCACCTTTCAAGCCCGATATGGCCATTGTATCCGATCCGCACCAGTATGGCGGCCGCGAAGTGGGCGTCGTTCTCGCCGCCCACCCGAGACGCGGACGTCCGAGCCGAAGCCGCATCAACCGAACGAGTTGTCACGTCCTTCGATTCCGAAGTCCCGAGCGAGCGCCCGCACGATCATACGGACTTCGGAATCGGCACACCAGGCGCGCGCCGAGGGGGGAGGGAGTCGATGCAGCCAGCGAAGATGTCGCTGGAGGAGCTCACGCAGCGTCTGTCGGCGGAGTTCCCGGAGACGTTTCGGCCCGACGGTGGGTATTCGATCCTGGACGTATGGCACGGAGGATGCCGCGTGCGTCTCGGGTTTCGCGCCGAAAGCCTACGCCCGGGCGGGACGATCTCCGGGGGCACGATGATGACGCTCGCCGACGTAACAATGTATGTGGCGGTGCTGGCCTCGATCGGCTGGGTCCCGCTCGCCGTGACCACGAGCCTCACCATCAATTTCCTGCGCAAGCCGCCGGCCGGCCCGCTGATTGCCGAGTGCCGGCTGCTCAAGCTTGGCAGGCGGCTTGCCGTGGGCGAGGTCGCCATTCGTCCGGAAGCGACGGACGACCTCGTGGCGCATGCGACGTCGACCTACTCAATCCCGTCCGCCGACTAGGTGGTTAGTAAGAGGTAATATAAAACCTATTTCTCATCCCATTGATTCCGATCGACTATTATCGCCCGCAGGGCGTTGACCCGGGCGAGGGGCTCGTGTAGAAGCGCCGCAACTCGTCGGCGGCCATCGGGATCGGCCCGCCGAGCCAGCCTGTTACGGATCTCCGCCCATGAAAACCTATTCGGCCAAGCCCGCCGACATCGAGAAGAAGTGGGTGATGATCGACGCCGCCGGCCTCGTGGTCGGGCGCCTCGCATCGATCGTCGCCCTGCGCCTGCGCGGCAAGCACAAGCCGACCTACACGCCGCACGCCGATTGCGGCGACAACGTCATCGTCGTCAACGCCGACAAGGTGGTGCTGACCGGCCGCAAGCTGCAGCAGAAGGTGTATCACTATCACACCGGCTACATCGGCGGCATCAAGGAGCGCAGCGCCAAGTCGATCATGGCCGGCCGCTTCCCGCAGCGGATCGTCGAAAAGGCCGTCGAGCGCATGCTGCCGCGCGGTCCGCTCGGCCGCCGCCAGCTCGGCAACCTGCGCGTCTATCCCGGCCCGGATCATCCGCACGCCGCCCAGAACCCCGAAACCCTCGATATCGCTGCGATGAATCGCAAGAACGTAAGGAGCGCGTGACCATGGCCGAGACCATGCAGTCGCTCGATCAACTCGCCGCCCTCAAGCCGGCCGCGCCGGAAGCCCCGAAATACGTGCAGAAGCTCGACAAGCAGGGCCGCGCCTACGCGACCGGCAAGCGCAAGGACGCGGTCGCCCGCGTCTGGATCAAGCCGGGGGCCGGCACCATCACGATCAACGATCGCACCATCGAGGTGTACTTCGCGCGTCCGGTGCTGCGCATGCTGATCCAGCAGCCGCTCGTCGCCTCGCACCGCAACGGCCAGTACGATGTCGTCTGCACCGTCTCGGGCGGCGGCCTGTCGGGCCAGGCAGGCGCCGTGCGCCACGGCATCTCCAAGGCGCTCACCCACTACGAGCCGGAACTGCGCGGCGTGCTCAAGCGCGGCGGCTTCCTCACTCGCGATTCCCGCGTGGTCGAGCGCAAGAAGTACGGCCGCGCCAAGGCCCGCCGGTCGTTCCAGTTCTCGAAACGTTAAGATCCGACTTCTGCTGGCGGGAGGGGCGCTTGTCCCTCTTGCCTACAATTTTCGACATTATTTTTCGCGTTTTTTCCCAGAAAACCCGCTTGTCTGCCGAAAGGCTTCACAAAGCCTGCGGACAGGCTTCGCGTGCATCCGCCCCCGGTATCTCTATGCTGCTTCCCGCCTGACGAGGTCATCGCTCGCCCAGGGGGGAAGGTAATGTCACTGGATCTGCCGACACTGTTCATCGTGTCTACGTGCGTGACGGCCCTGCTCGGGCTGCTCATGTTCTTCGCCTGGATTCAGGATCGCAGCATCCACGCGCTCGCCTGGTGGGGATCGGCTTACCTCATCGGCGGCGTGGCCGTCTCCCTGTGGAGCATCCGCGACCTGATCTCGCCGTTTCCGGTCGAGATCGCGACGGCGCTCCTATTCGCCGCCTGCGGCATGGTGTGGAATGGCGCCCGCCTGTTCCAGGGCCGGCCGGTTCTGCGCGGCGAGATCTTCATCGGCGCCCTCGTCTGGATGGTCGCGTGCCAGTTCCCGTTCTTCTCCGAATCGAGCAGCGGCCGCATCGTGCTGAGTTCGGTCATCGTCTCGACCTACACCTATCTGCTCGCCCATGAGCTCTGGCGAGAACGGCGCGCGGCGCTGTTCTCGCGCCTGCCGGCGACCTTCGTTCCGTTGCTGCACGGGACCGTGTTTCTTGCCCCGATCGTCATGACGATCTTGCCTTCGCACGACGGCACGCCCGCGCTCTCGGGCGGATGGCTCGCGGTGTTCACGCTCGAGACGCTTCTCTACATCGTCGGGACGGCCTTCATCGGGCTCGTCATGGCGAAGGAGAAGGCGGAGAGCGTGCACAAGACCGCCGCCGTCACCGATCCACTTACCGGCCTCGTCAACCGCCGCGGCTTCTTCGACCGCGCGCAGTGGCTCATCGTCCAGCAGGCGATCAAGGGCCAGTCGGTGACGGTGCTGATGTTCGACCTCGACTTCTTCAAGTCGGTCAACGACCGCTTCGGCCACGCCATCGGCGACGAGACGCTCTGCGCCTTCGCCAACACGGCGCTCAACACGCTGCGCGGAACCGATATCGTCGGCCGGCTCGGCGGCGAGGAATTCGCCGCCATCCTGCCGAGCGCGCTGCCCGAAGGGCTGATTGCCGCCGAACGCGTGCGCGCCGCGTTCGAGGCGGCCGGCCCCGCGATCGCCGGCCGGCCGGTGTACGTGGCGGTCACCAAAGGGGGGGCCGCGGCTGTGGGC
>CAZIGW010000298.1:0-3453 GCA_964538565.1 uncultured Hyphomicrobiales bacterium | reverse complement strand
GACGAGATCCACCGGCTCAATCCCGCCGTCGAGGAGATCCTCTATCCGGCGATGGAGGATTTCCAGCTCGACCTGATCATCGGCGAGGGGCCAGCGGCGCGCTCGGTGAAGATCGACCTTGCGAAGTTCACGCTGATCGGCGCGACCACGCGCGCAGGGCTGCTCACCACGCCGCTGCGCGACCGCTTCGGGATTCCGATCCGGCTCAACTTCTACACCCGCGAGGAACTGGAGCTGATCGTCAACCGCGGCGCGCGCGTGCTCGGCATCGCGATCACGCCCGAGGGCGCCGACGAGATCGCGCGGCGCGCGCGCGGCACCCCGCGCATCGCCGGGAGGCTCCTGCGCCGCGTGCGCGACTTCGCCCACGTCGAGGGCGCGAGCGCGATCGACCGCAGGATCGCCGATTGCGCGCTCATCGCGCTCGAGGTCGATTCCTCCGGGCTCGACGCCATGGACCGGCGCTACCTGACGACCATCGCGGTGTCCTACGGCGGCGGGCCCGTCGGCATCGAGACGATCGCGGCCGCGCTGTCCGAGCCGCGCGACGCGCTCGAGGAGATCATCGAGCCGTTCCTGATCCAGCGCGGCTTCGTGCAGCGGACGCCGCGCGGACGCCTGCTCACCCCGCATGCCTTCCGCCACCTCGGGCTCGCCGAACCGTCGCGCGATCCCTCTCAGTTCGGCCTGTTCGCCGAGGGAGAGGAGGAGTGAACGCCGCGCTCGACGGCGAGATTCGCGGCGGACGGCACGTGATGGCCGTGCGCGTCTATTATGAGGACACCGATTTCACCGGCATCGTTTATCACGCCAACTTCCTGCGCTTCATGGAGCGCGGGCGCACCAACTACCTGCGCCTCATCGGCGCCGACCAGCGCGCGCTGTTCGAGGAGGCCGAGCGCCAGGCGCCGGGCTTCGCCTTCGTGGTGCGCTCGATGTCGCTCGAGTTCCTGCGGCCGGCCCGCATGGACGACGTGCTCGAAATCACCACCGAGCCGGTCGAGGTGAAGGGCGCCTCGATCACGCTCGCGCAGCGCGTCAGCCGCGAGGGCGAGGTTCTGGTCGAGGCGCAGGTGCGCGTCGCCTTCGTGTCGGGCGGGCGCGCCCGGCCCATCCCCAAGCCGCTGCGCATCGCCATGAAGGCGGACCAGGAGGCGGCGGGCGAGACGGGGGAAAGACAGCCGTAGGGCCGGCTCGTTCGATCTCCCGCGCGGTCGCCGTCCGGCATGGTGTCCCCGGGCCAATCGGTCCGGTCGACGCCGCCACGGGCTTAATGTAAAAGCGATTCACATGAGCTGGTCCAAACACGACCCGCGGTCCGGCGCGCGCGGCTATCACCACGGGAACCTCAAGGAGGCCCTGCTGCGTGCCGCGCTCGAACTGATCGCCGAGAAGGGCCCCGCCGGGTTCACCTTCGCGGAGGCGGCGCGCTGGGCCGGCGTCAGTCCGGCCGCGCCCTACAGGCATTTCCGCGACCGCGACGAGCTGCTCGCCAGCGTGGCGCGCCGTGGCTTCGACCTGTTCGAGACGACGCTTGCCGGCGCCTGGGACGAGGGCCGGCCGGAGCCGTTCGCGGCGTTCGAGCGCCTCGGCAAGGCCTATCTCGCCTTCGCGCGCAATGAGCCCGCCTATTACTCGGCGATGTTCGAGGCCGGCATTCCGCTCGACAGCAGCCCCGAGTTGCGCGCGGCGGGCGACCGCGCCTTCGCGGTGCTGCGTCGGGCATCGGAGACGCTCGTCGGCATGATTCCGGCGGGCCGGCGTCCGCCCGCCCTGATGGTCGGGCTGCACGTCTGGGCGATGTCGCACGGCATCGCCTCGCTGTTCGGTCGCGGCGATGCGGCGCGGCGCGCGCTGCCGATGTCGCCCGAGGAGTTGCTGGAGGCCGGCGTGCTGGTCTACCTGCGCGGCCTCGGCCTCCCTCCCGATTCCGAACCCGGACCCGCGGCGTCTTGACACACGGTCGGAGCGCCAGGGTTGACAATTTCCAACCCGGGATTTAGCTATGTAAATGTTATTTACATTCACCCGTGAGGCCGGCCATGCCGATCGCTGCGAAACTCGACGAGTTGGGACACCCCGCCTGGATCGCCCTGATGGTCCTCGGTTTCATCTTTTGGTGGCCGGTCGGCCTCGCGATCCTGATGTTCACCCTATGGAGCGGACGCATGGGTTGCTGGAAGGGTCGCGGCTTCGGCCGCTGGCAGGATCGGGCGGACCGCGCCCGTCCGGGCACGAACTGGTGGGGCGAGCCGCGCTCGAGCGGCAACCGCGCCTTCGACGAATACCGCACCGAGACGCTGCGGCGGCTCGAGGACGAGCAGCGCGAATTTCGCGACTTCCTCGACCGGCTGCGCATGGCCAAGGACAAGGCCGAGTTCGACCAGTTCATGGCCGAGCGCCGCAACCGCCAGGGCCCGGGCGCCCCGCAGCCGCAGACCTGACCCCGATCGGGCCCGCATCTCCCGCAGATCTTCGATGCCGGGTGCTCCGGCGTCGCCTCCCCGGCCGCCCCGCTCGCCCCCGAGCGGGGCGGCTTCTTTTTCCGGCCCCCGATTCCCTGTTGCGCCGCATCCTGCGGTAACCCGGCGTTAACCAACGGCGGCTGTTATGGGCCCGGTGACGCACGGGACTGCGCCCTAGTTTGGACACGTTTGGCGGGGATTTCGTAGCCGTGCCGGTGGTGGACGGCTTGAATCTTCGCAATTTTCGGGTTGTGGGCGGAGCACCCGTGTTGCCTCCGGCGATGTCGTTTTTAGGTCCGCGACGGCGCGCGCCCGGTCCGACCTGAGCCGTTGAGCCGAAAGGAGTGCCCATGAATCCCGCCGACGTGGCGCAGTCGGCCTTGCCGCTGACTTCCTCCGACTTGTCGATCTTCACGCTGTTCTGGCAGGCGCACTGGATCGTCAAGACGGTGATGCTCGGGCTTCTCACCTGCTCGGTCTGGGTGTGGGCGATCGTCGTCGACAAGACGATGCTGTACGCGCGCACGCGCCGCGCGATGAACCGCTTCGAGGAGGCCTTCTGGTCGGGCCAGTCGCTCGAGGAGCTCTACCGCTCGCTCTCCTCGCGGCCGAATCACTCGATGGCCGCGCTGTTCGTCGCCGCCATGCGCGAATGGAAGCGCAGCTTCGAGAGCCAGGCACGGTCGTTCGGCGGGCTGCAGATGCGCATCGAGAAGGTGATGGACGTGACCATCGCGCGCGAGATCGAGCGACTCGAACGGCGGCTCCTGGTGCTGGCGACGGTCGGCTCCTCCGGCCCCTTCATCGGCCTGTTCGGCACGGTCTGGGGCATCATGACGAGCTTCCAGTCGATCGCCGCCTCCAAGAATACCTCGCTGGCCGTTGTGGCCCCCGGCATCGCCGAGGCCCTGTTCGCCACGGCCATCGGACTGGTGGCGGCCATACCGGCGACCATTTTCTATAACAAGTTCGCCTCCGAGGTGAACAA
>CAZIGW010000297.1:0-7221 GCA_964538565.1 uncultured Hyphomicrobiales bacterium | reverse complement strand
AGCGTCGTGGCGGGTTGCGATCGAATCGGCATCGCGCTGAGCGCCGGCCTCGACTCGACGGTCACGCTCGGCGCAGTGCTCGCGGTGGCGCCGCGCATTCCGATCCACACGTACATCGCGAGCTTCGATCCGGACGATCCGGACCTCGCGCTCGCCGCGGAATCCGCACGCCATTTCGGCACGATTCATCGCGAGATCATTCTCGCGCCGGATGATCTGCCGCGCCTGCTCCCGGATCTGGTGTGGGCGATGGAGGACCCGTGCGCGCGCGAAGAGATGCTCGTGTATCACGTGCTCGCGCACGAAGCCGCGGCCGACGTGCCGCTGGTGCTCTATGGACACATGTCGGACGTGCTGTTCGGCGGCATGCCGCGCCACCTGCTCATCAAGATGGCCGCGACACTTCCGCTCGCGCGCGCGCCGCTGATCGAGTTCTACAACTACACGCAGACCGGTGTCATGCCGGAATCGCTCTCCGCCCGGATGCTCATGGCGGCTTACTATCGAGGCAAGAGCGTGCGGCCACCGCGCGTGCTCGGTGCCGTGAGTGCAGCGGAGGAGGCGTTCCTGCACCTTGCAGAGGTAGAGCCTCTCAACACCGCGTTGCTGGAAGCTTCGCAGCATCCGACCGAAGTGGCCGCCATGGAGCGCCTGCATGCTCGCGCGGGCGTGCGCTTCGCCTCGCTGTTCCACGACGAGCGCGTCGCGCGGTGCGCGTTTCGCATTCCGGATCGCCTCAAGATCCGGGGTCGCCAGCGGAAATACATCTTGCGCCGCGCCGCGAGCGGGTTCTTACCGGAGCGCTTCGCCCTGCGGCGCAAGGGGATGATCCGCATCAACCAGGATCGGCGTCTGTGGCGCATCGTGAATGCGATGGCAACCGAGCTGCTCGCGCCCGAGAGCGTGCGCGCGCGCGGCCTCTTCGATCCCGAAGATGTCGCGCGGTTGCTGCGCGAGCCCGCGCGGCGCCGCGTTCGCGAAGAGCAGTTCTACCGCGTGTGGACGCTGCTGCTCACCGAGCTCTGGTGTCGCACGTTCGTGGACGGCCGCGGCACGCGGTACCGGTTGTTGACGAATCCATACAATTGGCGCGGCGCTAGTGTCGATGGGCTGCGCGGAGCACTTGCGACAGGTGGAGCGCTTGCCGGGGCGTTTCCTGACGGATCTGTTCACGACAGCTAAAGCCGTCCGCAATGATCAGGGTTTCCGGCGAGGCGGCGCGGATCGCGGGGAACAGCACGCGCTCGCCGGCCTGCCGCGACACCGCGTAGTGCCGCGCCTCAAACCCGAACTCGCCGGCCATGCCGCAGCAGCCCGAATCGAGCACGTCGAACTGCATTCCGAGGCGCTTCAGTACCGCGGACTCCGCGTCCGCGTTCAGCACGGAGCGATGGTGGCAGTGGAGATGAACGACCGCGCGCTCCTCGAACCGCGGCGGCTCGTAGTCGGCGCGCTCGAGGAATTCACTGAGCAGCCACGTGTTGCGCGCGAGGCGCTGCGCGCGATCGTCGGCGGGGAATAGCTCGAGCAGCTCATCGCGCAGCGCGCTCACGCACGCGGGCTCCAGGCCGACGAGCGGAACGTCGGCCGCGATCCAATGATCGACCTCCCGCAGCACCTGAAGGAGCAGCCGCCGGGCGCGCTGCACCCAGCCCCACGCGTAGAGCGGCCGGCCGCAACAGAGCCGGCGATGCGGGACGATCGGCGTGTATCCCGCGGCGCGCAGCACCTCGACGGCAGCGTGCAGCGTGTCGGGATCGAGAAAGTTGTTGAAGGTATCGGGCCACAACAGAACCGGGCGCTCGCCGCGCTCGGGGGCTTCCTTGGTGTACGCGCTCGTGAAGGGGCGCACCGCGAAGCGCGGCAGGCGACGCGGCTCGGCAATGTCCGCCATGGTCTTGAGAGCCGATCCGCCCCAGCGCGATTGGCTCACTGCGTTCACGAGCTGCGGCATGTGAGACGCGGCGCGCGCCCACCAGTAAATGAGGCCGAATGCGTAGGCGGAGCGCGGGCGCAGGCGCCCCTTGTAATAGTGCGCATGAAATTCCGCCTTGTACGTCGCCATGTCCACGTTGACCGGACAATCGTGCTTGCAACCCTTGCATGCCAAGCACAGATCGAGTGCATCGTGGACCGCGTCGCTGTGCCAGCCCTTCCGGAGCGCGCCTTCGTGCATCATCTCGAAGAGCAGCCGCGCGCGTCCGCGCGTCGAGTGCTTCTCCTCGCGTGTCACCATGTAGCTCGGGCACATGAGGCCGCCGCTCGTGCGGCGGCACTCGCCCACGCCGACGCAGCGGAGCGCGGCGTGCGCGAAGCTGCCGTGATCCTGGCGATACGCGAACTGCGCCCGCGGCACGAGCGGCACTTCGGGTGCCCGCAATCGCAGGTCCGACGTGATCGGATACGAGTCGATCGCCTTGCCGGGGTTCATGCGGCCGAGCGGGTCCCAGAGCGCCTTGAACTCGCGGAACGCTTGCACCAGTTCCTCGCCATACATCTTCGACAGCAACCGCGCGCGCTGCTGACCATCGCCGTGCTCGCCCGAGAGCGACCCGCCGTAACGCACGACGAGATCCGCGGCGTCGTCGAGGAACGCGCGCCACTTGCGCACGCCGGGCTCGCTCTGCAGGTCGAAGGTGATGCGCGTGTGCAGGATGCCTTGACCGAAATGGCCGTAGAACGCGCCCTCGTACTGATACCGCAGCAGCAGCTTGCGAAAGTCGCGCAAGTAGTCGCCGAGCCGATCGGGCGGCACCGCGGAGTCTTCCCACCCCGTCCAGGTGTCCGCCTGCCCCGGGACGAAAGCCGTCGCGCCGAGACCCGCTTCGCGCAGCTCCCAGAGCTTCGCCTGCTGTTCGTGCGAGCACAGAAGCCGCGCCGATGGCGCATGCTCTCCGGCCGTCAGCGTGGCTTCTGCCTGCTTCGCATGCTCGACCGCTTCCTGATACGTGTCTGCGCCCATTTCCACCATGAGCCAGCCCGCGCCTTGGGGCAGCAGCTCCGCGTCGTCCGCGTGCAGGTGTTTGCGACGCATGTGGTCGATGAGCCGCCGGTCGAGCCCTTCGACTCCGATGGGATGCGTTTCCATGACGCGAGGCACCGCGTCGGCCGCGCTGTACACGTCCGGGAAGCCCAGCATCAACAGCACGCGGCTGCTCGGACTCGGCACGAGTTGCAGCTCGGCTTCGAGGATCGTGACGCAGCTCGCCTCGGTGCCGACGAGCGCGCGCGCCACGTGAAAGCCATTCTCCGGCAGGAGCTCGTCGAGCCCGAAGCCGGAGACGCGCCGCGGAATGTGCGGGAAGCGCTTGCGAATGAGATCGGCGTAGCGATCCCGGAGGCTGCGCAGCCCGGCGTAAATCGCGCCACGCCGGCCGCCCGCGGCAATGATGCTTTCGAGCTCCTGTTCCGGCGTAGGCCCCACTGTCATTCGCGTGCCGTCGTAGCAGAGCACGTCGAGCGAGTGGACGTTGTCGGACGTTCGCCCCGCCATCACGGAATGCACGCCGCACGAGTTGTTGCCCAGCATCCCGCCGAGCGTGTTGTGATCGTGCGTGGCCGGGTCCGGACCAAATGTGAGGTGATAGCGCTCGGCAGCATCTCTCAGGTGATCGAGCACGCAACCCGGCTGCACTCGCGCACGGCGCCGCGCCGGGTCGAGCTCGACGACGTCGCGGAGATACTTTGACGTGTCGATGACGACCGCGACGTTGCAGCATTGCCCCGCGAGACTCGTGCCGCCCCCGCGCGGTAACACCGGCGCATCGTATTCGCGACAGGCGGCGACGGTTGCGACGACGTCGTCGACAGTGCGTGGGATCACCACGCCGATCGGAGTCTGACGATAGTTCGACGCGTCCGTGGCGTAGAGCGCGCGGCTCCCGTCGTCGAAGCGCACTTCGCCGCTCACGCTTCGCGTGAGGGCCGCGGCCAGCTCGTGAGCCCGATTCGTGGGAAACGTTGCAGGGGTCTGTCGTGGACTCATATTGCGAAACGTGCGGCGTCGGCCTCGCGCAGCGTCAGGCCGTGACCCGGGCGCGAGAGGTCCGGCGCGAGCGCGCCGTTCTCCGGTTGGACCGCGCCGTCGAAGATCATCTGCTCGATGCGGACGTGATCGTGAAAGTATTCGAGGTGCCGCAGCGAGCGCGCGCAACAGCAGGGATGCAGGTGCAAGGCGGGGGCGCAGTGCGCGGAGAGCGGCATCCCTCTCGCGGTACACAGCGCATCCGCCTGCAGAAAGCCGGTGAGTCCGCCGCATCTCGTTGCGTCTGCCTGCAAGACATCCACGGCATTCGCGTCGAGCATGCGCCGGAAGTAGAACGCGTCGTAGCCATATTCCCCGGCCGCGATGTCCATATCCGCGGGTGCGCGGTCGCGCAACAGGTGCAGGCCATCAAGATCGTCCGAAGACACCGGTTCCTCGAACCAGCGCACGTGGATGCCGGCGAATTCGTACGCGAATGCGAGCGCCTGCTTGCGCGAGTACGCGCCGTTGGCATCGACGAAGAGCTCGGTGCCACTGCCGATCGCGTCCCGCGCGGTGCGCACCCGTTCGAGATCTGCAGCGGGATCGCGGCCGACCTTCATCTTCACCCGCGTCACACCGGCGCGCGCCCAGTCGCTCAATTGGTCGGCGAGCTGGTCGAGTCCGTAGGAGGTGAAGCCGCCGCTGCCGTAGATGGGCACACGCGCACGCGTCGCGCCGAGAAGCTGGACCAGCGGTAGCTGCACGATGTGCGCTTTCAGATCCCAGAGCGCCGTATCCACGGCGGCGATGGCCATCGAGGCAATGCCCGGCCGCCCCTGATTGCGAACGGCATGCACCATTGCGTCCCATGCGCCTTGCACGTCCAGGGCATTGCGATCGCGAACACTCTCGGCGAGCAGCTCGTCAATGAGCACGCCGGCGGCGCGGCTCGCGTACGTGTAGCCGAGACCTTCCTGATCCGCGGCGTGCGCGCGCACTACGACGACGGTGGTCGCGTTCCACTCGAGCGTCCCATCCGACTCGGGCGCGTCCGTCGGGATGCGATACACGTTCACGGCGAGGTGCGCGATGCGGGGAGCGGAGCTCATGCGCATCGCGCTCTCAGGTGAGCTCGCGCACCTTGTCGGACATCACCGTGAGCGCGATCTTGCCGCGCTTCGCGGTGCCGCGCGCGAGGGATTCCGCGAAGTTCTTCGCCTGCTCGAACGTGATCTTCGGCGGCAGCGGCGGCTCGTTCGGATCGATCACGGCTTCGATGACGGCCGGCCCGGGCTCGTTCAGCGCCCGCTCGAGCATGCTGCCGCACGTGGCCGGATCGTCGATCGTGTAGCCGACGCCGCCGCAGGCACGCGCGAACGCGGCGAAGTCGATCGGCTGCAGGTCGCAGCCGTACTCCGGATTGCCCTCCATGCCGATCTGCTCCCACTTGATCTGGCCGAGCGAGTTGTTCTTCAGGATGACGACCTTCACCGGCAGCTTGTATTTCACGCACGTCACGAAGTCGCCCATAAGCATCGTGAACGCGCCGTCGCCGACGAAAGCGACGCACTGGCGGTCCGGATAGGCAATCTGCGCCGCGATCGCATACGGGAAGCCGTTCGCCATCGTCGCGAGATTGCCGGAGAGCGTACACATTTGCCCGGCGCGCACGGGGATGTGCCGCGCGTACCAGGTCGCGGCGGTGCCCGAGTCGGCGGTGAAGATGGCGTCATCGCGCAGCAGGCGGCCCAGCTCGTGAGCGACGACTTGCGGCTTCATCGGCTTGTCGCGGCGAGTGGCGCGCTCCTGCATGCGCTCGCGCCACTCGGTCATTCCCTTCTGCGCGCTCGTCAGGAAGTCGCGGTTCTCGTTCCGTTTCAGCAATGGCAGCAGATGCCGCAAGGTCGCCAGCGCATCGCCGACGAGCGCGACCTCTATCGGATAGCGCAGCCCGATCCGCAGCGGATCAATGTCGATTTGCACCGCGCGCGCTTGCCCCGGCTCCGGGTAGAACTCGATGTACGGGAAGCTGCTGCCGACGATGAAGAGCGTATCGCACCGTTCGAGCGCTTCCTGCGAGGGCTTGGTTCCGACGAGCCCGACCGATCCCGTCGTGAACGGCGAGTCGTCGGGCACGGCGGCTTTGCCCAGCAGCGGCTTGACGATGACGGCGCCGAGCCGATCCGCGATCTCCTCCAGCTCCGCGCCCGCGCCGATGGCGCCGCGTCCGGCCATGATGACGATGCGCTTGCCGGCGTTCAGAACGTCGGCCGCTCGTTGCAAGCCCGCTTCGCCGGGCAGACGGGGAATCGGCGCAAAGACATCCGAGCCATGACCGGGCACGTTGCGCTTCGAGCGCTCGTCGTCCTGCACGCTGAGGTCTTGCATGTCCTTCGGTACGGTGACGTGCGCGACGCCGCGGTAAGCAAGCGCTGCGCGGCAGGCCAGCTCGGTGACGTTCCGCACGTGCGCGGGACCCATCACGCGCGAGTTGTAGACGGACACGTCCATGTAGAGCTTGTCGAGCTCCACATCCTGCTGCTGCATCGTGTGCAACAGATCGTGATACTGCAGACCGGTGATCGCGAGCACCGGCTGGCCATCGAGCTTCGCGTCGTAGAGGCCGTTGAGCAGATGCACGCCGCCAGGGCCGGAAGTCGCGAGGCACACGCCGAGCTTGCCGGTGAGCTTGGCGTAGGCGCAGGCCATGAAGGCGGCGGACTCCTCGTGCCGCACCTGGACGAAGCGCACCTCATCCTGGCGCCGTCGCAGCGCTTCCATGATGCCGTTGATCCCGTCGCCGGGCAGCCCGAAGACGACTTGCACACCCCAGTCGCAGAGTGTGTCGATGAGAACATCCGCGGCGGTTCGTGTGGCCATGCTGCATTCCTCTCGGCTGTGCGCGAACAGCCGCAAGGACCATGCCGCGCGTTCGGAGCGTTCAGTTCGAATTGAACGTCAGGGCCGCGTCAGGAAGTCCGTCAGGCTGAGCCCTGCGAGCAGCGCGAGCCAGAAGAAGCCTGCAGCGGCAGCGAGGCGCACCAGCGACGTGCTTCGCGCCAGGTCCATGAATACGATCATTACGAGCAAGGTCTTGAGCACGGCGATGCCGAGGTTCACCAATAGGTTGACCGTGCCCATGTGCACGTAGGCGCTGCCGAACGTGAGCGCCAGCAGCGCCAGCAACGCGAGCCAAGTCCAGAGGTAAGTGCGAAACGCCGCGGGTTTCATGCTCGTGAGACCAGGTAGAGCAG
>CAZIGW010000296.1:0-2999 GCA_964538565.1 uncultured Hyphomicrobiales bacterium | reverse complement strand
GTCTGCCTGTCGCCAGGCCGGTCGGAACGCGCCGCGTTCATTCGTCCTGTGTGCGATTCCGCGTTTCACCGGCCGTTTTGACACGCATCAAGGGACGGCGACGCCGGGCGGCTAGAGTTGAGCCACGGGATATCCAGTTCGCCGGGAGGCGACAATGAACGCTTCGCTCCGCACCGCAGACCGCGCAACGTATCTCAAGATCGTGCTGATCGGTCTGTTCGGAGCCGCCATGGTCATCCTGTTCGGCAGCTACGCGGGCGCAAGCCGATCCGTCGCGCCCAGCCCGGCCTCTCACGGGATCGCCGCGGGTCCGCCGCAACACCTCGCCGCGGTCGGCGTGGGCGGTAGCAAGCTACAGGATTGAAGATGGAATCCTCGGCGCGCGATCTGCGGACGCCGTGCGGCATCTGAGTTCGAGCCGCCCCGCTCGTTCTCGTCAGCAGCAATCCGGCGCTCGGACGGATCCGGGCAAAGACCCGAAAAATCCGGCGAGGCG
Organism: uncultured Hyphomicrobiales bacterium; assembly: GCA_964538565.1. Lineage (GTDB taxonomy): Bacteria > Pseudomonadota > Alphaproteobacteria > Rhizobiales > Xanthobacteraceae > CAYVBN01. The sequence continues at coordinate 2,503 of CAZIGW010000296.1, read as the reverse complement.
GCGCCCGGAGGCAGCATGGTAGAGAAGCCGAGGCCGTTCTGATGGAAGCCACGGCGAAGTTGACAAAGATCAAAGAACGGCGACCGCGGCGCGTTAGGTTCGCGTGCTGGATGAATGTCCCCCTCCCCCACCAATTCGTCCAGCCGGGCCCCGGCGTCCTTTCTGGCGTCGGGGCTCGTTCCCAATGTGGGTGAACCGGCTCCGGTCGCGCGATGCCGATTTCCGACGCTCGTGGAGCGGATTTGACATTCGCCACCCCCTCGGGCCGCAAGTCAGCAAAGCGAAAGTCAAATCCAAAGTTCCACCAGAAACTCAACAGGTCGGATGCGCGACGATGCTCACATGCCGGTCGTCCATGGCGCGGATCATCCGCTGTCTAAGCCCGCGCGCGAGGTCGCGCTTGCGCACCGACACCCGACCGTCTGGTCGAACATTGCGGCAATTTCGGCGTTCTGCATCGGCATCGGTCGACACGCTATCCCTTCACGCAGATGAGCGGGCGCAGCCGCGCGACGGGCCGCGCGAGGCCGGCCTGCTCGGCGGCGAGCACCACCGCACCGACGTCCTTGTGAGCTCCGGGCGCCTCCTCGGCGACGCCGCGCGATGACGGGCTGCGGATCAGGATTCCCCGCGCGGCGAGATCGTCGATGATCTTGCGTCCGCTCCATTGCTTCAGCGCGGCGTGACGCGAGAGCGCGCGTTCCCGTGGCAGGCGGAGGCGAAAGCCTTGTCCTCGCCGCCGGCCACGAGAACGTAGGACTCCGTCCCCGGCCGCGTCGCCATTTCGTAGATGACGGCGTTGAGCCACGCGACGAACAAAAGTTCGCTGTCCGGCGCCTCGCACGAGACCTCGAGCGACTGCTTTTCGGCGATCGGCGCCTCGGTGACGACGGCGGTCAGCGCAAGGGCCGCCTGCTCGAACGCAGTTTCGATCGTGGCCCCGAAACCGCGCACCCCGACATCGGCGTCGTGCGGGAAACGCTCGCACCGCGCGGACGCCGCATCCAAGTCGCTGGTGGCCGCGCCGCCCATCACCGCATTCCGTGGCGTCCCAGCGGCTTCACCGTGCTGGCCTGCGGACCCTTCTCGCCCATTTCTTCCGCGAAGATCACGCGCGTGCCGGCGCTCAGGTGGTCCGGATCGGCGTCGAGCACGCTGTTGCGATGGAAGTAGACCTCGCGGCCGTCCGCGGTCTCCAGAAAGCCGAATCCGCCGTCGGGATCGAACCGCGTGATGGTGCCGATCGGCGGGCCGACGTGCGCTTTGACCTGCCCTTGCAGGCGGCGCGCCTGGTCCTGCAGCCGGCGCCGCGCGCGTTTGAAGGCGTCGTTGAGAGCGAAGTTCAGGTCGCCGTGCCGCTCGTCGGCCGGCGGCGTGCGCCCGATGTTCACCTCCTTGCCGTTCGGCAGCACCAGACGGATGCTGACCTCGTAGAGCCCGCCGGTCCGATGATGCTCTCCAGGCCCCTTGATCGCGACCCGGCACGCGGTCACGCGCCCGAATCGTTCCTCAAGCATCGCCAGATGCCGGGTCACGGACGAGCGCACCGTCTCGTTTGCCTCCATGCCCTGAAAATCCAGTTGCAGCGGAGTCTCCATCACATTCGCTCCTGATCGTTTTGCAGCGGGCCAATTGTTGAAGTGTCCATGGCCTTGCCCCCGTCGGCGTTGACGTGCCTCAACGCCCTGGCGCGACGATTTCCGCTTGGCGTCCTTTACGCCGCGGGTTGCGTTCTGGTTCCTGGCGGGTTGGCCGGAAATCGTGCGAGGGTGTCGATCACCTCCTGGTCGCTCACCTGGCGAAAGTCGGCGTAGAAGAACCCGATCGCCCCGAACTCTTCGTATTGTTCCAGGCACACCACCCGATCTGCGTCGGCTTGCAGCTCAGCAACCGAGCTCGGGGGGCCAACCGGCACCGCAAGGACGAGTTCCTGCGGGTTGCGCGCCCGCGTCGCCCGCAAGGCTGCGCGGGTCGTCGCGCCCGTGGCGATTCCGTCGTCGACCACGATGGCCACCCGTCCGGCCACCTCGGCGCGCGCGCGGCTACCGAGATAACGCTGGCGCCGCCGCTCGATTTCCGCGAGTTCGCGCTGGCACACCGCCTGGAACTCGGATTCATCCACCCCCACCAGGTTGATGACCTCCTCGTTGCGCACGGTCACCGGGTGCAGTCCATCCACCACCGCCCCCATCGCGAGTTCCGATTGCATCGGCGCGCCGATCTTGCGCACGAGCACGAGGTCGAACGGAGCGCCGAGCGCGTCGGCAATCTCCGCTGCCACGGGCACCCCGCCGCGCGGGAGCGCGAGCACCACCGCATCCCTGCCCTTGTACTCAGCCAGCGCCTGCGCGAGCCTCCGGCCGGCCTCGGTGCGATTCTGGAACGGCATCGTGATGCTCCGGGTTCAGCCTCGTGACGACTTCGACGAAACGAGATGGCGGGCGAACCAATGCGCCGCGTGCCGCATCACCGATTCGAGCGCGCCCGGTTCTGGAAAGATGTG
>CAZIGW010000295.1:0-16006 GCA_964538565.1 uncultured Hyphomicrobiales bacterium | reverse complement strand
TGCGTCTCGTGATTCCTGCACGAAGCCGATTGCGCGTCCAAGAACCTTGACGCAAACTGCCGGACATCGCTCCGGAGCGGAATTGATCGGCCGAGTGGCATCTGCTTGCCGATCGACGTGACCTACACTCGACGCGAGGTCGCCATGGCGAGATTGCTCACCGCCGCGCTGCTCGGACTTCTGTTCGCCTCGCTGCCGCCGCGCGCGGCGTCGGCCGCCGAATGCGCGCCTTATTGCGACTACAACCACTACTACGGTCCGGCCGACCTCACGTACCAGGTGCCGGGCCAGGTGCCGGCCGTGTACTGTTACCCGGTGTGCAACGCGCGCGGCGAGTGCCTGCCGCGATCGGCGTGCGTTCAGGTCGGTCCGCCGCGGGGACGCGTGATCGTTCGCACGTTCGTGCGCCCGCGCTAGCACATGATCCGGCGAAGTGAAATCGGTTCACCGAAGAGATCATACGCCAAGCTGTGGAATGAGAGTGCGATCTCGCGCAAAGCCGGTTTCCACTCCTACGGATTGCGATCCAGAGCTATTCCGACTTCGATCGAATTAGAACCAGGGCCCAGGCTTTGTGCTTCGACGCGTTTTCTTAACGCGAGGCGAGTCGCCTCGCTCGAAAATGCGCCAACGTCGCCGCATTCGGCCAGCCGGCCCGTGCTCTACGGAAAAGTCGCCGGGCGCGCCGGTGCTGCGCGACGATCCGCGTGCGTTCCCGATCAGGCTCTTTGTCTGAACAATCCGAGGATCAGCAGGAGGATGACCGCGCCGATCACCGCATTGATGATCGCGGCGACGATGCCGCCGGCCAGGTAGATCCCGATCCGTGGCAGCAGCCAGCCGGCGATCACCGCGCCGACGATTCCCACGATGATGTTGCCGACGAGACCGAACCCGTATCCCTTGATGAGCAGGCCCGCGATCCAGCCCGCGATCGCCCCGATGACCAGCCAGATGATGAGCGCTTCGATCGTCATCCTCGCCCTCCCCAAAAGAGCCAAACGAACCAGGACGACGATCCTAGTCCGGATGGCGCGATTCGCCGATGCGCACTGTAGGAGACGAGCCCGGAACCTGTTACCGCCGCGAGCGCTTCGAGCGGCCGTCGTTCGGCGGCTCCCCTCCGCTACGCCTCGATGATCACCTTGAGGGCGCGCGTGCTCGCGGCATGGCCGAAGGTCTCGTACGCGTCCAAGATCTGGTCCAGCTTGAAGCGATGGGTGATGAGCAGCTTCGCATCGATCTTCTTCGACCGGATGGTCTTGAGCAGCATCGGCGTGGTGATGGTGTCGACCAGCCGCGTGGTGATCGAAATGTTGTGCGCCCACAAGGTCTCGAGGTGAAGGTCGACCTTCGTTCCGTGCACCCCGATGTTGGCGATGATGCCGCCCGGCGCGACCAGTTCCTCGCACAGGAGAAACGTCGCCGGCACACCGACCGCCTCGATCGCGGTGTCCACGCCGCGGCCTTCCGTCATTGTCTTCACGGCGTCCGCGGCCTTTCCGTCACGACTGTTGATCGTGCGCGTCGCTCCGAAACGCCGTGCGAATTCGAGCCGGCTGTCATCGATATCGATCATGATGATTTCGGCCGGCGAATAGAACTGGGCGGTCAGTAGCGTGGCGAGCCCGATCGGGCCGGCGCCGACGATCGCGACGGTCGAGCCAGGCGCGACCTTGCCGTTGAGCACACCGCATTCGAATCCGGTGGGCAGGATGTCGCTCAGCATCACCAGCGCCTCTTCATCCGCCTCTGCCGGAATCGGATGGAGACTCGTGTCGGCATGCGGAACGCGCACGTATTCGGCCTGCGTGCCGTCCACCTCGTTGCCGAGAATCCAGCCGCCGGTGGCGCAATGGGAATACATGCCGCGGCGGCAATATTCGCATTTGCCGCATGCCGAGATGCAGGAAATCAGCACGCGGTCGCCGGAACGAAATGCCGTCACCCCGGCGCCGACGGCTTCGACCACGCCGACGCCTTCATGCCCGAGGATTCGCCCAGGGGCGCACGTCGGCACGTCGCCCTTGAGGATGTGCAGATCGGTCCCGCAGATCGTCGTCCGGGTGATCCGCACGATCGCGTCCCCGGGCTTGCGAAGCTCGGGTTTCGGGCGCTCTTCGAGCGCCTTCTTGCCCGGCCCGCCGTAGACGAGCGCTTTCATGACGAGCTCCTGTCAGGGCCGACGGCTCGTCGGATCTCGTGACCGCTGAGCGACCCCCTCGCGCCGGCTGCGCGGTTTGCCGCAGGTCCGCGACCCGCCCCATTTGCGTTCGGGCGCAAGCGGTGCAAGACGGAGCCACGCGGGCAGCACTTGCGGAGGATCGCAATACCGCTTGCCAGAGGCGTCCATTGACGCTTTCACTTGGTGGCGATGCCGTCGCCAGATCAAACGCGGGCGGCGAACCTCCCGTTCCACTTCGCGCGGCTCGCACAGCGCGCGCGGTTTCGTCGTGCGGCAAGCGCGCGTCGGCACGAAGCCGGTTTCCGGCGTAAGATCGGTGGGCCGGTGACGGCGAACTGGCGGAAGGAGCATCCGGTATGATCCGCGCAGCATTGCTCGGGGCGATCATCGTCATCATGGCCTCGCACGGAAGCGTTCGAGCGCAGGCCCTGCTTTCGACCGCCGGCCTCGTGGAGGATTGCCGCCATCGCTGGCCGGACCCCGAATATTTCTACTGCACCGGATATCTCAGCGGCGTCCTGCAGATTCTTCATGCCGGAATGGTTGTCCGGCGCAGCGCGACCGGCGCAGCGGTCGCCGTGCAGAGCGAAGGCGCTCCGGACGCGCTCTGCATCGTCAGCCGGCTCAAGCCCGAGGTTCTGGCGAAGTCGTTCGTCGAGTTCGTCGACCGCCATCCCGACAAGCTCGGCGAAGCTGCCAACGGGGCCGCCGCCGATGCTTTGATCGCGCTCGACGAGGCGCCGCCGGCCACGCCTCTCGCGTCCGACGCGCGCACTGCGTGTCAAAGGAAGCCCGTCAGCGCCCGCGAGCGATGACCGGTTGCAGCACGACCGAGCCGGTCGAACGGCGCCGATCGTGTGTGGCCACATCGCAAACCGTGTCGGGAGCGGGTGCGTGCCCCGCTCGAATAGATTGGCGGATGCGCCACGCGCGCGCTGGAGGCCATGGCATCGACGGAATGTGATCTGCGAGCCGCCGGTCGCGCGAAGCGCGAGGATGCGCGCGGCAGACCAGACAGACGTGCCGGTCGGACCGACGCGGCCGCGCCTTCCGCTGAAGCGACTTCCGACACCGATTCAATATTTTGAACGCGACCGTTGCGGTGCTTTGACAAGCCACGACCGCGGCCGCGCGGCGCGCCCTGCCCTCTCGCGTCGTGGCGTCGCGGCGCCTCATGCGCGACAACTGGATCCGCCGTCGCCCCGGAAATGCTGCCCTCCCGCCTTCGTTCCGTCACGTCGAAGTGGCCTCTTGCGCCTCCTTCAGCCGTGGAGGCCGGCTGCCGCTGACGTTGACTTTGGAGCTCGCCGAGATGGCAACGTTTTCCTCGCAAGCCCACTATTCCGGGCCCCGGCTGTCGGACTCTCCGACGTATGCATCTCCCCGCTCGGCGGGGTTCGGCTCCCGCGCCGCAGGCCTGCGCGGCGAGCGCGCCGCAAACAGCCAGCCGTCGCTCGGACGACGATTTTTCCGCGGCCTCGTTCGCTTCGTCGTCGCGGTTCTGATCGGCGTCGGCGGCACGCTGGCCTGGCAGTCGCACGGCGAGGAAGCCACGGAATTCGTGCGCACCTGGGCGCCCTCGCTGGTCTGGCTGCTGCCCGCCGCGACCAACCAGGCCCCGGCCGCCGACTCGACATCTCCCGAACTGACCCAGCAGCTTGATCCGATGGCGCGCGATCTCGCCGCCGTGCGGCGCATCGTCGAACAGCTTGTCGTCGACCAGACGCAGCTTGCCGCCAAACAGCAGCAGATCGCCCAGGAACTGACCGCCCTCCAGTCCGTCGGCCAGGACATCAGAGAGAAGACCTCGGCTCCGACGCCGGCCCGGCCGGCGCGCGCGGCTCCGCGCAAGCTCGCGCCGGCCGGGCAGCAGTCGTCGGTGCAATAACCATCGGCGGCCTCTGCGCCGCCCGCCCCGCGGTGCCGGACCGGCGGGGCAGGCGCTCGCCGTCTCGGCTCAGCAGCCGGCGAGAGCGATGTTCGACATCCTGCTGCTCGTCTGCCCGAAGCCCTGCACCTGGAACGAGACGGTCTGACCCGGGCTGCAGACGCCGCCGCCGGAGCCCGTGTACTTGTAATCAATGCCGCCGAGCGAGTCGGATGGCGTCGTCTGCAGCACCACGCCCGGGTTGCGGTCGCCGACCTTGACGGTGATCTGCAGCTTCACGATCTCTCCTGGCTGGAACTTGCTTCCGATGATGCGCAGCAGCTTGAAGCCGCTGCCGTCCGGGAACGGCTCGATGCCGGCCGAGACGAACGGCAGGATCACCTCGCTGCATCCCGTGCCGGCCGCCTGCACGCGCGCGGAACTGATCTGGTCGTTGTTGGAGCCAAGATAGGACGAGCTGCTCGTGTAGGTCGTGACCGGCCCCCCGAAGTCGTTCTGGTCATAGGCGCACACCAGCGTGCCAGCTCCGAGCTTGATGCCGGAGATCTGTTTGTCGTCGAGCCCGATCGCCGCGGCGTTGGGATAGTCGCCGATCACCTTGACGACGCACGGCGCGAGGAAGTCGGCGTGCATGAAGAAGGAGGCCTGACCCGGGCCGGGTTCGCACTCGGCCGCGCCGGCCGGCTGGACCTTCGCGGAGGAGACCTGATCGTTCCCGACCCGGCTCGTGTTGAGGAAGCGGACGTCCGAAGTCAGTCTGATGCAGTCCCCCTTGAAGTCGTTGTCCTTGCAGACGACCACCTGCGTATTGGGGCCGACCCGCAGCGAGGAGATCGAATCGTTCGGCAGACCGATGGCGCCGGAACTGGCGTAACTGCCGAAATTTCTGACGACGCAATCGCCGAGGAAATCGGCATTTGTGAAGAACGACGCCTGGTTCGATCCCGGCTGGCAGGCGCTGAAGCCGCGCGCCTGGACCTTGGCCGAGGAGACCTGGTCGTTCCCCACCCGGTCGTTGTTGAGGAAGCCGACGTCTCCCGTCAGCAGAATGCAATCGCCCTGGAAGTTGTTGTCCTTGCACACGACCGTCTGGGCATTGGCGCCGACCCTGACCGACGAAATCGAATCGTTCGGAAGGCCGATCGCGCCAGAGCTGGCATAGTCGCCGACGTTCTTGACGACGCAATCGCCGAGAAAGTCCGCATTGGTGAAGAACGACACCTGACTTGCTCCCGGAACGCACTGGTTGAAACCGAGCGGCTGGACTTTGACCGAGGACACCTGATCATTGCCGACACGGTTGTTGTTGAGAAAGCTGACGTCGGACTTGAGCAGGATGCAGTCGCCCTTGAAGTCGTTGTCCTTGCAGACGACGACCTGGGCATTGGCCCCGACGCGCACGGAGGAGATCGAGTCGTTCGGCAGGCCAATGGCTCCCGAGCTTGCGTAGTCACCGATGCCCTTCACCACGCATGATCCCTTGAAACCGGCGTCCTTGTAGAAGGACACCTGGCCGGCGCCGGGCTCGCAGGCCGCGTGCGCCGTCGGGCTGAACAGCAGCGCCAGGACAAACGCGAGGGGAGCAAACGCAAGGGGCGCGAGCGTTCGCGCGGCGCGGGCGCGCACCCTTGAGAAGTGCGACGCGAGACGCCGCAGACGGGGGATGCCTGGGGCCAGCCGATTGCGAGATGGTGAAGGACTGCGCATCGTTCTTCTCCTTTTGAGCGCCTGGGAAATCGCGAGCGCCATTGCCAAATGCTCGCGGTCACTCGATCATGGATGCTGAGCCTCCCTCCCCGCGTCCCCCGTTTGCGGTACGCTGAACGCTGATCCGACATTGAGTTTCGTGATGCGACACCGCTGATCCCATTCTTGCGTTCGGTCCTGCGGCGAGAGCAGCCCATCCGGCGAGGGTCTCGATGCAAGCGGGGGCGCCGAGCGTGCGCCGACGACGGAGTGACGACATGAGAATTTTTCTGGCAGGAGCATCGGGTGCCATCGGCGGACGGCTCGCGCGGCTGCTGCTTGACGCCGGACATCACGTGGTCGGCACCACCCGCTCGGCTGCCAAGGCCGAAGCGCTGCGGGCGGCCGGCATCGAGCCGGCGATCGTCGACGTCTATGATTCGGCCGCGCTGTCGCGCGCGCTGTCCGCCGCCCGGCCGGACGTGGTGATGCATCAGCTGACCGATCTTCCCCCCGGCCTCGACCCCAGCCGCATGGCGGAGGCGACGCAGAAGAACGCCCGCGTGCGCATCGAGGGAACGAAGAACCTCGTCGACGCCATGCGCGAGACCGGCGCGCGCCGCCTCATCGCCCAGAGCATCGCCTGGATGTACGCGCCGGGGCCTCAACCGCACGACGAAGACGATCCGCTCGACCTCGGGGCGCAGGGGGGACGCGCGGTGAGTCTCGCCGGCGTGATCGCGCTCGAGCGGATGACGCTTTCGTCACCGCCGATCGAGGGCGTCGTCCTGCGTTACGGACATCTCTACGGGCCGAATACGGGCGCGGACACCGCGGATGCTCCGGCGGTCCACGTCGATGCCGCGGCCGCGGCCGCCGTGCTGGCCATGACGAAGGCCGGCGGCGGCATCTACAACATCGCCGAACCCTCTGCATACCTTTCGACCGCCAAGGCGCAGCGCGAACTCGGCTTCGATTCCGGATTTCGCCTGCGAGCCTAGCCTCCGCGGCCGATCGACCGATATTTGCTCCAAAACTTACAATGGCACCGCGGATCTCATCCGAAGGAATGACGACCCTGCGTCCCCTGCGCGCCTAGCATCCGTCGCATCAGACAATTTCTGATCCGCGGGTTTGCGCTTGCGCCTGTGCGGAGCAAGATCGTCGGCTCGCGTTTCTTTTCCGGGAGGGAGACGTCAGATGCCAAAGACCGAAACGCTTGTCACCCGACTCATCGACAATCCGGTGGAGGACCGCAGGCCGGGACGTTCACAGATCCGCCTCGCGCTCGGCTCCGGCATCGTGCGGCCGCTCGACCGGCCGCTGCCAGGAGGCGCGGCGGCGACGATCGACGACGGCGGCGGGCCGGTCATCGCCTCGGTCCATGCGCACTTGGTCTTCTGGGGCTCCGCCTGGACGCGCAATCCGAACCCGTCGATCGACGCCGTCACCAACGCGATCTGGGGCGAGGTCGGCGGGCCCTATATGTCGGCGCTGGCGCAGTACCGCGGCATCCGCCGCGGGCTGGTGGTCGGGCGCACGCTCGTCGCCACGTCGGACCCTCCCAACCCGTTTCAGAACTCCGACGTCACCGACCTGCTGCGGGGACTGTTCGACAGCGGCGCGGTGCCCAAGCCCCGACGCGATAGCCAGTTCCTCTACATCGTGTTCATGCCCAAGGACGTGAGCTTCACGAACAATTCCGTCATCGGCGAGCACTTCGCCGCCGCATACGTCGACCCGACCATTTCCGAGGACGAAGAGACCGTCCTGTGCGCCTGGGTGACCAACAAGGGCACATTGGATTCCGTCAGCGAGGTTGCCTCACACGAGATCGTCGAGGCCTGCTCGGACCCGCAAGGCACGGCCTTCCAGATCGTGCCGCGCAACAACAACAGCTGGAACGAGATCGGCGACAGCGGCTGTGGCTGCCAGAGCGTGGACACGCGGCTCAACGGACTGCTCGTGCAGAAGTACTGGTCGCAACTCGACCGGACCTGTGTCGCGCCCGAGACCGACATTCGCGGCCTGGTCGACAAGGCGATCCTCGGCGACACGAGCGACTGCGCGCCCGCGCTCGCCTCGCACGACGGCCGGCTGTTCATCGCCTGGAAGGGTTCGGGCAACGACAACCTCAACCTGATGTTCTCGGAAGACAACGGGCACACCTTCAGCGGCAAGCGCACGTTCGGCGACACGAGCGACTGCGCCCCGGCGCTCGTTTCGCACAACGGCGTTCTGCTGCTCGGCTGGAAGGGATCGGGCAACGACAATCTCAACGTCGCCCGCGTCGACCTGTTCGCCAGCACGGCCGGCGGGTTCGGCATCGAAGGGCTGTCCGGCAAGGTCATCCTTGGCGACACCAGCAGCACGTCGCCCGCGCTCGCCTCGCACGAGGGCCGGCTCTATCTCGCGTGGAAAGGCTCCGGCAACGAGAACCTCAATCTGATGTTCTCGGAGGACGGCGGCCGCACGTTCACGGGCAAGATGATCTTCGGCGACACCACCGACCTGGCGCCGGCGCTGGCCTCGCACGCCGGACACCTGTTCCTCGGATGGCGCGGCTCGGGCAACGAGAATCTGAACGTCGCGCGCGTCCTCCTCGGCACCGACCCGACCGTTCCGTTCGCCATCGGCGGGCTCGTCGACAAGGTGATTCTCCCCGAGACGAGCACCGACGCGCTGGCCCTCGCCTCCCACCGCGAGCGGCTGTTCCTGGCGTGGAAAGGTTCGGGAAATTTCAATCTCAATCTCAACATTTCCTACGACAGGGGCCGCTCGTTCGGCGAGAAGCGCATCTTCGGCGACACCAGCGATCTCGGGCCCGCGCTGTGCGAGCACGCCGATCAACTGTTCTACGGCTGGAAGGGATCGGGCAACGACAACCTCAACGTCGCCCGCGTCGATCTCTACGAGAGCCTGCCGGCGTTTCCGTTCTGGCGGCTGTGGTTCCCGGTCAGCCCCGGCGCGCCGCTGCAGGTCGGCGGCTCCGTCAGCGCGCTGGTGCCGCGCAAGGACCACATCGACCTGTTCGCGACGGCGCCGGACGGATCGGTGTGGAGCACGTGGTGGGAGCCACAGCCGAACTGGCAGCGCTGGTTCCCGATCCATCCGGAGACGAAGCTGCGTCCCGGCGCCACCGTCACGCCGCTGACGCCGAGAAAAGACCACATCGACCTGTTCGCGGCCGCGGCCGACGGGACGGTGTGGTCGACCTGGTGGGAGCCCGGTCCCGGCTGGCAGGGCTGGTTCCCGATCCATGCGGAAACGAAGATCGCATCGGGCGCGACGGTCACGGCGCTGGTGCCGCGGCCGAACCACATCGACCTGTTCGCGACCGCGGCCGACGGCACGGTGCTGTCGACCTGGTGGGAGGCGCAGCCGGGCTGGCAGCGCTGGTTCCCGATCAATGCGGAGACGAAGCTCGCGCCCGGCGCGACGGTCACGGCGCTGGTGCCGCGCAAGGACCACATCGACCTGTTCGCCACCGCGGCCGACGGCAGCGTGTGGTCCACCTGGTGGGAGCCGCAGCCCGGATGGCAGCCGTGGTTCGCGATTCATCCGGAGACGAGGCTCGCGGCCGGCGCGACGGTCGCCGCGCTCGTGCCGCGCAAGGACCACATCGACCTGTTCGCCACCGGCGCCGACGGCGTCGTGCGCTCGACCTGGTGGGAGCCGCAGCCCGGATGGCAGCGCTGGTTCGCGATCGATCCGGACATCACGTTCCCGCCCGGGAAAAACGTCACGGCGCTGCTGCCGCGCGCGGATCACATCGACCTGTTCCTCACGGGCAACGACGGCTCGGCCTGGAGCACGTTCTGGGAGTGATGGCGGGTTGAGAGCACGGACCGGGAAGGGATGAACTCAGCCCCATCGGCTGGCGGGACGTTGGTCGCGCCGGCCGATGGCGCTCGGGTTTGCAGCCCTCTCGTCCGATGCGCTACAGGCGGGACCGTCGTCAACGGCTTGGCGTGCGTTTCGATTCCGCCGCGGACTTGGCGCATTGCGCCGCCTCTTGCGCAAGGCACCGCAACTCCTCCGGCGAACCACGATGCCATGGCTCTGCCGTCAGCCGCCGCGGCTGGCATCCGTCAGGGAAGCGCTTGGCGCTCCCTAGGGGACTCGAACCCCTGTTTTCGCCGTGAGAGGGCGACGTCCTGGACCGCTAGACGAAGGGAGCGTGGGCGGGGTCTGGACATAGCCCCGATCCCGCACCGGTGCAAGCGTGGCCGCTCTCTCACAGGGGCCGTGAGCGGCGACCATGCGGACCCCGTCGGCCCCGATCCGCGACCGCGGGGGCCCGGGAGCGGCCGATCCCGGCGGGCGCAACAGCGAAGCGTATGGCGCGTCCAGGATTGCCCTCTCCAGGATCGCGGTCGGCGGAATACGCTTCGCTATTCCGCCCTACTTCGCTATTCCGCCCTACGTTGCGTCGCCAGGCCCCGTCCCCTCACGGCTCCGTGGCAAACCGCAGGCGTCCTGTCTGCTTCAAGGTCTTGAGGTCGTAGGTGAGGATCTCGGTCGCCCCGCCCGCCTCCACGGTGACGGCGATGCGGTCGCCGGCCACCGCCGTCTGCACCACGCGGGCGCCCTTGGGCAGCAGCGCCGTCACCTCGGCCACGCTTCCCTCGCTGCGGAAAACACGATAGCCGATGAGCACCAGGACGACGGCAATGCCGAGCACCATGGCAATGCCGGAAATCGCCATCAGCCAGCGCACCCGGGCGACGAGTCGCGCCTGCGCGGGGTCGAGCGGCTTGTCGTCTTGCTGCGGATGGCCCATGAGCGAAATGCGCGCCGAGATCGAGAAACTGGTGGTCGCGGAGTCCCAGGCCGGCGGGCGGCTCGACCGCGTGCTGGCGGCCCGCATCGAGACGCTCTCGCGCACCCGTCTCAAGGCGCTCGTGCTGGCCGGCCACGTGGCGGTCGACGGGCGCACGATCCGCGATCCCGGCTACCGCGTCAATGCCGGCGAGACGGTCGCCGTCGAGGTGCCGCCGCCGGAGCCCGCCGCGCCGCGCGCGGAGGCCATCCCGCTCGACGTCGTCTACGAGGACGACGATGTGATCGTGGTCGACAAGCCGAAGGGTCTCGTGGTGCATCCGGCGGCCGGCCACTGGACCGGAACGCTGGTGAACGCGCTCGTCGCCCATTGCGGCGAAAGCCTCTCCGGCGTCGGCGGCGTGCGCCGGCCCGGCATCGTCCACCGCCTCGACAAGGACACGAGCGGCCTCATGGTGGTGGCGAAGACCGACCGCGCCCATCACGCACTCGCCGCCCAGTTCGCCGACCACGGGCGCGAGGGACCGCTCGAGCGCGCCTATCTGGCTTTCGCGTGGGGCGTTCCCGACCGGCCCCGCGGCACGATCGACAAGCCGATCGACCGCCACCCGCGCGCGCGCGAGCGCATGGCGGTGCGCACCGGCGGACGGGAGGCGGTCACCCATTGGGAGGTGGTCGAGCGCTACGCTGGCGCCGACGGCAAGCCCGTGGCGAGCCTGCTCGAATGCCGGCTCGAGACCGGGCGGACGCACCAGATCCGGGTCCACCTCGCCGCCATCGGCCATCCGCTCATGGGGGACGACGTGTACGGGCCGGGCTTCCGCACCAAGCAGGCGCTGCTCGCGCCCGCGGCCCGCAGCGCTCTCGAGGCCCTTGGCAGACATGCCCTGCATGCCTATATCCTTGGCCTGCAACACCCCGTGACCGAAGAGCCGCTGACGTTCCGCTCGGAACTGCCGGACGACCTGCGACGTTTACGAGACGCCCTGGCCGCCGCAGGGGCGGCGTGAGCGGCAACGACGACGACCGATAAACGCTTTATTCATCAATCGGTTGAAACCGGCGGTCACTCCGCCGGGTGTCACGGCGACTTGATGGGAACCGATCTTCTAATGCCCCATCGAAACGTGTATGCTGCAACTGCGATCAGGCTTCGCGGTCGCAACATTAGTCCGATTGGCGCCGTCGGCTTCGGAGAGAGGCGGCGCCTATCGCCCGCCGTTCTACGGGGGCACAACATGGAGGGCGCTATCATGGCCCGAGCCGCGGCCTTGCCTATTCTGACGGCCGAAAACGGCCTTTCCCGCTATCTCGAAGAGATCCGGCGGTTCCCGATGCTGGAGCCGCAGGAAGAATATATGCTGGCCAAGAGCTGGCGCGAGCACGGCGACCGCGAGGCGGCGCATCGGCTCGTCACCAGCCACCTGCGCCTCGTGGCGAAGATCGCCATGGGATACCGCGGCTACGGCCTGCCGATTTCCGAGGTCATCTCGGAAGGCAATGTCGGGCTGATGCAGGCGGTCAAGCGCTTCGAACCCGAAAAAGGTTTCCGCCTCGCCACCTACGCGATGTGGTGGATCAAGGCGGCGATCCAGGAATACATCCTGCGTTCGTGGTCGCTCGTGAAGATGGGCACGACCGCCAACCAGAAGAAGCTGTTCTTCAACCTGCGCAAGGCCAAGAGCAAGATCTCTGCCCTCGACGAGGGCGACTTGCGGCCCGACCAGGTGAAGACCATCGCCAGGCGCCTCGGCGTCACCGAGCAGGACGTCATCGACATGAACCGCCGGCTCGGCGGCGACGCATCGCTCAACGCGCCGATCCGCGAGGAAGGCGATTCCGGCGAATGGCAGGACTGGCTCGTCGACGATCACGAAGACCAGGAGACGACGCTCGCCGCGAGCGAGGAATTCGACAACCGCCGCAAGGCGCTGGGCGAAGCCCTGTCGGTTCTGAACGAACGCGAGCGGCGCATCTTCGAGGCGCGCCGGCTGACCGACGATCCGGTCACGCTCGAGGAACTCGCCGACGAATTCGGCGTGTCGCGCGAGCGCGTCCGCCAGATCGAGGTGCGCGCCTTCGAGAAGGTGCAGAAGGCGGTGCGCAACCGCGTTGCCGCGATGGAGACCCCCCAGGCGCCGGCGCTCGCCGCGCACTGAACTTGCTGCCGCGAATATGGAGCCGAGCGCTTCCACGCGCTCGGTTCCCCTCTCCGGGCGGGAGAGGTCGGCGACATGCGACGCATCGGGCCGGGCATTTGCCGATCGAACGTCCGAAGCCCCCCGACCCTCTCCCCAACGGGGAGAGGGAGCGCGCGGGAGTTCGTGGCAACGCGCCCGGTCGGCCATCCGGTCGAGCCTCGCGAGATCAACGTCGAGCCGGGGCGCGGACACGATCGCAGCGCTTCGCGAAGCTCACGTCACGAGAATCCGGTAGCGACCGACTCGCCTCGCGGCGTTGTTCTACTCGCCCCAGGCCGCGAAGGCTTCCTGGAACGCCCGCTCGCCCGGCGTTCCCTTCTCGACCGCCAGGATGGCGCGTCGGCCGTCGTTGTAGACCAACGGAATGTCGAACCAGGAACGGTCCTTCAGCAGTGCCACGTTGCGCTGCATGTCGGCGTCGACGGCCGACAGACCGATCAGGAAGAAGCCGGTCGTCACTTTGACGGCGAGGCCGGCGAGCGGAACGCCGCGAGTCTGCTCCGCCTGCTTCATCAACAGGCCGGGCACGTTGGCGATGCCGCCGTGGGGGAAATCGGCCGGAACCGAGAACATGATCTCGACCGTGTGGCTCGCCGGCAGCGTCTTGTCGCTGTTGCGGCGGAGTGACCAGGTCAGGGTCATGCGCCGTTCCGGAATCTCGACGTCGGCCCGCACGCCGAGCTCGGGCGGTTGGCCGGGCGAGGGAGGCGCCGTTTCGGTGCGCCAGATCACCGATCCGACGAAGCGCTTGCCGGCCGGATCGCCCGGGTCCTCCTCGTACAGCACGACGCGCTGCGCGACCGGCGCAACCTGCTGCGGGGATTGCTGATCGGCCGAACTCCCGGCCTGTCCGGCCTCGGGCTGCGTGCTGGGGCCGATCCGGTCGGCGATCTTCGGCCGCGCGGCAGGCGCCGCCTCGGGCGCAGGCGGCGGCGCCTGCCGGTTGCTCACGAGGCTCCCGACCCGGCCGAACAGAGCGGAGATATTGGCGCGCTGCCAATAGGTCGTGCCGACGAACGCCAGCACCAGCGCAGCCACGACACCGATCCTGACGACGCGCCCGCTCGGGAACGGCGCACTCTCCTCCAGTTCGGCCGCCTCCGGCGCGAACTGCCGCTGCGGCCGCGGCCGCACCGCCATCGGCAGGTCGTCGTCCTCGGTTTCGGCCGCCGGCTTGAGCGAGCGGACCGGGAACGGCGATTCGCGCACGTGGGAGGGCACGAGATCGCGGGTCGGCCGCAGGCCCTCGGGCTCGTGGTGCGGTTCGATCCGCTCGAACTCGGGCCCGGGCGACGGGACGGCGGCGAATTTCTCCCTAGCCGACTTCGACGCCTGGGCGGTCGCGCCGCCGAGCGTCTCGGCCTCGGCCACAACGTCGCGAAAGCCCTTGAGTCCCGTCTCCTCGGCCGCCGCGTTCTTTCCGTTTCCGCCGCGATTGCGCGGCAGACGGTGCAGGCGCGCGCCTTCGGGGCGGGGTGCGGCTTCCGGACGCACGGGCTCGGGCCGCGACCGATCGCCGGCGACCGGTTCGGGCTGCGCGGCGGCCGCCGACTTTTCCCGCTCGCGCCGGGCCGTCGCCGCCCCGATCTTGGGAACGTCTTCCCGCCGGCCACCCTCGGCCTCGCGCGCCTCCGCGCCCGTGGGGCGCGGGGCTGGCGGGGCTTGCGGTTCAAGCCGCGACTGTCGCGCGGATTCCGCCTCCACCTTGCGAATCGCCTCCTCGAGCGCCAGCCGCTCGCGCGTGATTTCTGATTCGTTGAGCGCGGGCTCCGTGCTGCGCAACTGGTCGACCAAAGCCTTGCGCGCCCGCTCGTAGAGCGTGCGGCGGGCTTCGCCGGTGTTCTTCTCGAGGCCGGCGACGGCGCGGGCGATCAGCGGGTAGTAGTCGGCCATCCGTTTCCTGACTGTGACGGTGGATTTTGGCGTATTCCTAGCTCTCGAACGGATTCTTCATGAGAATTGTGTCTTCGCGCTCGGGACTCGTCGATAGAAGGGCAACCGGGCACCCGATCAACTCTTCGATTCGTCGCACGTACTTGATCGCCTGGGCGGGCAGCTCCGCCCAGGAGCGTGCCCGAGCCGTCTGGTCTTGCCAACCGGCGATCGTCTCGTAGATCGGTTCCACGGCCGCCTGGGCATGCTCGCTCGCCGGAAGATAATCGATTTCGCGACCGTCGAGACGGTACCCCACACAGACATTCACTTCCTCGAAGCCGTCCAGGATGTCGAGCTTGGTGAGGGCCAGTCCGTCGATTCCGCTGGTGCGCACCGTCTGCCGGACGAGCACGGCATCGAACCAGCCGCACCGTCGCGGACGGCCCGTCACGACGCCGAATTCGCGGCCGCGCTCCCCGATCAACCGGCCGATCTCGTTGACCTGCTCGGTCGGGAACGGCCCCTCGCCCACGCGCGTCGTATAGGCCTTGCAGATGCCGAGCACGTAGCCGATGGCCGACGGCCCGAGGCCGGAGCCGGTCGCCGCCTGCGCCGCCACCGTGTTGGAGGAGGTCACGAACGGATAGGTGCCGTGGTCGACGTCGAGCAGCGCCCCTTGCGCGCCCTCGAACAGAATGCGCCGGCCCTCGCGCCGCTTCTGGTCGAGAAAGGACCAGACCGAATCCATGTACGGCAGGATGCGCGGCGCCACCGCGGCGAGTTCCTCGTAGACCTGCTTGGTCTCGATCTCGGCGAGACCCAGTCCGCGCCGCAGCGCATTGTGATGCGCGAGCAGCCGCTCGATCTTCATTTCGAGCGTCGGCAGATCGCCGAGATCCATCAGGCGGATCGCGCGCCGCCCGACCTTGTCCTCATACGCCGGACCGATGCCGCGCTTGGTCGTGCCGATGCGGGTCTTGGCATGGGCGGCTTCGCGGATCGCATCGAGCTCCTGATGCAGCGGGAGAATCAGCGTCACGTTCTCGGCGATGCGGAGATTTTCCGGCGTGACCTCGATGCCGAGCGCGGCGAGACGCTCGATCTCCTCGACCAACGCCCGGGGGTCGAGCACGACTCCGTTGCCGATCACCGACATCTTGCCCGAGCGCACCACGCCCGACGGCAGCAGCGACAGCTTGTACGTGACCCCGTCGATGACGAGCGTGTGGCCGGCGTTGTGTCCGCCCTGGAAGCGCACGACGATGTCGGCCTGCTCCGAGAGCCAGTCGACAATCTTTCCCTTGCCCTCGTCTCCCCACTGGGAGCCGACCACGACCACATTCGCCATGAAGAACCCTTCCCCGACGCGGCCCCTCGGCCCGTCCTCGA
>CAZIGW010000294.1:0-2949 GCA_964538565.1 uncultured Hyphomicrobiales bacterium | reverse complement strand
TGATGCACAACGTCGATTTCCACGCCGTCACCGGACCGGGCGGCGGCGCCAAGGCGACCGACTCGGCGCCCGGCGAGGCTCGCAGCTTCGAGTTCACCGCGCTCAATCCCGGCCTCTATGTCTATCACTGCGCCGTGCCGATGGCGGCCCAGCACATCGCCAACGGCATGTACGGCATGATCCTGGTCGAGCCCGAGGGCGGCCTGCCCAAGGTCGACCACGAGTTCTACGTGATGCAGGGCGAGATCTACACCGAGCAGCCGTTCGGCGCGACCGGCGAGCTCACGGAGAGCTACGACAAGCTCATGGCCGAGCGGCCGGAGTATTTCGTGTTCAACGGCGCGGTCGAGGCGATCGCCAAGGACAAGCCGCTCAAGGCCAAGGTCGGCGAGACCGTGCGCATCTTCTTCGGCGTCGGCGGCCCGAACCACACGTCCTCGTTCCACGTGATCGGCGAGGTGTTCGACCGCGCCTATCCGCTCGGCTCCCTCACCTCGCAGCCGCTCAAGGACGTGCAGACCATCAGCGTGCCGCCCGGCGGCGCCGGCGTCGTCGACTTCAAGCTGCAGGTTCCGGGCAAATACATGCTGGTCGACCACGCCCTCACCCGCGTCGCCCGCGGTCTTGCCGGCGTGCTCGAGGTTAGCGGTCCGGAAAACGCCGACGTGTACAAGGATCACGACCCGGCCCGTTCCGCGCAGTCGATGTCGCACTGACGCGCGATGGCCCGCGGCCTTGCACGGCCTCCCCGGCGATGGGGAGGCCGTCTTGCTTTTGCGGCGGCGACCGGTTTGCCGATCGGTGATAGGCTCCGGAGGACCGCCATCGAGAGGTGCCGCATGCGACTGGTGCTGGCAGGGGCGCTGGCAGCGGTCTTGGCGTTTGCGCTGACGCGCACCGCGCAGGCCGCCGACCCGCCGCGCGTCGCGTTCCTCGGATTTTCCCTGATCAACACCTCGCTCGAGCCAACCAGGCCCGAGGAGCGCCAGCGCATCGCGATGCTCGACGACATCATCCGGCAGAAGCTCGAGGCGACCGGCTGCTGCAGGCTTGTCGCCGTGCCGCCCTCGGTTCGCGAGCAGATCGGCAAAGGCGCGGCCATCGCCAATTGCAACGGCTGCGAGCGCGACCTTGCGCGGCAGGCGGGCGCCGACTGGGCGGCGTGGGGAACCGTGCAGAAGGTGAGCAACCTCATCCTCAACATCAACCTGTACATGGAGGATGCGCGCAGCGGGCGGATGGAGTTCGTCCGGAGCGTCGACATCCGCGGCAACACCGAGGAGTCGTGGCGCCACGGGCTCGAATACCTGCTCCGCCACTACGTGGCCGCTCCGCCGTGACCAAGGCACCAGAAGACCGCGCGGAGCCCGGCCGGGCCGCCCTCGGTCGCGCGTGAACCCGAGCCGTGGTGAAGCGTCGCGCGGGCTGGTCAGCGCGCTGCCCGGCAGCACCAAGGCACCTCGGCGCTCCGATCCCGGCTGCGCGCCGATTCCGTCCGGGCCGCCCGTGCTATAGATCTGCCTTCCCGACTTCGACGCGCCGAACAAGGCTCAAGTCCTGAGGTGCATGTCTCGACACGGGCGTTCGCGCGTTCGAGTTCGCGCCGAGAGCAAGGAGACCCCGATGAGCATGTCGCTCGACGCAGCCGCCGAAGTCATGCGCGAAGCGATGCGCCAGACGGTGCGGCGGCATTCCCTCTGGTACCTCGTGCAGGGCGGCCTGATGATGCTCGGCGGGGTTCTGGCGCTGATCTATCCGGTGCTGTCGTCCACCACCGCGATCCTGGTGCTCGGCTGGATCCTGATCCTCAACGGCGTCGTGCAGGCTTTCAGCGTCATCGGCGCCCGGCAGGTGCCGCACTTCTGGCTGCAGCTCGTCTCGGTCGTGCTGTCCATCATCGTCGGCCTGCTCATCCTGCGCCATCCCGGCGACGGCCTGCTGACGGTGACGCTGCTGCTGATCGTGTTCTTCATGGTCGAGGGGATCTCGAAGCTGATCTTTTCGCTGACCATCAGGCCCTTTCCCAATTGGGGCTGGGTCCTGGGGAGCGGTATTCTCGGAATCCTGCTCGCCTTCATCCTGTGGGGAATGTTGCCGGTGACGGGCGTGTGGTTCCTCGGCGTGCTCGTCGGCATCCAGCTCATTGGCGAAGGCGCGGCCCTTGCGTATCTGGCGTGGCAGGTACGCCAGTCCTGAACCCCTGCGATCCGACCGCCTTGCCTCGATCTGTGCCAGACGTCGTCGCCGGTGGCCGTTCGGTATCGCCCTCTCCTCGATGATCGGGTCCTTCGCTTCGATCTCGGCTGGGACGCCGGGCGGGCCGCCGCCGCCTTCCTGCTCATCACGCTGCCGCGTGGATGCGTAACCGGCGCCGGAATCCCGTCTCGGTCCGCGCGCCGGCTTCCACGTCGCGGACGATGCCCCAGTCCTCGGCCTCAGTCGAATGACGGCCTTCCGCCTCGCATTCCCTTGAGCGCCGCGCGACGACGCTTCGATTCAAGGCGACGCTCGCGCGAGGCGAGCGTCGGCCGGGTCGGGCGGCGCGGCACCGGCGCTACCGCCGCCTCGCGAATGAGCGAAACGAGCCGGTCGAGCGCGTCGGCGCGGTTGCGCTCCTGCGTGCGGTGGCGCTGCGCGGTGATGACGAGCACGCCCTCGCGGGTGACGCGACGGCCCGCGAGGCGCTCGAGCCGCGCACGCACATCGTCCGGCAGCGAAGGCGAGTGGCGCACGTCGAAGCGCAGCTGCACCGCGGTCGCAAGCTTGTTGACGTTCTGTCCGCCCGGCCCCGAGGCGCGCACGAACGTCTCGGTCACCTCGCGCTCGTCGATCGCGATATGGCGCGTGACGCGGATCATCGGGCTTCGCTCGGCATCGTGCGGGCTCGAATCAACTCTGGTTCGTGCGTGATCCGATCCCGAAGACCGGTGCCCACTTTTCGGGATCATG
>CAZIGW010000293.1:0-8718 GCA_964538565.1 uncultured Hyphomicrobiales bacterium | reverse complement strand
GACAGGTCGTCCATGCCGTGGCCGCCCTTGCCGGCGTCGAGCACGTAGGACATCAGCATCGTGTCGTCGTACGGCGCGATCTCGATCCCGCGCTGGGCGAAGATCTGCCAGTCGAACTTGAGATTGTGCCCGATCTTGAGAACGCCGGGATCCTCGAGCAGCGGCTTCATGGCGGCGAGCGCGTCGGCCTCGCGGATCTGGTCGGGCGCGATTTCGCCCGCGAACAGGCTGTCGTTGCCGCCGGCGCCGCCCTGGCGATGGGCGAGCGGCACGTAGCACGCCTCGCCGGGGCCGAGCGCGAGCGAGAAGCCGCACAGCTCCGCCTGCATCGGATCGAGGCTCGTCGTCTCGGTGTCGATGGCGATCATGCCGATGTCGCCGGCGCGATCGATCCACGCCTGCAGCCGGTCGAGGGAACGCACCGTCTCGTAGCGTGAGCGGTCGATCTTGCTGCTGCGCGCCTTCTCCGCGCGCTCGGCAGCCAGAGCCGCGGGAACGAGCTCGGCTCCGCGGTCGCCCGGCAGCGGCGCGCGCACGGCCGTCTTGCCGCCTTCGAGCGGCAGCTTCGCCTGGGCGGCGCCGGCGGTCGGAGCGGCGGCTTC
The DNA here is from genome assembly GCA_964538565.1 of uncultured Hyphomicrobiales bacterium. Lineage (GTDB taxonomy): Bacteria > Pseudomonadota > Alphaproteobacteria > Rhizobiales > Xanthobacteraceae > CAYVBN01. Next base: position 8,116 of record CAZIGW010000293.1, on the reverse strand, counting down.
GGCGCGCGCACCGGCCTTCATGGTCTGGTCCGGCTCGACCGAGGCGGGATCGATGCCGGTCGCCTCGCCGACGCGGCGGGTGAGCGTCGTGAATTCCATCGCCTTGAGGAAGGCGATCAGCCGCTTCGGGTCGGGATCGTGCACCGCGAGATCGGCGAGCGGCACGTCGAGCGGCACGCGGTCGTCGAGCGTCACCAGCGTCTTCGACAGGCGCGCCTGGTCCGCGTGCTCGAGCAGCGACCGGCGCCGCTTCTCCTGCTTGATCTCCGGCGCGCGCTTGAGCAGCGTGTCGAGATCGCCGTACTCGGTGATCAGCTGCGCGGCGGTCTTCACGCCGATGCCCGGCACGCCCGGAACGTTGTCGGTCGAATCGCCGATCAACGACTGCACCTCGATGACCTTCTCGGGCGGCACGCCGAACTTCTCGATCACCTCGGCGCGGCCGATGCGCTTCTCCTTCATGGTGTCGTACATGACGACGCCGTCGGTGATGAGCTGCATCAGGTCCTTGTCGGAGGCGACGATCGTCACCGTCGCCCCCGCCTCGCAGGCCTGCCGCGTATAGGTGGCGATCAGATCGTCGGCCTCGAAACGCTGCTGTTCGATGCACGGGATGTCGAACGCGCGCACCGCCTCGCGGATCAGCGCGAACTGGGGGATGAGATCGTCGGGCGGATCCGGGCGATGCGCCTTGTACTGGGGATAGATCTCGGTGCGAAACGTCTTTTCCGACTTGTCGAACACCACCGCGAGATGCGTCGGCCGCTCTTCCGGCTTCATGTCGCGCAGGAGCTTCCACAGCATGTTGCAGAAGCCGAACACGGCGTTGAGCTGCAGGCCGTCCGACTTGCGGTTGAGCGGCGGCAGGGCGTGGTAGGCGCGGAAAATGTAGGACGAGCCGTCGACCAGGAAGACGTGGTCGCCCTTCTTCGGCGGACGGGGGTTCGGAGCTGCGGACATGGTATTGCTGGAATCTGGGCTGCCAGTCCTCCCTTAGCAACGCCGGCCGCCGGGCGCCAGCGAACCGGCCGGTTTTTCCGCGCCGCGCAGGTGTTTACAGGCGAGCCTCGGGTCGGGCCGGGGCCCCGGTCCCGCACGCGCTCCCGCGTCCCTCGCCTTGTCGGGAAGCCTCTGGTAAGACCCCGTTGCGGCTGAGGGAATATCAGTTGGTCGAGGAGTTCAGATGCGCGTCGCGATGATCGGCACCGGATACGTCGGTCTGGTTTCGGGAGCGTGCTTTGCGGACTTCGGTCATCAGGTCACCTGTGTAGACAAGGACAGCGGCAAGATCGCGGCGCTGACGCGCGGCGAACTGCCGATCTACGAGCCCGACCTCGACCGCCTGGTGGCCTCCAACATGCGCGGCGGTCGCCTCGACTTCACCACCGATCTGGCGAGGCCCGTCGCCGAGGCCGATGCGGTGTTCATCGCGGTCGGCACCCCATCGCGGCGCGGTGACGGCCACGCCGACCTGAGCTACGTCCATGCCGCCGCCAAGGAGATCGCGCTGGCGCTCAGCGGCTTTACCGTCGTGGTCACCAAGTCGACGGTGCCGGTCGGCACCGGCGACGAGGTGGAGCGCATCATCCGCGAGACGCGGCCGGACGCCGACGTCGCCGTCGTTTCCAATCCGGAGTTCCTGCGCGAAGGCGCGGCGATCCGCGATTTCAAGCATCCCGACCGCATCGTGGTCGGCACCGACGACGAGCGCGCCCGCAAGGTGATGGCGGAGATCTACCGTCCGCTCTATCTCAACCAGGCCCCCATGCTCTACACCGGGCGGCGCACGGCCGAGCTGATCAAGTACGCGGCCAATGCCTTTCTGGCGACCAAGATCACCTTCATCAACGAGATCGCCGATCTTGCCGAGGAGGTGGGCGCCGACGTGCAGGAGGTGGCGCGCGGGGTCGGGCTCGACAATCGCATCGGCTCGAAATTCCTGCACGCCGGCCCCGGCTTCGGCGGATCGTGCTTTCCGAAGGACGTGCGCGCGCTCATCAAGACCGCGCAGGACCACGACGTGCCGCTGCGCATTCTCGAGTCGGTGCTCGCGGTCAACGACACGCGCAAGCGCGCGATGGCGCGCAAGGTCGCCTCGGCGTTCGGCGGGCAACTGCGCGGCAAGTCGATCGCGGTGCTCGGACTGACGTTCAAGCCGAACACCGACGACATGCGCGAGGCGCCGTCGATCCCGATCATCACAGCCCTACAGGACATGGGCGCGCGCGTGCGCGTCTACGATCCGGCCGGCATGGAGCAGGCAAAAGGCGTCCTCACCGACGTCACCTACTGCGAGGGGCCCTACGAGTGCGCCGAGGGGACCGACGCGCTGGTGATCGTCACCGAGTGGGAACAGTTCCGCGCACTCGATTTCGAGCGGCTGAAGGAGATCATGGCCTGCCCGGTGGTCATCGACCTGCGCAACATCTACCGGCCCGAAGAGATGGTGCGGCACGGATTTCTCTACGAGAGCGTCGGCCGGCCCGGCAAAAAGGCGTGACGGCGCGGCCGCGATCGCTATTCCTGCGCCATGCGCTCCTTCGACGCCCCGCTCCCGATCGACGCGGCTCTGCCCGGGCTCACGCGCGCGCTCGCCAGCGGCAATGTCGCCATCCTGGTCGCCCCGCCGGGCGCCGGCAAGACAACGCGCGTGCCGCTCGTCCTTCTCGACGTGTCGTGGGCGAGCGGCGGCAGGATCCTCGTGCTCGAGCCGCGCCGGCTCGCCGCGCGCGCGGCGGCCGAGCGCATGGCGCGCACCCTCGGCGAGGCGGCGGGCGAGACGGTCGGCTACCGCATGCGGTTCGGTTCGAAAGTGTCCAGCCGAACCCGGATCGAAGTCATCACCGAGGGGATCTTCACTCGTCTGGTGCTCGAGGATCCGGCGCTTACCGGCGTTGCCGCCGTGCTGTTCGATGAATTCCACGAGCGCTCGCTCGACGCCGACCTCGGGCTCGCGCTCGCGCGTGATGCCCAGCAGGGCCTGCGCGAGGATCTGCGCCTGCTGGTGATGTCGGCGACGATCGACGGCGCGCGCATCGCCGGCCTCCTCGGCGGCGCGCCGGTCATCGTCAGCGAGGGGCGCAGCTTTCCGGTCGAGACGCGCTATCTCGGGCGTGACGCGCGCCGGCCGATCGAAACGCAGGTCGCGGACGCGGTGGCGGCCGCGCTGCGGGCAGAGCCCGGCTCGCAGCTCGTCTTCCTGCCGGGCACGGCGGAAATCCGCCGCACCGCCGGGCTGCTTGCCGAACGGATCGGCGATCCGGCCGTCGATATCGTCCCGCTCCACGGCACACTGGAACCGGGGGAGCAGGATCGCGCCATCGCGCCGGCGCCGGCCGGACGCCGCAAGGTCGTGCTCGCCACCTCGATCGCCGAAACCTCGCTCACCATCGACGGCGTGCGCGTGGTCGTCGATTCCGGTCTCGCGCGCGTGCCGCGCTACGAGCCCGACGTCGGGCTCACCCGGCTCGAGACCGTGCGTGTCTCGCGCGCCTCCGCCGACCAGCGGCGCGGACGCGCCGGGCGCACCGCACCCGGCGTCTGCTACCGCCTGTGGGATGAGCCGCAGACGGCGTCGCTCGAACCCTACGCGCCACCGGAGATCCTCGCCGCCGATCTCACCGGCTTCGTGCTCGACCTTGCGCAATGGGGCGTCGGCGACCCGGCCGCCCTGACCTTCCTCGATGCGCCGCCGAAGGCGGCCTTGACGGAAGCGCGTGCGCTCGCGCGCGCGCTCGGGGCGCTCGACGCCGACGGCCGGCTGACCGACGAGGGGCGCCGCCTGCGCAGTCTGCCGCTGCCGCCGCGGCTTGCCCGCATGGTGGTCGAAGCGAGCCGGCAGGGCGCCGGAGCGCTGGCCGCCGAGATCGCCGTGCTGCTGACCGAGCGGGGCCTCGGCGGCAGCGACGTCGACCTGCAACATCGGCTCGAGGGGTTGCGGCGCGACCGCGGACGGCGCGCCGAGGAGGCGCGGCGGATGGCGCAGCGCTGGGCGGAACTCGCCGGCCCAGAACGCGGGCGCTGGCGCGACCGTCCAACCACGGAGCCGACGTTTTCTGTCGGCGTCATCCTGGCGCTCGCCTATCCGGACCGTATCGCGCGCACCCGCGGCAGCGCCGGCGCCTTTCTGCTCGCCAACGGCCGCGGAGCGGCGGTCGATCAGGCCTCGGCGCTGGCGCGCGAACCGTTCATCGTGGTGGCGGAGGTCACCGGCAGCGCCGCGCAGGGGCGCATCGGGCTCGCCGCGCCGATCACGCTCGAGGAGATCGAAACCCGCTTTGCCGACCGGGTCGAAGCGGCGGACGAGATCCTGTTCGACGCGCCGAGCGCGAGCCTGCGGGCGCGGCGCGTGCGGCGGCTCGGGGCGCTCACGCTCGCGGAGCAGACGCTGCCGATCAGCCCCGGCGAGGAGACGGCACGGCGGCTCGCCGCCGGCATCGCCCGCCTCGGCCTCGACCGGCTGCCGTGGACCAAGGCACTGCGGCAATGGCGCGATCGCGTCAACTTCCTGCGCCGGGCGGAAGGTGAGGAATGGCCGGATCTCTCCGATGCGGCGCTCGCCGCGCGTGCCGACGAATGGCTGGCGCCGGCCCTGTACGACAAGACCTCGCTCGCCATGCTCACGCCGGCCGAACTCGAAGCCGCCCTGACGGCGTTCTTGCCGCATGCGCTGCGGCGGCGGCTCGACAAGGAAGCCCCGACCCATTTCGCGGCGCCCTCCGGCTCGCACGTGCCGATCGACTACGCCGCCGAGGAGGGACCGAAGCTTTCGATCCGGCTGCAGGAGCTGTTCGGGCTCGACCGCCATCCTGCCATCGCGGGCGGACGGGTGCCGCTCGTTCTCGAACTGCTCTCACCGGCGCAGCGCCCGGTGCAGATCACGCGCGATCTGCCGGGCTTCTGGCGAGGCAGCTACGCGGCGGTGAGGAGCGAGATGAAGGGCCGCTATCCGCGCCATCCCTGGCCGGACGACCCGCTCTCGGCGCCCGCCACCCGCCGGGCGAAGCCACGCGGAACGTAGGCGGGCCGGACGCCCGCCCCCATTGGCACGCATTCGCGACAATTTTAATCAATAGCGTAACGAAGCCTTAGCCGTGCGGCGCGGCCGCATACCCGTTCCACCAAACGTTAGCCTCGCACGCGCACTCTCGGACCCGGACCGCAGATCATCGCCCGGTGAGACGCATGCGCCACGTCGTCCTGTTTGCCACCGCCGCCTTCCTTGCCGCCGGCGTCGTGCCGCAGTTCATGAGCCGAAACGACGCGGCGCTGCCGGCGTCCGCTCCGGAGGCCGCTTCAGGCGCCGCCGATCTCCGGACGGTCACGATCCGCCGCGGCGAGAACGGCCACTACCAGGTCGAGGCCGTGGTCGACGGCCGCCGCATTCCGTTCCTGGTCGACACCGGGGCGACCGCGGTGGTGCTGCGCAGCGAGGACGCGGCCAAGCTCGGCATCTTCCCGCCGGCGCGCGACTACATCGGCCGCGCGCACACCGCGAACGGCACGGTGCGCTTCGCGCCCGTCGAGCTCAATCGCGTCGAAGTCGGCAACATCGTGGTGCGCAACGTCGCCGCCACGGTGCTGCCCCAAGGCGCGCTCGCGGAGAGCCTGCTCGGCATGTCGTTCCTCTCCCGCCTGCGCTGGCAGCAGGAAAAGGACCGCCTCGTGCTCGAGCAGTAGCGGGCACGCCGGTTCGCCTCAGCCGGGTTTCCGGCTCAGATCCCGATGGCGGCCTTCACCCGATCCTGCGTCAGCGGCAAGTCGCGGATTCGCACACCCGTCGCGTTGGCGACCGCGTTGGCGATCGCCGCGCCCGCCGGACCCTGCGCGGCCTCACCGGTGCCGAGGAACGGCTGCCCCGGACGATCGATGACGTGCACCTCGATGGTGTCGGGAACGGCGGAGAACCGCAGGATCGGATAGCGGCTCCAGTCGCGGCTGGTGATGTGCCTGCGGTCGAAGCCGACCGATTCGTAGAGCGTCCAGCTCGATGACTGGATGATTCCGCCTTCGATCTGGTTGCGGATGCCGTCGGGGTTGACCGCCTCGCCGCTGTCGACCGCCGCAACGACGCGGGCGATCCGAACGCGGCCGCTCTCGCGGTCGACTTCCACTTCGAGCGCGATCGCCGCGTAGGCGGCGAGATTCTTGTAGCGCGCGAAGGCGAAGCCGCGCCCGCGGCCCTTCGGCCAGCGGTCGCCGCCCTTGCCCCAGCCGAAGCGTTCGGCCGCCATCTGCACGACGTCGCGCGCGCGCGGATCCTCGAGATGGCGCAGCCGGAATTCGACCGGATCGGCGCCCGCCGCGGCGGCGAGCTCGTCGACGAAGCTCTCGATCGAGAAGATGTTCATGTAGGCGCCGAGGCCGCGCAGGGCGGAGACCCGCAACGGCATCGACGGGATGAAATGGCTGACGACCCGCGCGTTGGCGAACTTGTAGAGCGGGATGCCGTTGCGATCGCCGCCGCCTTCCGGCTGCGGCAGCGCGCGCGGCGGCGGCGGCGTGAACGGCGCGGCGAGATGCGTCGCCGCGAGCAGGTTTCCGGCCTTGCCGGGGCGTGTGGAATGCGTGTTGCTCCACACGTGGTATTCCCAGCTCGCCACACGGCCGTTGCGGTCGAGCGACGCCTTGGCGCTCGTGATCATCGCCGGACCGTACGGCTCCCAGGCATGCTCGTCCTCGCGCATCCATTGCACGCGCACCGGCCGATCGGGAAAAGCGTGGGCGATCACCGCCGCGTCCGCGGCGGCATCGTCGGCCGCGTTGTGCCCGTAGCAACCGGAACCTTCCATGTGGATGCAGCGGATGTCGTCCGGCTTCATCTTCAGCATTTCGGCGACGGCCGCGCGCAGCGGGAACGCACCCTGGTTGTGGGTCCAGATGGTCAGCCTGCCGTCGCGTAGCAAAGCCACGCCGCATGAGGGACCGATCGAGGCGTGCATCTGATAGGGGCGGTGATAGGTCGCCTCCAGGGTCTTCTGTCCGGCGGGCGTGGACTGGGCATCCCGCGTGTCCAGGATGGTCGTGTCCTTCGAAGGGAGCTTGCGGATGTAATCGTAGATCTCCGCCGGGTCCGGCAGCCTGCTGCGCGATTCGTCCCAGGCGGCACCGTCGGCGAGCGTGCGCATCGCCTGGATCGCCTGGTACTCGCGCTCGGCGACGACCGCGACGAAGTTTCCGTCACGCACGACCTTGAGCACGCCCGGCATCTTCTCGGCCCGGCTGGTGTCGAGCGTGCGCAACTGCGCCCCGTAGCTCGGCGGGCGCACCACGCGCGCATGCACCATTCCGGGCAGCCGCAGGTCCTGCACGTAGGAGACGGCTCCGACCACCTTGGCCGGAATGTCGACCCGCTGCATCGAGCGGCCGATCGCGGTGCGGTTCTTGGGATTTTTGAACTTGGACTGCGGCTGGGCGCGAACGTGCAGGCTGTCGCCCGAGACGAGTTCGCCGTAGTAGAGCTTCTGCCCGTCGTCGGCGACGACCGCGCCGTCCTGCGCCTTGAGGCGCTCCGCCGGCACGTTCATGCGGCCCGCCGCGATGCCGATGAGGATCTCTCGCACCTGCGCGGCCGCATTGCGGATCGCCGTGCCGCTGTCCTGCATGGAGTGGCTGCCCGCCGTGTAGCCCTCGTTCGGCGTGCGGCTCGTATCCGAGGTGACGAGGTCGATGATGTGCGGATCGACGTTGAGCTCCTCGCCGGCGATCTGCATCAGCGCCGTCTTGAGCCCCTGCCCCAGCTCGACCTTGCCGGTGAACACCGTGATGTGGCCGTTCGCGTCGATGCGGATCCAGGAATCCAGCATCGGGGTCTTCTCCAGGCTGCCCGGAAGCTTGGGCGCCTGGGTGGCCGGCAGCGCGCCCTTGTTCTGCGATTCCTGGCCCGGACCTTCCTGGGCGAGAAGCGTGTGGGCGAAAGAAAAGCTGACGATGAGCGCGCCGCTGCCGGAGAGGAGCGCGCGGCGGGACAGGTCCGTGGCGCGTACGGGCTTCATCGGCCGGCCTCCTTCGTCACGTGCGATGCGTCGGCCGACTTCATCGCCTCGGCGGCGCGGCGAACGGCCCGCAGGATCCGCATGTGCGTCCCGCAGCGGCAGAGATTGGGCTGCATGTGCTC
>CAZIGW010000292.1:0-12282 GCA_964538565.1 uncultured Hyphomicrobiales bacterium | reverse complement strand
CGACCACGCGGCGTCAGGCGGGCATTCTTATGCACGTTCATCCGGTCCTCCGAGAAAAGCGTGAAGCTTCAGCAACTTCAGCTTCCCCGGTCCGGACCGGATGGACAACCTATTGAAAGCTCACATCTAGGGCGTCCGATGAAAACGCGTCGATGCAAGAACCGGGAGCCCCGGCCGTGAGTCCATCAAGGTCGGAAAGCGCGTGATCCGGCGACCTGGATGCCGGTTCGCCGAAGAGATCATGCGCCACGTCAAGGAATGAGAGCGGGTATCCCGCGCTTTGGCGCGCGGGCTTCGCGCCGCGCCGGCGTTCAGGCGGTGTCGATGTCGCCCGGATCGAAGTCGTCGGAATCGAAATCGTCGGAATCGAAATCCCCGCTGTCGTCGTCGCTGTCGAACAGGCCGGCCGTCTGTCGCTCGTCGTCGTCGTCGAACGCAGCCGTGCGGGTCCCGCCGATGTCGTTCAGTCCGGCTTCGCGCGCGAGATCGCTGTCGGCTCCGCTGCCGCCCCACGGCGAACGGTCGCCCGAAAGGCCCGGATCGAAGGCGCCCGGCACTGCGCCGTGACGCCCGCCGAACATCGAGCGGATCGAATCAAGCAGCATTGCGCCGCCGATCACGCCGGCCGCGCTCGCGGCCGCGGTGCCGAGAAAGCCGCCCATGGGCGAGCCCTGCTGCACCGGAGCGCCGGACGGGGGCTGCATGTCGGTGCGGAAGCCGGCAGGCGCACCCATCGGAGCGTCGCCGGGCCGCACGGAAGGGACGGAGCCACGCGGCGCGTCGCGTCCGTAGCCGCGCGGCTCCTCGCGGCCGAACAGGACATTGCGCATGTTGTCGAGGAATCCGCCTTCGCGCGGCGGTTCGCCGCCGCCCAGCGCCGCTTCGAGATCGCGGATGCGGCCGTCGGCACGCTTAAGCGCTTCGTCCTGCACGAGCACCGTCTGCACCAGCGCGTAAGTGGCGTTCGGCGCGCGCGCCAGCCCGTCGGCGATGGCGCGCTCGGCGTCAGGGTCTCGCCGCTCTCCTTCGAGGCTGGCGAGGCGGTCGAACAACTCGGCGACGAGCTGACGTTCCTGCGGGGTCATGGGATCCTCCAACTGCGGGCCAGCCGCCCGGGCGCACGAGCCGGTTCCGGGCGGCGCCGGTCATATGGGAAGCCGGTTGCCGGGTTGAAATGGTGTCTCGACGAAAAGCGGGGCAAAAGGTCGCGCAAATCCGGAGGCCTTTCCTCAGGCGAGCGCGACGCGCTGCGCGGTCAGGGTGCGCGGAAATTCATCGCCGGAAAAATAGGCATATTCCTCCTCGCGCGCGTCGGTCAGCGGATCGAGCCGCTGCAACTCGGGGTCGACCCGGCCCGGATGGCACATGACGACGCTGCCGTCCGGAAGGCCGGCGAGGAAGGCCGCGAACCGGTCCGCGAAGGCGGTACGCGCGCGGAAGTCGTACGTTCCGGCGAAGGCCGGGTTGGTGCGCAACCCGAGCGCGTGGGCGCGCCGCCGGAACGTGGGGCTCAGGAGATCGAGCAGGAGCCCTTTGCGGTCGGCGAAGCGGCCGGCGAGGGGGCCGGTCCGGCCGCACTGGCGCAGCCAGGCGCCGGGGGCCAGCGCCTTCACCTGGCCGAGCACGGCGTCGCGGAACTGTGGAAACACCTGGACGTGCTGGTGCCCGTCGACGAAATCGGGCGGCCGTCCGAACGCCGCCTCGAAGGCCGCGATCTGGGCGGCGCTTTCGGCGGCGATCGCCCCGGTGTCGAGGCGCCTGGCGAGCGCGCGCAGCAGGGTTTCTCCGAGCGGCAGGAAGGCGCCCGAGCGCAGCGGCCGGAAACCGCTGGTGAGCGGCCGGAACGGTCCCGTCAGGGTCAGGTGCAAGCCGATGGCGATCGGCGCCCCGTTGTCTTTGAGACTCCTGAGCGCCGCGGCTTCCTCGGCCGAAAAGCTCGGCGCGACCACCATCACGGAGGTCGCGTTCAGGCGTCCGCGCTCTGCGAGGTCGCGGATCGCCGCGCTCACGGCCGGCGAGATGCCGTAGTCGTCGGCACAGAGCCAGATGCGCCGCGCGGGTTCGGCTGCGCTTGTGCGGCCTGCGCTCACTCCCGGCTCCGGGACCGGCCGCTCATTCCGCCGCGGTTCTGGCCGCCGGGAGGGCCGTCTGGTCGCTGCCCTCGGCCGGCTTCAGGCTGTGCTCGGCCACGAAATAGACCGGCCGCGCCTTCAGCTCGGAGAGGATCTTGCCGATGTACTCGCCCATGATCCCGATCACCAGAAGCTGCACGCCGCCCAGCACCATCAGGCCGACGATAAGCGAGGGATACCCGGGCACGGTGTGCTCGTACACGAACGCCTCGATCAGCATCCAGGCGCCGAACACGAGCGCGCCCGCGGCGAGCAGCAGGCCGAGCAGGCTCGCGACCCGTAGCGGCGCGACCGAGAACGAGGTCAGGCCCTCGACCGAGAGGCCGATGAGCGAACCGAAGCTCCAGCTGGTGCGGCCGTGCGCGCGCTCGGCCGGTTCGTAGTCGACGCGGATCTGGCGGAAGCCGATCCAGCTCGCCAGCCCCTTGAAGAAGCGGTTGCGCTCGGGCAGCTGGCGAAGCGCGGCGGTTGCGCGTGGGGAAAGCAGGCGGAAATCGCCGGCGTCCTCGGGAATCTTCTGCCGCGCGCCCCAGTTGATGAGCGTGTAGAATGCCTTGACGCCGAGCCGGCGAAGCAACGGCTCGTTCTCGCGGTGCGCCTTGGCGGTATACACGACGTCATAGCCGTGATCGAGCCAATGGCCGACGAGCGTGTCGATCAGGGCCGGCGGATGCTGGCCGTCGCCGTCGATGAACAGCACGGCGCCGAAACGGGCGTGGTCGAGGCCGGCGAGCAGCGCTGCTTCCTTGCCGAAGTTGCGCGACAGCGACACGATCTGCAGGTCGACGCCTTGCGCCGTCAGCGTGCGCGCGACCGCAAGCGTCTGGTCGCGGCTGCCGTCGTCGACGTAGACGATCTCGCAGGCGAGCCCGCGCTGCTCGCGCAATCCGCGCGCCACCTCGGCGAGCCGGTCGTGCAGACGGGCGAGGCCCGGTGCTTCGTTGAACACCGGCACCACGATCGACAGGCCTGCCTCGGCACCGCCCGCCGTCCCGGTGCGCGCGCCGGAACTGCCGGCCCAATTCGTTGCTGTCGTGCCCATCTCCTCGGCCGTGCTGTCTTGTCGTACCGCCTTCGCGCCGTCCGCCGGTCCGTTGCGTCCTATGTGGCCCCGCCGGCCGCAGCCGTCGAGGGGAGCGGATTATAACTTAGCCAAAAGAACCTGTCGCCCGGCGGCCCCGGCGTGCTAAGCGGTGCCGCATGAGCACGGGGAATCCGTTCAAGAGGCTGGCCGCCCGCGTCGCCACCGCCTGGCACGCGCGTGCCGTCGTGCTCAAGGCGATCAGTTTCGGTCTCGTCGGGGTGGTCAACACCGCCATCGACTTCCTCGTGTTCTGGACCGCGTATCAGGCGCTCGGGCTGCTGCCGCTCGTGCCCGCCAACGTCCTGTCGTGGTTCGTCGCCGTCTCGGGTTCCTACGTGATGAACTCCTTCACCACGTTCGCGGCAGAGTCGGGACGCCAGCTCACGTTGCGCGGCTACGCGACCTTCGTGGGATCCGGAATTGCCGGCGTGATCGCCAATACGGCCACGCTGGTGCTGGCCGCCATGTTCATGCACGTGCTGCTCGCCAAGCTGCTTGCGATCGGGGTGAGCTTCCTGGTCAATTTTACTCTCTCGCATTTCGTCGTCTTCCGCCCGCGCCGGCACGAGGCGGGCGGGGCGCACGTTCCCTGATCCCCGCGGACCGAGCATTTCTGCGCCGCCGGCGGGCCGTTCACAGGATTGCGGCGCGATCTCACGCAAAACAGGTTTCCACCTTTGCGGGTCGCGCTCTAGGAGGCGAGCCCGGCCTCGAGCCGGGCGTAGAGCGGATTCTCGCGCGTGAACACGTAGTCGAGCTCGCTCACCGCGATCGTGTCGGCGCCGTGCTCGCGCAGGAACGTTGCGAGCGCGTGCACCTCGGCTGGCGGACAGTGCAGCGTCAGCATCCCGGACGAGGTCGGTCCGCCGTAGGGCGCCACGATGCCGAACCGTTCCTTTGCGACGGCGATCAGCGCGGCGTTGCAGGCGGCAAAGCGCGTGCGCACCTCGCGAAACGCGCGCGCGCGCGTGTGCGCGACGATGCGGTCGAGAATGACGCGTGCGGCCTCGCGTTCGGCGTTGCCCCAGGGTGCGTGCCGCGAGGCCACGAGGTTCGCCTGCGAACGCAGTATGGTGCCGTCGTCGAGCACCTTGAGGGCGTTGGCGGCGAGCGTCGCACCGGTCGTCGTGATGTCGACGATCAGCTCGGCGGTGCCGGCGGCCGGCGCGCCTTCGGTCGCGCCCGCGCTCTCGACGATGCGATAGTCGACGATGCCATGCGTCGCGAAGAAGTCGCGCGTGAGATTCTCGTATTTGGTCGCGACCCGCATGCGGCGGTCGTGCTTGAGCCGGAAGGCGGTCGCGACGTCGTCGAGATCCGCCATGCTGCGCACGTCGATCCACGCCTGCGGCACCGCGACCACCACGTTGGCGAAGCCGAAGCCGAGGCCGGTGAGCAGCACCACGCGCTCGTCCGCGTCGGCGATCATCTCCCGCACCAGGTCCTCGCCGGTGATGCCGAGATGCGCCGCGCCCTGCGCCAGTTGCTGCGTGATCTCCGAGGCGGAGAGAAACGCGACCTCGACGCCGGCAAGCCCGGCGACCGTGCCGCGGTAGTCGCGCGCGCCGCGCGGCTTGATGAGCGCAAGTCCCGCCTCGGCGAAAAAGGCCTCGGCGTTTTCCTGCAGCCGCCCCTTCGCCGGGACCGCGATGACCAACGGCGCCGTCATGCCGGGGCTCCCATCCGGGCGAGAGGCTCGATCCACACGGCAAACCCGACGGCCGGAACGGGCTGCGCGCTGCCGAGCCGCGACAGCAGGCCGTCGTAGCGGCCGCCGGCGACGAGCTGATCGTCGGGATTGGCGGGGTGATGCAGTTCGAACATGAAGCCCGTGTAGTAGTCGAAGCCGCGGCCGAACGCGGCGGCGAAACGGATGTCCGCCGTCGCGATGCCGCGCGCGGCGAGCGCCTGGGTGCGGGCTTCGAACAGGTCGAGCACGGGCGCCAGCGCGCGGTTGGCGTCGTCCGCGAGCGCGCGCAGCGCGGCGGCGGCCGCTTCGGGCGAGCCCTCGATGCCGAGGAAGCGTTCGACCAGCGCGCGGATGTCCCGCGGCAGGGCGTGGCCGGCCTGCAGGGCGGCCTGCTCGAGGAAGCGGTCGGCGATTTCGCCGACGGTGCGGCCCCCGACCGCCGTGATGCCGGCGATCGAGAGAAGATCGGTGACGAGCGCGTGCGCGGCCTTCGGGTCGGAGCCGGCGAGCGCGGAGAGGACGCCCTGGTATTCGGGCCGCGCATCGGCGCGCGCCAGCATCAGGGCGTCGAGATCGTGCGCCAGGTTGCTCTTGCGGTTGAAATCCTTGACGAGGCGACGCTTCCACGCCGGGGCGAGATCGAGCGCGCTCACCAGCGCCGAAAAGAGCGCCGCGTCGCCCATGCGGATCGTCGGCCGGGCGACCCCGTAATGCGCGGTCGCCGCGAGCCCGAGAAACAGCATCTCGGCGTCGGCGGCCGCCGTGTCGGTGCGGCCGAAGGACTCGACCCCCGCCTGCATGAGTTCGCCCGCGCGCGGCTCCGCTGCCGACCCGGGCCGCGGTTGGCGAAATACGGGTCCGAGGTAGCAGAAGTTCGCCGGACGCCCTGCCAGCGGGGAGGCGAGATACTCGCGCACCACGGGGATCGTCAGGTCTGGCCGCAGGCAATGCTCGCGTCCGGACGGCCCGGTGGTGAGGTAGAGCCGCCGGCGGATGTCCTCACCGGCGAGGTCGAGGAACGGCTCGGCCGGCTGCAGGATTGCCGGCGTGGCGCGCATATAGCCGGCGCGCTCGTAGGAGGCGACGAGCGCTTGCGCCCGCGCGTCGGGCATCGTGGTCGTCGCCGTGTCCATGTTCGAACCGTGAACTCGCCGTCCGCTGTGGTGGCGGCCCTTTAGCACGCCTTTGTTAAAGCTTCGACGTCGATCGCGAACCGCGCTTAACGTGCTGGACACGCTCGGTTTTACCCTCGCCGGGCGGGCCCGGTCCCGTTCGGACGCAGACCGCGCCGCAATACCCGCCGTCAAGCGCCTGTTAACCCTTGTGATGATGCCGCCAGCGAACGCGGTCGCCTCAGCGCCAGGCGATGCCGTGGCGCGCCAGCACCTCGCACACGGCCTCGACCAGCCTCTCCTCCGGAACCGCGAACTGGGCGGGGCGCGATTCGCGCCATTCCTGGTTCGAGGCGATGGCGGCGGCGGCCTTCGTGCCCTCGATCAGGTCCTTGATCTGCACCTCGCCCTTCTGCTTCTCGTCCGAACCCTGGATGACCACGCAGGGCGCCGCGCGCTTGTCGGCGTATTTCATCTGCGGGCCGAACTTGCCGCTGCCGAGATAGAGCTCGGCGCGAATGCCCGCCTCGCGCAGGCGTTTCACCATGCGCTGGTAGTCCGCGATCCGGTCGCGGTCGAGCACGGTGACCACCACCGGCCCGGGGGCCGGACGGGCGTCGAGCTTGCCGAGATGCATGAGCGCGGCGGCAAGCCGCGACACGCCGATCGAGATGCCGGTCGCCGGCACGGCCTCGCCGCGAAAGCGCGCGACGAGACCGTCGTAGCGCCCGCCGCTCGCCACCGAGCCGAAGCGCACCGGACGGCCTGCCTCGTCCTTGATCTCGAAGGTGAGGTCGACCTCGTAGATGCTGCCCGTGTAGTACTCGAGGCCGCGCACGATCGAGGGATCGACGACGATCCGGCCGTCGCCGTAGCCGGCGGCTTCCACAAGGGCCTTGATGTCGGCGAGTTCCGCGACACCGGCTTCGCCGACGGAATTGCCGCGCACGGCCATCTCGAAATTGGCGAGCGTGACTTTGCTGGCGGCTTCGATGCTCTTCGAACGGGAGCCGGGCTCCCCCCAGCCGGTGAAGTTGAGAATGTGCGCAATCGCCGCTTCCGGCAGGTCCGCACCCTTGGTGAAATCGCCGCTCTCGTCCTTGCGGCCCCTGCCGAGCAGCAGACGGACGCCCTCGGGGCCGAGCCGGTCGAGCTTGTCGATCGCGCGCAGCACGGTCAGGCGCCGCCCGGCATTTTCCTCGCCGCCGAGCCCGATGGTGTCGAGCACGCCGTCGAGCACCTTGCGGTTGTTGATCCTGACCACGTAGGAGCCGCGCGGAACACCGAGCGCCTCCATCGTGTCGGCCGCCATCATGCAGTTCTCGGCGTCGGCCGCCGGCGAGGCGGAGCCGACCGTGTCGGCGTCGAACTGCATGAACTGGCGGAAGCGCCCGGGACCCGGCTTTTCGTTGCGGAAAACCCAGCCGAAACGGTAGCTGCGGTAGGGCTTCGGCAGCTGGTCGAAATTCTCCGCGACGTAGCGGGCGAGCGGCGCGGTGAGGTCATAGCGCAGCGACAGCCACTGCTCGTCGTCGTCCTGGAAGGAGAAAACGCCCTCGTTGGGCCGGTCCTGATCGGGCAGGAACTTGCCGAGCGCGTCGGTGTACTCGATCGCCGGGGTCTCGACCGGCTCGAAGCCATAGAGCTCGTAGACCGCGCGGATCTTCTCCAGCATGACGCGGGTCGCCGCGATCTCGGCCGGCGCGCGGTCGGAGAGCCCGCGCGGCAGGCGGGCCTTGAGCTTGTCGGCTTTGCTCGCGGACATCGAAAACCATGCCCCTGGGGGTCGAACCGGCGCGGTTGGTAGCAGCCGGCCGGCACAGCGGCAAGACGCAGAGCCGTGGGCGGCGCCCGGTCGCCGCGCGGGCTTCGTCAATTGTCAATTTGTGACGGTCAGCCCGGCCTCGGTGAGATCCTTGGCGAGCTTGTCGACGACCGGCGGGCCGGGGAAGAACTTGGCGAGTTCGCCGCGCGGATTGATTTGCCAGGCCGGCTGCAGGGCGACGAGCCGGCGGACGGCCTCGCGCGCGCCTTCGCGGTCGCCGCTCTTCTGGCACAGCAACGCGCGCGCCAGCAGGCCGAGGCTGAACCGGTCGGCCGGAAGCTCCTTGGCGTAGAGCCGCGCGTCGTCGATGTCGTCGCTCAGATAGGCGATCAGGAACAGCCCGAAGTCGATGACGACGGGCCGCACCATCCCGAAGAAGGTGGCCTTGCGCAGCATCAGCCTCGCCTTGTCGATCTCGCCGAGCGCGGCGAGCTGCGTGCCGTAGTACACCACGGCGCCGAGATCGTAGGGATTGAGCGAGAGTGCCTTGTCGCCGGCGGCGAGGGCGGCCGGAACGTTTCCCTGCGCGAGGTAGATGTCGGCCAGGATGCGGTGCGCGCGCACACTCGTGGGCTTCAACCGGATCGCCTCGCGGGCGGCGTGCAGGGCGCGATCAAGCATCGGCGCTGCGGCCTTGCCGGTCTCGGCGCCGAACTGATACTCGCGGAAATAGAGCCTGGCGAGCGCCGCGTAGCCGAGCGCGAAGGTCGGATCCTCCTCGACCGCGCGCTGCAGGCAGGCCTGGACGCCGGCGTGCCGGCTGCGGTCGTAGTCGCGCCAGTATTCGTAGGTCTTGAGCAGGCAGAGATAGCGCGGATCCTCATCCAGGTACGACGAGGCCGCCTTGACGCGCTCGTGCGTGTGGATGATGCCGAACGGCTGGCCGAGGAGCGTCGCCAGTTCGCGAACGAGGTTGTTCTCCGGATCGCGCGGGTCGGCGCCGACGGCGAGGCGATCGAAGGTGCGCGACCACACGATCGTGCTGTCGTCGGTGTCGATCAGACGGAACATGAGGGTGACGATTCCGTCGCCCGGCGATTCGGCCGACGCTGCGAGGCGATAGTCGATATGCGTTCCCTGAGGGGGTGCTTCGGGCGGCGGGCGATAATCGCCCGGCGCGGCGGACGCGAGACTGAATCCCGTCGTTCCGGCGACCGCGCTGGGCGCGTAGTCGGAGACGACGTTGATCTCGTCGAAACGCGAGAGCGCGTCGGTGAGCTTGTCGCGCATGCGCGTGAGCGGGACGTCCCAGCCGGTGGACGAGCCCAGGAACACGAACGGCTCGACGTAGATCATCGGGCCGACCGGCTGGAACCGGCGGCGCGCCGTGCCGGTCACGTCCACGCTCGATGTGACGACCCGCTGCGAGGCGTTGTTCGGATCGTTGAAGTCGAACGCCATGTCGGCCGCCTGAAAGAGCACGGCGCCGAGCGCGACGAAGCCGATGGCTGCCGCGTGGCGGCGGCCCCGCTCGCGGAGGCTTGCGGAGGCCCGCCACAGCCGCTCAATCAAGGTCGGCCGGACGACCGCGACATTTCGTCTGTTGAAGACCGGCACGTAGCTGCCGCGCGGCAGCTCGATGGCGACCGGGTCGTCAGCGCCCGTTTCGCCATAATAGCGCTCGAGCGCGCGCCGCAGCCGTCCGGCCTCGACGCGCACGATCGGGTCCGTCTGCGGATCGAAATCCGCGTCGCGTCCCAGCGCCTCCACCGCGATGGTGTAGCCCTTGATGCGCTCGCTCTGGCCCGACAGCGTGGCCTCGACGACGAAGCGCAGGAATGCCGACAGTTGTGGCGATGCGCGGAACGCGGGACTGGCGACGACGCGCGTGCAGGCCTCGCGGATCTCCTCCGCGCCGAGGCCGCCCCCGCCATCAAGTTCGCAGCTCATCCCGATGCGCCCCACCCGTGCTCGAGTACGCCGAACGTTGATGCAGCAAATTGGAGCGACAGCATTCTCATCGTCAGCAAAAACCGGGCAACATGATGAAGCTCCGGCACGCAGCGACCAAAAACGCCGCACTGCGCGAATTCTTCGCCCGCCGACTCAATCCGGACGGGCAGACAAGATGAATTGCGGACCCCCCTGCGACAGCGCCTAACAACTAACAAGCCAACCGCGGCGTTGGCAATGTTCGAATTCGCCGACGACCTGCGCGGACTTGCATGCTTCACGTGGGAGACCTGCGCAAGCGCATGGACGGCGCGCGTCTGGTCGTGCTCTCGACATGACTCGATTCCGAATCAGCGCACTCCGGGGTGCGGACGGTCCGCCCGGTCGCGGCCGATTGCACCAAAATTGGAACAAGCCGCACAAAACGGCGCTGGCGGCCGGGCCCACTGCACTCTGGCGCCGGGCAGGCGCGCTTGCTATTGCACGCTGCCCACCGCGTCGACGCGCGCTGTTGCACGCTGCCCACCGCGCCGACGCGCCTGTCGGGCGCTCCCGATCAGGAACAGGAAATGACGGCTGTCGACAGTTCGCGAATGACGCCAAGACCGAACGATCTGCGTTCCTATTGGCTGCCCTTCACGCCGAATCGCGCGTTCAAGCAAGCGCCGCGGCTCCTCGCGGGAGCGAGCGGCATGTACTACACGACGGTCGACGGCCGCCGCGTGCTCGACGGGACGAGCGGCCTGTGGTGCTGCAATGCCGGGCACAATCGCGAGCCGATCGTGTCGGCGATCCGGCACCAGGCGGCCGAGCTCGACTATGCGCCGCCATTTCAGTTTGCCCACCCCAAGGCGTTCGAGCTCGCCAGCCGCATCGCCGCGCTGGCGCCGGGCGATCTCGACCGGGTGTTCTTCTGCAATTCCGGCTCGGAGGCGGTCGAGAGCGCGCTCAAGATCGCGCTCGCCTACCACAACGTGCGCGGGGAGGGATCGCGCGTGCGCCTGATCGGCCGCGAGCGCGGCTATCACGGCGTGGGCTTCTCCGGGATTGCCGTCGGCGGAATTGCCAACACTCGGAAATTCTTTGGTTCGCTCTTCGTCGGCGTGGATCATCTGTCCCACACCTACGACCGCGCGCACCAGGCCTTCACGAAGGGCGAGCCCGAATGGGGCGCCCATCTCGCCGACGAGCTCGAGCGCATCGTGGCGCTGCACGATGCCTCGACGGTGGCTGCCGTGATCGTCGAGCCGATGGCGGGATCGACCGGCGTGCTGCCCGCCCCGAGGGGATATCTCGCGCGGCTGCGCGAAATCTGCGACCGGCACGGAATTCTGCTCGTGTTCGACGAGGTGATCACCGGCTTCGGCCGCCTCGGCTGCGCGTTCGCGGCCGAGCGATACGGCGTCCTCCCCGACATGATCACGTTCGCCAAGGGCGTGACCTCCGGGACGGTGCCGATGGGCGGCGTGATCGTGCGCGAGGCGATCCACGAGGCCTTCATGCGCGGGCCGCCGCACGCCATCGAGCTTCTGCACGGGTACACCTATTCGGGGCATCCGCTCGCCTGCGCGGCGGGCCTGGCGACGCTCGACGTCTACCGCGACGAGGATCTGTTCGCGCGCGCCAGGGCGCTCGAGCCCGTGATGGCGGAGGCCGCGATGGGCCTGCGGGGGCTGCCCAACGTGCTCGACGTGCGCACGGTGGGGCTCGCCGCCGCCGTCGATCTCGCGCCCGAATCGGACGCGCCCGGACGGCGCGGCTACCGGGCGATCGACAAGGCCTTCTTCGAGGAGAACCTGATGATTCGCGTCACCGGCGACACGATCGCGCTGAGTCCGCCGCTGATCGTGAGCGAGA
Organism: uncultured Hyphomicrobiales bacterium; assembly: GCA_964538565.1. Classification (GTDB taxonomy): domain Bacteria; phylum Pseudomonadota; class Alphaproteobacteria; order Rhizobiales; family Xanthobacteraceae; genus CAYVBN01. The sequence continues at coordinate 689 of CAZIGW010000292.1, read as the reverse complement.
ACGAGATCGACGAGATCTTCGCGAAGCTCGCGCGGGTGATCAGGGCGGTGGCATAGCTAGAGGCCGTGGGCCGGCGGTGGCCTGCCCGACGCGACGTTGTCCATTGCTGCACGTATCAGGTGGTCCGCCGGCGACCGCGAACGCCAGGGGACCAACATTCAGACGCAGGCCAGTTTTCTGATCGCAATGGCGCCCACCGTCATGCCTGAAGGAATGCCGCAGACGCCATCGCGTTCGATCTCGCGAATGCTCTGACTGATTTCGTCCGACGCGAACGGCTGATCCTCAATTCCAAGGCCCTGGAGGACAATACGCAAGCGCTCAGGTGTAAAGATTTCCACCCGCATCGCATCCTCCAACGGCTTCACGTCGAGCGCGATGTCGAATGACATCACCATCAGCCCGCCGGGCCGCAGAATCCGCATCGCCTCCTTCATGGCGAATTGCTTGTAGGGGACGTGCTCCATGACGGACATCGACAGAACAACGTCGAAGCTTTCGTCCTCGGCAGGAACGTTGAAAAGGGACCCGAAGCGGACGTTGAGATGGTTTGCGCGTGACCAGGCGATGAAGCGATCCTGCACCGACGGGTCGCCGCGGTCATCCCATCGGTAGTCGATATCGAACACGGTTACGTCGTGACATTGCCTGGCGAGGTAGGGCGCGATTGCGCCGCGACCGCCACCGAC
>CAZIGW010000291.1:0-6167 GCA_964538565.1 uncultured Hyphomicrobiales bacterium | reverse complement strand
TGAGCACGCGGCAGGCGAAGCGTCCCGCGCAATTTGAACAAACCGGGCGCCGGAGAATTCCGGCGCCCGCTGCTTGCGAGCCGTCGAGGAACATTGCTCCCCGCGCGGCGTTTCCGTACGGCGCGTTTTCCCGATCCCAGGGGCGATTTCGCCGTCAGATGCAGGAGCCAGGACCGCGCTCGCCCGTCGCCCGAGCACCCAGCGCCGCAGTGGCGGAAGCTCGGGCCGAAACGAGCTGTAATCACGCGATCCATCGGCCGTCGGTCGAACGCCTCCCGGGACATGCGGCCGCGATCGCGAGCGCCGCGCTGGTCGGCGCATGTTCGGGTCAGCAGTCCGCGCTCGACCCCCAGGGCCCCGAAGCGCAGCGTCTCGCCGATCTGATCTGGCTGTTCGTGGCGGTGGGCGCGGTCGTCTGGCTCCTCGTCATGATCGCGCTGTTCGCCGGCATTGCGCGGCGGCGCGGCGATCGACCGGATCCGCTCACGACCGAGCCGGCGCGCGAGCGCCGTATCGGCCGGGTGATCGCGGGCTGCGTCGGCGCGACCGCGATCGTGGTGATCGCCCTCACCGTGTTCAGCTACTCGGCGCAGCGCGGGCTCTCCGCGCCCGTCGGCGACGCGGTGAGCATTCGCGTGACGGGGCACCAGTGGTGGTGGCAGGTGCGCTACGAGGATGCGAGTCCCGCGCGCATTTTCACCAGCGCCAACGAGATCCACATCCCGGTCGACCGTCCGGTCGCGGTGACGCTCGACACCGCCGACGTGATCCACAGCTTCTGGATTCCAAGTCTCGCCGGGAAAACCGATCAGATCAGCGGACACCGGAACGAGATGCGATTCACCGCGACACGCGCCGGGATCTATCGCGGCCAGTGCGCCGAGTTCTGTGGTCGGCAGCATGCCAAGATGGCATTCTTCGTGATCGCCGCGCCGCCGGACGCCTACGCCGCCTGGCGCGAACATCAATTGGCGCCGGCGGAATCGCCGAAGGACGCCGTCCGCGCGGCCGGGCTGCGGGTCTTTCTGTCGCGCAGCTGCGTCGCCTGCCACACCATCAGGGGCACGACCGCCGGCGGCCAGGCCGGCCCCGATCTCACGCATCTCGCGAGCCGCCGCACCATCGCGGCCGGCACCCTGCCGATGACCCCCGGCCATCTCGCGGCCTGGATCGTCGATCCGCAGCACACGAAGCCCGGCGCGCAGATGCCCGCCGACCCCCTCCCGGCCGCCGACCACAGCGCGCACGTCGCCTATCTGGCGGGGCTGCGATGAGCGAAGCGGCCACGAGCCCGGCGACCGAGGATCTGAGCGACACGGCGCTCGAGGAAGGCGATCTCCATGCCCGGCTCGCAGCGCTCTGGCGCACGCCCGGCACCGTGCTCGGCCGTCTGAGCTCGGTCGACCACAAGGTGATCGGCCGGCGCGACATCGCGACCGCCTTCTTCTTCCTGTGCATCGGCGGCATCGCCGCCGTGGTGATGCGCATTCAGCTCGCCCGGCCCGAAGCGGGCGTCGTCGGACCCGACCTCTACAACCAGCTCTTCCCGAGGCACGGCGCCACCATGATGTTCCTGTTCGCGGTGCCTGTCATGGAGGCGTTCGCCGTCTATCTGGTGCCGCTCATGGTCGGCACGCGCAACATCGCGTTCCCGCGCCTCAACGCCTTCAGCTATTGGGTCTATCTCTCCGGCGGACTGTTTCTCTGGATCTCGTTCCTGGCGGGCGCCGGCCCCGATGTCGGCTGGTTCGCCTACGCGCCGCTGACCGAGCTGCAGTACTCGCCGACGAAGCGCCCGGACGTGTGGGCGCAGATGATCACCTTCACGGAAGTCTCCGCGCTCGCGGTCGCGGTGGAAATCATCGTCACGGTCTTCAAACAGCGCGCGCCCGGCATGACGCTCGACCGCATTCCGCTCTACGTCTGGTCGATACTGGTGACGTCGTTTCTCGTGGTGTTCGCGATGCCGGCCATCATGCTGGCGTCCACCATGCTGATCCTCGACCGGCTGATCGGCACGCATTTCTTCGATCCGACGATCGGCGGCGACGTGCTGCTGTGGCAGCATCTGTTCTGGTTCTTCGGCCACCCTGAGGTCTACATCATCTTCCTGCCCGGCACCGGCATGGTCTCGGCGGTGATCGCCACGTTCGCCCGCCGTCCGGTGATCGGCTATGTGCCGGTCGTTCTTTCGCTGATCGCCACGGGGTTTCTCTCCTTCGGGCTGTGGGTGCACCACATGTTCGCGACCGGGCTGCCGCAGCTCGGCGCCAGCTTTTTCACCGCCTCGAGCATGATGATCGCCCTGCCGAGCGGCGTGCAGATCTTCTGCTGGATCGCGACGCTGTGGGACGGCAAGCCGGTGTTCCGCACGCCGCTCCTGTTCGTGCTCGGCTTCCTCGTCATCTTCGTCGTCGGCGGCCTCACCGGCGTGATGGTGGCCTCCGTGCCGCTCGACACGCAGGTGCACGATACGTTCTTCGTGGTCGCGCACTTCCACTACGTTCTCATCGGCGGGGCCGTGTTTCCGCTGATCGCCGGCGTCTACTACTGGTTCCCGAAGATCGCCGGCCGCATGCTGAGCGAACGGATCGGCCAGTGGAACTTCTGGCTCGCCTTCGTCGGGTTCAATCTCACCTTCTTTCCCATGCATATCCTCGGTCTCGAAGGCATGCCGCGCCGCGTCTACACCTATCTGCCGGAGATGGGCTGGGGCGGCCTCAACCTGCTGGCGACGGTCGGCGCGCTGATCCTGTTCGCGAGCTTCGTCCTGTTGCTGTGGAACGTCGTCGACAGCCTGCGCAACGGCCATCCCGCCGGCGACAATCCGTGGGACGCCGGGACGCTCGAATGGGCGACCGCCTCGCCGCCGGCGCCCTACAACTTCGCACAGGTGCCGTTCGTCACCCATCGGGAGCCGCTGTGGGACGTTCGCGGCCCGCGTCCGGTCGTCACCGGACTGAGCGCGCGGCGCCGGGAGATCCTGGTGACCAGCGTGACCGAGGCAATCCCCCTCGTGCGCGAGGCCTCGCCGCGGCCGTCGATCTGGCCGCTGGTCTCGGCGATCGCACTCGCCGTCCTGTTCGTCGGTTCCATCTTCACGCCATGGGCCGTCGTCTGGGGAACGCCGCCGCTGGCGATCGCGTTGCTCGGCTGGTTCTGGCCCAAGGACACGCCCGAGGACGAGCAATGAACGTGCGGCCGGTCGACGACGTCTCCTCGCTGCCGACCTGGGGATTCGCGCATGCGAGCACGCCCTGGTGGGGCACGCTCGCCTTCGTCGCCATCGAAGGAACCGGCTTTGCGACGCTTGTCGGCGCCTATCTTTATCTGGCGGCGGTCGATCCGCATTGGCCCCAGCATGGCGCTCCCGCCAACTACTGGCCGGGCACCGTCCTCGCACTGGTGCTGCTCGCGAGCGTCGTCCCCAACTGGTGGACGAACCGCGCCGCCCATCGGTGCGACCTGGCCCGCGTGCGCCTCGGTCTCCTCGCGATGTCCCTGATCGGACTCGCCACCATCGCGTTGCGCGGCCTCGAGATCGCTCGGCTCGGGCTGCGCTGGGACCTCGACGCATTCGGGTCGATGATCTGGATCATCCTCGGGCTGCACGCGACGCATCTCGTGACCGACGTTGCCGACACGCTCGTGCTCGCCGTGCTCATGTTCACGCGCCACGCACAGCCGCGCCGCTTCAGCGACATCACGGACAACGTCTTCTACTGGTATTTCGTCGTCGTCTCCTGGCTGCCGCTCTATGCGCTGATCTACTGGTTTCCCTATGCGATGAGGTGAGGCATGCGCTTTGTCCGCGAAGGCGTCCCCTGGGCGGGCCTCGCCGCCGGTCCCACCGCCTGGGCGCTGAGCACGCAGGCGAACTACGCCATCGTTCCGTGGCCGGCCTTCACGCCGGCGACCGTCGTGCCGCTCGTCGCCCTGGCGTTGCTGCTGGTCGCACTCGCCGGTGGATTCCTGTCCTGGCGCGCATGGCGCACCGCCGACCGCGAGGCGGCGCTCGTTTCCGAGGCGAACGGCCGGCCACGCGAGTTCCTGGCCGCGATCGGGGCGCTCTCGGGCGTTCTGTTCGCCGTCGTCATCGCCCTGCAGGGGACCGCCGCCTTCATGGTCGAGGCCTGATGATGCCTGCGCTTGCGCTCGCGGCCCTGATCGCCGTTCTCGGCGGGCCGGCGGCCGCGCACGAACCGGGCTCGGCACACTCCCCGTCCGGCCCCTGGACGTCGGCTCATTGGACGCTCGATCCCTGGGTGATGCTTCTGTTGTCGTCGAGCATCGCTCTCTACGTGCACGGCACGGGCCGGCTGTGGAGGCGGGCCGGATGGGGGCGCGGCATCACGCCCGCGCACGCGGGCTTCTTCTGCTCGGGTTGGATCCTTCTCGCCCTCGCGCTCGTTTCGCCCCTGCACTGGCTGGGCGAACGTCTGTTCGCGGCCCACATGCTCGAACACGTCGTCCTCGTCGTGATCGCGGCTCCGCTCCTCGCCCTCGGCTGGCCGAACCGCGCCGCCGCCTGGGGAACGCCGCGTCCCATAAGCACCGGCGTCTCGCGCCTGCTCGCACAGGCTCACGTGGCCCGTGCCTGGCGCGTGCTGACCGATCCGCTCGTCGCCACCGCGATCCACGGCGCAGCCTTGTGGCTGCTGCACGTGCCGCGCATCTTCGAGCTCGCGCTTGCCAACCTCGCGGTCCACCGGCTGCAGCATCTGCTCTTCGTGCTCACCGCGGTCCTGTTCTGGTGGTCGCTGCTCCGTTCCCGCAAGCCCGGCGTTGCCGTGTTCTGTCTGTTCGTGACGACGATCCACATGAGCCTGCTCGGGTTGCTGCTGACGCTCTCGGCGCGGCTGTGGTATCCGCCGCAACCCCTGGCAGCGGCGTTCGGTCTGACGCCGCTCGAAGACCAGCAACTGGCGGGGCTCGTGATGTGGGTGCCGATGGGCCTCGTCTACACGGCTGCCGGGCTCGGGTTCGCCGCGAACTGGATCGCCGCCTCGGCGCCGGCCGCCCTGTCGCGCGGGCCGGCAGCAGATGTCGGCCGGCGCACCGGCATCTGACCGAACTTGCGGCTACTGGAACAGACCGGTCAGGGCCCGCGGCCCGCGCCGAAATTCGCCGATGTCCTGCTGCACCGCGGCCAACCGCTCGCCAGCGTCCTGCCAGGCGTCCTCGGCCTGGAACGCGCTGTTCGACGATTTTGCGCTCTCCGAAACCACCCAGACCCCGTCGACGAATTCCGCGTTCAGGGAACCGACCGGGTCATCCGCGCCGACATCCTGGCGATTCGCGGCAGCCGCCGCCTCCTGCTCGCGGCGCCGGTTCTCCTGCGCGTATGCGGCCCGCAGCCGTAAGCGGCGCTCGCGCTCGCGTGCGCCCTCGATGTGCTCGACCGCACAGGCGACGACGAGCGCCGCCGCAATGCAGCCGAGCGCGTAGAGCGTCGCATAGTCGCCGTTCGAGCGCAGAAGAAACAGCCCGCCGGCTCCGAGCGCCAGCGCGATCGACAGCCACCCCGCAGCGGTGCCGAACACGAATCGCAGAACGAACACCACCAGCTTCGCCACCTGCCAAGCGAGCCAGGAGCCGATCACGATTGCCAAAACCCAGGTTACCGATTGAGTCACGGTGCGGCCGCATCGATTCCAGAACACGAGAACTCTAGATCGCACGCCGCCATTCTTCAATGTCGTGGCGGTCGCGTGCGCACATCAAGTGTTTGTGCGCGCGGTAGAATCGAACGGAGACTCAGGGCGGCGGATTGTGGCGAAAATATTCCGCGTCCGAGGCCGATTGCCGCCACTCCGGGTTGCCGCGCCAGTCGAAGTGCCGCGAACGCATGTCGGCGCCGAAGCGAACGCGGAACAGCAGCGTACGTCCGGAGCCGTTGATGTATTCGTGCAGTTCGCCCGGAGGATGCACCACGAACGAGCCCGGCACGACATCCACCGTGCGCTCCGGCGTGCGCATCTGCCCGCCGCCCTGGAAACAGAAGTAAATTTCCGTCGCGTCCGGATGACAATGGTAAGGGCTGATCTGCCCCGGCTCCCAGCAGGCCACCGTCACGTCGCCCTCTCCGATCTCCGCCAGAATCTTTTCGACGTGGCGTTTGGGATTCCACTGCTGCTCCTGCGCGAGATTGAACACGTGCATTCGAT